>CANRMT010000001.1 GCA_947631815.1 uncultured Eisenbergiella sp.
AGCTCCACCGGAAACTCCGTCCGGTCCGCCAGCGTCCAGTCGGCGTCCAGCAGAGAAACCTCCGTCCGGCAGGAGACAATCTCCGCGCCGGAGTTCTCCGAAACCCTGGAGCAGATCAGACCCCACATGGGCATCCCGTCCGCCGACAGCGGACGGATCTCCGCCCGCACACAGTCCTGCAGATCGACGGAATAAACGAGCGTTTCCTCCCTTCCGGACAGGTCGAGACGGTAAACGCCCTCCGGCCCGCAGGTATAAAAGGAATCGTCCCAAAGACAGCCCGCGGTCTTCAAGCCGCCCTCTCCGGAAAGGGAGGCTTCAAATGTCCCGAGGGAACGGCTCACAACAGAATGCGGGCTCTCACTCCCGACAGGACGAGAACGCTCAGCGGAACTTGTGTTCTCAGCAGAAGGAAAACTCTCAGCGGAATGCAAATTTCCGGCGGCATACAGGCAGGAGCCGTCCTCCCGATAAAACCCGAGATCCAACCCGCCGGTGACGCTCCGAAAGCGGCTTTCCAACCAAACGGACTCTCCCCGCCATGTGAAAGCGTCCATCAGCAGGAAGTGCTCCGGTTCCTCCGTCCCGATCCTGCTGACCTCTCCGGTCAATCTGTCATACCGATACAAAACGGGCCAAAATCCCTGGATATCGGCCTGTACCTTCCCGTCGTATATGCGTCCGCCGCTGTTCTCATCGTCGAGGCCATCGAACAGGACATAGACATATGCTTCATCCGCCCGCAGCATAGGAGAACGGTCCGGATCCATCCCATATTCCTCCAGCCCGAACAGCTCTTTTTTCTCTCCGTCCGCATTGACGCCGCACACATGATACAGAAACCTGTGGGGCGCGCCTGTCTCCGTCCTGTAGAGATAAAAACCCTCTAAGCCATCCTGCGCCTGCGGAACATAGGAAACCGAAAATTCATAGCCGTGCCAGGGCAGTCCGGCCTTTTCCATCCACCGGTCCAGTGTCCGGCTGACGGCGCGCCGGTTCGCGGCCAGGATCAGCAGCAGGCAGAAAAAACCAAAAAGGAGGATGCCGATGATCAGGCGGAACCGGCTTCTCAGACTTTTCCCCGACCGGTTCGCCTGGCGCACGGTCTCCGTCAGCACCGTATCCGCCAGGACCGCGTCCACCTGATTTCCTTCTTTTTCTTCATCCCTGGCCTCGCCGTTCATCAGTTCGAACAGGCTCACGTCCAGGAGCTGTGCCAGCTGCTCCAGCACTGTGATATCCGGGAAAGACAAACCTCTCTCCCATTTGGACACCGCTTTGTCCGTCAGATAGAGCCGTTCCGCCAGCTCCTTCTGCGTCAGCTTCTGCTTTTTGCGCTGTTCCCGAATGAAAGCGCCCACCTTTTCCCTGTCCATCGTTTTGCGTCCTCCCTGAAGCTGCGGCCACTTTGACAATGCCGCCCTTTTTGTCCGTTCAGTATGCGCCGGTCACCGGACCGTCCTCCTGCATTATAGGATATCGGCCCCTCCGTGACAATCGACCGTTGGTCGAGAGGGCGTTTCATGCGGTGTTTTGGGAAATCGGCCGTCAGCCGAGAGCGCTTCTCATACGGTGTTTTGGGAAATCGGCCGTCAGCCGAGAGCGCTTCTCATGCGGTGTTTTCGAGGATCGGCCGTCAGTCAGGAGAGCGTCTCCTGCGTTTCCCCCAAGGTTCCCCGGCCTCAGCGGTATCTGTCCAGGTTGACCTCCACATCCCGGAACACCAGATCCCGTACCCGGGAGATCTTGCCGAAATCCCTGGCCTGGATCTTCACGTCCTCAAAGACGAGTCCCTGAAAGGGCGCCTCCCGCAGTCCCAGAATCTGAAACGCCGTGGACTCCCCCATGAGGTTCTGGCTCAGGACGGCCGTCACATGGCGGATCCGGATGTTGTCCGTATGCGGGATCCCGCGTTCCCTCTCTACCTTTCGGGTCAACCGTCCCCAGTACTCCGGAACGAGGCCCGTATAGTCGCCCGGGATCTCGCAGTAGCTGTACATGGGATTCCAGTCGAATTCGAAGGAAAACGGACAGCGCACGTCCGTCATCGTCATGCCCTCCACCGTGATGTCCGAAACCGTTCCGCCCCTGGTACGGGCCGACTTCATCCGAAGCCCGCTCCCCGTGCCCAGGAACATGTTGTTCCGGATGGAAATGCGGCGGATGCCGCCCGATGTCTCGCTGCCCAGCGCGATGCCGCCGCCCCTCAGAATGGTGCAGTCCTGAATGACGATGTCCTCGCTGGGCCTGTTGACGCGCAGGCCGTCCCAATCCCGACCGGCCTTCACGCAGATGTTGTCGTCGTTGCAGTCTACACAGCAGTGCTCCACCAGTACATGACTGCAGGAATCGATATCGATGCCGTCGGTGCTGGGCCCGGCGTTGTCCTTCACCACAACGCCCCGCACCGCCACCCGACTGCTGTAGCACAGATGGATGTTCCAGAACCCGGAACGCCTGCTGGTGAATCCTTCCAGCTCCACATCCGAGCTGTTGAAGACCACCACGTTCCTGACCCGGAAGCAGTCATAGTCCACTGCCCAGCGCAGTCCCTGTTTTTCATAAGGGGCCCGCATGCCGCCGCGCCGGTCCTCGCCCCAATATTTTTTCCACCAATATTCGCCCTGGCCGTCGATCGTGCCCTCTCCGCAGATCTTCACATGGGCGGCGTCTATGACGTTGAGCACCGCGGCGGGCCAATCCATCTCCACCCCGGCCACACGGCTCAGGCGGAGCGGATAGGCATCCTCGCACATCACGCCCAATAGCACCGCATCCTTTTCCAGGCGCAGGCACACGCCGCTTTTCAGAAAAAGGGCCCCGGTCAGATAGACGCCCGCTGGGACAGATACCTCTCCCCCGCACGCCCCGGCCGCATCGATGGCCGCCTGAATGGCGTCCGTACAGAGGACCTCTCCGCCGCTCACCGCTCCGAAAGCCGCAATATCAAACCGTTTCTCCGATTCAGTCTTCATCCCCGCTCCTCCGTCTCCTCTGTCCCGTCACCGTGCGCTTTTCTGTCCGCTTCGGCACAGGATCTCCCAGATGACCTTTCTCCTGTATGCCTGCTACGCCTCGATCTCCTTCGTCGCGCTCTGCTGACTGCCGTCCCAGAAGATCCGGTCAGAGGCATCGGCTTCCAGATGCCGCCCCCGCGCCCCGGCATCCTGCGCCCCGATCACATGCAGACAGGAAAGCAGCGCCCGGGCCGGTTTTTCCTCCACGACGCGGTGATATCCCTGCGCGTCCTCCTCCCAGGCCGGTCCACGCTCCCCTCCGTAACAGGAAAGCACGCAGAGCCTGATCCGGTCCGTCAGGCAGGGCCGCTCCAGAAGCGCCCGCTGAGACAGGCTGCTGTTCCGGAAGGTCCCCCGCTGCACGCTGACCCATCCCGTTCCTTCCGGTCCGGGGACCTGGATCTCATAGTCCTTCGGAAACCCGTCCCGCATCCGGCACCGCTGGGCGGGCACGTATAAAAGGCCCGCGATCTCCGTTTTTTCATAAAAATGAAGCTCCAGCCGGATGGGGAACCGCTTCGCCCGGACATCCAGGAACGAATTGGGGCTGGCCTGCGCCAGCACAGAGGCGTCTTCGCCGCATGCTTTCTCCGCGCTCTCTGTGCCGCACCGGACGGATGCGCCCGCGGTGATCCGTTCCATGCGCAGCGTCGGGAAAAGCTGCGCCTCCACGTCCCGGCATTCCGCCCGCCCCGTCGGCGCGAAATCCGGCGAGGACGTATAGCGGACCAGCGCCCGCAAAAGCGCGGCCGCCGCGGGTCTCTTTTCCAGATCGCCCTCCAGATCCGCCGAGACCATCAGCAGATTGCCCCGCTCCACCCTGGCCTCCCATACGAGGGCCAGCGGCAGATTCCGGTTCCAGTCGTCGATCACCCGCACCAGAGGATCGATCCCCGGCATTTCCCGCATACAGAAGGCCCTGGCGCGGCTCAGGATCTCCTCCCATTGCCAGCCGCCGTCCTTTTCCGTCGGGAAATCCGCGAACAAAGGGCTGTCAGCCCGGATCAAAAGGCCCTGATTTCTGCCCCAGGTGGGCCCCATCTGGGAATTCCAGATCACATTCCGCATGGCCGTGGGGGGACACTCATAGCCCAGGTCGGAAAGGTGCGGGGAGTAGATCACGTTCCTTCCCTGCTCCAGCCAGGCCCTGGCCTCCCGCCAGCTCCTGGTATAACCGGGCGCGGACGCTTTCGCCGCCGTGCCGGGCAGGGGGCCCTCCCACAGCCTGCCGAAACAGTACAGCTTCCAGCTGTTTTGAGTCACCCCATCGATCTTTAAGGAAAATTCCAGTTCCCGGTTCCCCTCAATTTTCTCAAAGGAAAGCGGGACCGTTCCCAGCCGGGTGACAGCGCCGTCCGGGATTTCCGGACAGTGCAGGACACCCTGACAGACGGTGCGGCGGGACTCGGTTCCGCTTTCTGTGACCTCCAGCTTCCATTTCACTTCCACGGCGCGCAGACCGCATCCGGCATACCGGCAGATCTCCACGGACACCTCCGTATGCTGTCCCTTCCGAAAAACATAGGAGGACAGCCGCGCCAGCAGCACCGTATCCGAGCAGAAACGCCGAAACTCCTCGGGAGAGGCATAGCCCTTTTCCTCCCAAAAGGCGTCCAGCAGACCCACAAAGGCCCCGCCCTGCCCCAGATAATCGTGCAGGTCCAGCATTTCAAACCCGGCCAGCTCCGGCGTGCGCAGGTTCGCCTCCACATCCTCCCGGTACAGGCGGAGCTGATTGCGCCCGGAAGCGAAGGCCAGCTCCCGGTTCAATCCCTCCAGACCGTTTCGCGCCGCGTTCTCCCGGAACAGGCGGTAATGGCCAGGCCGCAGGAACCCCGTAAATTTATCGATCACGGAAAAATCGGGATAGGCCGTCCACTGCCCCATCTCGTGACAGATCACCGGCAGCTTCGCGCCCTCCAGCGAAGGCGTGTAATCCCGGCCCCGCCAGCCCTCCTCGCCCCGGATCTTTCCTCCCATGTAGGGGCCGTAGGCCGACCGGTGAAAATACAGATAATCGGTGCCCTTCACATCCTTCGGCGGCACATCGTAGAACCAGCCGCTCTGCGCCGTATAGAGCCGCCGCCCCGCATAGCCCAGCGACTCATCCATGCGCCTCGCCTGCTCTGTCCAGTCCCGCAGGACGCCGTACCAGTTTCCGGAGGGCTCATTGGTAGGGGAAAACAGCACAAAGGAGGGATGATGGCCGAACTGCTCCAGGATCCGTCCGGTCTCCTGCCCCAGCACCGCCAGCATGGGGATGCCCGGTTCAAAATGGTTCCACATCCCGCATTCCGGCTGGAGATAGACACCGGCCTCGTCCGCCGCCGCGAACGCCGCCTCCGGCGGACAGAAGGAATGGCACCGGATGAAATTCAGTCCCCAGCGCTTCACTGTTTCCATCTTCTCCAGCCACCAGCTCTTCTCACAGACCGGATACCCGGTCAGCGGATACTGGCCGCCGATGTGGGTGCCTCGGAAGTATTCCGGACGTCCGTCCACGAAAAATCCGCCGTCCTTCACCTCCACGGTCCGGGGATGTACCTGCGCATAACGCCGCTTCTCACGCTGACGGCGTTCCCATTCCTCTATTGTAAACAGCGCGATCTCTCCCGCCATCCCGTTCCAGGTGCTTCCCAGCGCGTCAGACACGCCGTGGCCGTCCGGCCGGTAGGGATACTGCATGGAATTGTCCGCCGAAACGGTCAGCGTATGCGTTCCCGCCGGGAGCGCCCCGCAGAAAATCCGGTGCGCCGTGCAGAGAGAACAGTCCTCTCCCTTATACACGCCGTCGATCCACACCTTCGTGCGCCAATGCGTGAGCTCGATGAACAGAACCCATTCCGCCTCCTGCGGCGTCTCAAATTCCCGTTCATAGAACGCCGTGCCCAGGAAATGTCTGGGCGGCTGAGCGCAGAAGGACACCTGCAGGTTCTCCTCCCCGGCAGGCTGCGCGTATTCTTCCCGCTCCCAGAAAAAGGGATCGTGCAGGCTGCTGACCCATGGCGTGTCCCGGTCTATCGGATCGCCGAAGCCGGACGCCTGCAGAATGCCGGGAAGCGTTATGGTCCCCGCCTGCGGGCCTTCCTTCGCATTCAGCCGGATCCGCCACTCTCCCGCCAGATCCAGATACCTTCCGTCTCCGCGCTCACACATCGCTCTGTCCTTCTCCTAAAAATACGGTTTTTCCGTTTCCCGCGGCGCCGCGAAACAGCACTGCCGTCCCGCACCCCAGGCGGAAAAGGGAAACGGCACTGCCGTCCTCACGCCGCCGCGCAGCAGAACAACGGCACCGCCCTCCTCACGCCGCCGCGCGGCAGAACAACGGCGCCGCCGTTTCCCGCAGTCTCACCCGAACCGGAACCATTCAAAATCAAAACAGCTGCCGGGCAGGAAAACGAAGGAGACCTCCCAGCTGCCGGGCATGGGCTCCACCGAAAATACGTGCGTCCGCGCTTCCTCACAGCAGGGGAATTCCACGATCTGCCGCTGATCCGTCTGCCCGTCAAAAAACCGCACATGTATGGTGTTCTTTCCCTTCGGCGCACGGCCCCTGATCGTCAGGCTTCCTGCTCCCTTTTCTCCGAAATCCATCCCCCGGAACACGAGGGAAACATTGTTCCCGATCTCTTCCACGCTCTGCCCCGAAATGCGGTAGCTGTCCCCGTAAACCGCATCCGCACCGGCGGCCGGATTTTGCTCCCAGGCGCGCATCGGAGGCGCAAAGGAAAAGCCCTTGATGTGGATCTTCTGGTGCACCACAAAGCTGATGCTCTGCAGTCCGGTGAGCTTCTCGGGAAGCCGCCAGGTCTCCGGCTGATAGACGTTCCAGATCGATTCCCTCTGATAGACCGCGTCCAGCAGCAGCCTCCCGCCTTCCTCCGGAACGCCTTGCCAGATCTGGATGGGACAGGGATCGCTCCCCAGAGAAAAGATGGGAACCGTGATCCGGTCCGATCCCTGACTGCCGAAGTCGATATTGGAATAGGTGATCCGCGTCTCCCCGTCCCTGGCGCTGGCCACGCCCCGCTCGTTGCCGCTCGTGACCTCGCCTTTGAATGAAGTATACAGGCTCCCCGAAATGAATTTATACGGATCGAAGGAAGCCGGTCCAAGCCCCTCTATGGAAAACTCCAGCTGAGAGATCAGGCGCACCGCGTCCGTCCCGCTTTTGGACATACAGCGCAGATAAAACGCACCGTCTCCCAGAGCCTCCATCCGGACCTGCCTGCCCTCCTGCTCCAGCTTCACCAGATTGGAAACGACGCCCCGCTCGTTGACCGCGGCAAAAACAACCTCCTGATCCTGCGCAGCCGCGGGCAGGACCTTCGCCTCCGCCGTCAGCCGCTTCACGTCCGCCGTAAAGCGCTGCCCCTGGGGCGCGGTGAGCAGAAGCTTTCTCGCCGGGATCTCCGCACGGCTTCCGGTGAGCACCGGCCGCTCCCGATTTTCCTCTTTTACAACAGGACAGAGCGCATCGGGGCCGTCTCCCTGTTCCGCCGCACAGACCGCTTCCCAGCTGAGGGCCCGCTCCGGTCCGCCGGGAACGCAGGCGCAGCGCAGAACGGCCTCCTGCAGGCCCTGCCCGGTGACGCGCATCCTGATCTCGCCGGGGCCCTGTGCCGGATCCCTGCGGTCCGCCCGAATGACCGCCAGCAGCTTTCCGCCGAACAGCCTCCGGCTGACGCCTTGATAGCTGTCATAATCCGTGCTGTCCCCATTGTCCAGGCCCACCAGTGCGCCGTCCCCCGTCACCTCTACAAAGACACGGTCGCAGGCGTTCTCCACCGGCCGCCCCTGCCCGTCCAGCGTGCCGATCTCCACGAACAGAAGGTCCTCGCCGTCAGCCAGAAGCTCCTCCTTTTCCGGGACAAGCACCAGCTTTGCCGAATCGCCGAAGCTCTGCCTGCAGGCCCGGGCGACTTCCCTTCCCGTCTCATCGTAGGCCACAGCCTCCAGGACCCCTTCCTCATAGGGCACGGAATAGTCTGCAAGCAGCTTCTGCCCGCTGCCCGGCGCGTGATCCAGCGTCTGGACGCCCAGGCTCCGCCCGTTCAGGAACAGCTCCGCCCGGGCCGCATTGGTGCAGACGCGCACATCGATGATCTGCCCCGGATTGAAGTCCCAATACGGAAAAATATGGATCATGGGCTTCTTTTTCCCGTCCGTCCATGCCGACTGCCACACATAATAGGAGTCCTTGGGAAATCCCGCCGTGTCCACCTGCCCGAAATAGGAGTTCTTGGTATGGTAAGGCGTCGGTTCGCCGATATAATCAAAGCCCGTCCACAGGAACTGCCCCATGGAAAAATCCGTATCCCGGTCCATGGAAATGCATTCCTCCATGCTGCGGGCGCTCCAGCTGGTGGCGCTGTTCCCCAGGGCCGAGCACTGTCTGTCGTCGTCCGACAAAATCTGGGCGCGCAGCGGGAAATGGTAGATGCCCCTGCTCTGCACGATCGAAGAGGTCTCGCTGCCGTAGATCACCCAGTCCGGATGCTCCCGGTGATGCGCTTCATAATACCGCTCCGCATAGTTATAGCCCGCCAGCTTCACGATATCCGCGCATTTCTGCGCGTTCTCCCACGGCATATAGTTGGAGGCAATGGTGACGGAAGCGTTGTGATACGGATCATAGCGCTCCACCAGCTCCTTTAAGTGCCGGGTGATCTCCTGCCCCCGCCCGTCCGCATGCGTATCGTAGATCTCGTTGCCGATGCTCCAGAGGATCACGCTGGGATGATTCCTGTCCCGCATGATCCAGCTCTTCACGTCCCGTTCATGCCACTCCGGGAAAAAACGGGCGTAGTCCCATTCCGTCTTGGGCCGCTCCCACATATCGAAGGCCTCCGAGATCAGCAGAAAGCCCATCTCGTCCGCCAGGTCCAAAAGCCCCGGTGCGGCCATATTGTGGCTGCACCGCAGGGCGTTCACGCCCATTTCGCGCAGGATCCGCAGCTTTCTCTGCATCGCCCGGGGCGAAAAAGCCGCGCCCAGCGAACCCAGGTCGTGATGCTCGCAGACGCCGTTCAGCTTCAGCTTTCTTCCGTTTAAGAGAAAACCTTCGTCCGGCGAGAACGTCACGCTCCGAAAACCGATCCGGTTTTCCTCCCGCTGGCAGAGCTTCTCTCCTTTCCACAGCTCTGTCCGTACCGTATAGAGCGCGGGATCGTCCACATCCCAGCGCCCCGGCTTCTTCACCAGATATTCCCACGCCGTCCCGGTCCGGGAAAGCAGCTCCCAATCCACGCGCCGTCCCTTCGCGTCATACAGCGCATGCTCCAGACGATAACCGGAAAGGCCAGAGGCCAGATCCTCCTGCGGTTCTGCAGGGGAGCCGGACAGCCCCGCGCCGGAGTCCGCCGACTCCCAGGACGCTCCGCCGCACTCCTCATGCGTTCCGCCGCACAGATATTCCGTCTCCGGCACGTTCATCTCCGCCTGCAGCCGCAGCCGGAAATCCTCTCCTTCTGGCACGGAACTGATATAGATCCCGTCCTGCTCAATGCAGACCGGTTCCGTCACCTTCAGCCACACATCCCGGTAGATCCCCGCCCCGGAATACCATCTGCTGTTGGGATTCCGATAACAGGCGCTGACCCACACCCGATTTCTGCCCTTCTGCAAAAAGTGGGTGATCTCGACATTAAAAGAGGAATAACCGTATTTCCATTCTCCCGCTTTCCTGCCGTTCACATAGACTTCGCTGTCCATGTACACGCCCTCGAAGATCAAAAAGGCCCGTTTCCCTTCCTCTTCCCAGAAAAAGTCTTTCCGATACCAGCCCTTTCCGTCCTCGTACAGCCGGGTGGAATCCCCGATCAGCCAGTCGTGCGGGATCCGCACCGGGCAAAAATCCGCCTGTCTCTCCTGCGCGTCCTCCAGAGCGCTCTCCGTATCCAGCAGCAGGAACTGCCAGCCGTCACTGAACAGCCAGGTCCCGTTGCGCGATATATCCTTTTGTGCCGCTCTCTCCATATCGTTCCCTTTTCCTTTCGGCGCCTTTCTCCGATTCCCGAACAGTTCCGACCATCTCTGCCTGCGGATGCCCGGTCTGTGCGATCCGGCCAAACGATCATCCGCAGTTTTTATTGAATCTCCCGGATATCGTAAGGCGTTGCCTGATAGACGTAGTAATTGATCCAATTCGTATACAGCCCGTTGCAGTGCGCCCGCCAGGAAAGCAGCGGCTTCCTGGTAGGATCGTCATCGGGATAATAATTCTCCGGCACATGGATGGGCAGGCCCTTGTTCAGATCCCGCATATACTCGTTGTGCAGCGTGTAGCGGTCATACTCCGGATGGCCCATGACGAAGATCTGCCTTCCGTCCGCCGTCATGGACAGCAGCACACCGGCCTTTTCCGACTCGGCCATGACCACCAGCTTCTCGCAGTCGTGGATGGCCTGCGCGGGCGTGGCCGTATGGCGGCTGTGGGGAATGCAGAACACATCGTCGAAGCCACGCACCAGCGGCACCTTGCGGTTGAGCACCTTATGCCGGTAGACGCCGAACAGCTTTTCCGGCAGCAGTACCTTGTCCAGCCCGAAATGATAATACAGCCCGGCCTGCGCGCCCCAGCAGATGTGCAGCGTGCTGGTGACATGGCTTTTGGACCATTCCATGATCTCGCAGAGCTCCTGCCAGTAATCCACCTCTTCAAACGGGATCTGCTCCACCGGCGCGCCGGTGATGATGAGACCGTCGTACTTGTTGTCCTTCAGATCGTCAAAGGTATCGTAAAACTTGTTCAGGTGATTTGCGGACGTATTCAGGGAGATATGGCTGTTCATCTTCATGAACGTCACGTCCACCTGCAGCGGCGTATTGGACAGGGAACGCAGCAGATGCAGCTCCGTGTCCTGCTTCACCGGCATCAGATTCAGGATGCAGATCTGCAGCGGACGGATATTCTGATGCAGGGCCCGGTATTCGTCCATCACGAAGATATTTTCATTGTCCAGGATCTCGCGCGCGGGCAGATCGCTCTGTATTTTGATCGGCATATGTTCTGTATCCTCCTTGCGGCGTCAGTTTTCCAGAAAGCGTTCCATGAACTGCTCTTCCGTAATGACCTCCACGCCCAGCTCCTTCGCCTTTTTATTTTTGGCGGAACCGGATGTGCTGTCATTGTTGATCAGGCAGGTGGTTTTTCCCGTGACGCTTCCGGTCACTTTTCCCCCCAGCTCCTCGATCTTTTCCTTCAGCACGTTTCTGTTTTCAAAATGGTTCAGGCTGCCGGTGATGACAAAAATTTTCCCAGCCAGCGGCTGTTCTCCCGTCTCAAAGCTCTCTTCGGCGAGCTTCACCTCCTGCAGCAGAAGCGCCAGCGCCTCCCGGTTCTTCTCCTGCTGCCAGAACGCGCAGAAGGTTCCCGCGATCACGGGTCCCACGCCGTCGATGGCGGAAAGCTCCTCCGCGGGAGCTTCCAGCATGCGGTCAAGGTCATTCTGATACGCACGGCAGATCATCCGCGCGTTGGCCGCGCCGATATTCGGGATCCCCAAGCCGTAGAGCAGCCGCGGCAGCGTGGTCCCGCGCGCATTTTCGATACTTTCCAGCAGATTCTGGCAGGATTTCTCCCCGAAGCCCTCCATCTCCACGATCTGTTCCCGATACCGTTCCAGATGAAACAGATCCGCATAGGTGTGCAGGAAGCCTTTTGCCAGAAATTTCTCCAGCGTGGCCTCCGAAAGGCCGTCGATGTTCATGGCGTCCCGGCTGACGAACAGGGAAAACGCCTTCAGCTTCTTCGCGTCGCAGTCCGGATTGGGACAGATCAGCGTTTCCGTCTCGTTTTCCCGCTCGATCCGCGTCTCCTTTCCGCACACCGGACAGACGGACGGGATCTCCAGACTGCCGCTGCGGGTCAGGTTTTCCGCGATCTGCGGGATGATCATGTTCGCCTTATAGACCGTGATCCGATCGCCGATCCCCAGCTTTAAGTCCTTCACGATGCTGACATTGTGGACGCTGGCCCGGCTGACCGTGGTCCCCTCCAGTTCCACCGGGTCGAAGATCGCCACGGGATTGATCAGTCCAGTGCGGCTGGCGCTCCATTCGACCTGCCTGAGCACGGTCTCCGCCGTTTCGTCCGCCCATTTGAATGCGATGGAATTGCGCGGAAATTTGGCCGTGGCGCCCAGCGATTCCCCATAGGCGATATCGTCCAGGGTCAGCACAAGGCCGTCGGAGGGGATCTCGTACTGCGGGATCCTTTCTTCAAAAGAGGCCACGGCATCCACGACGTTCTGCGCCGTCACCCGCTCATACTCCACCACCGAAAACCCCTGTTCCTTCAAAAAAAGAAACTGCTTTTCCCGGGAGTTCTCAAAATCCGCCCCGTCCGCCCGCACCAGCGAAAAGGCGAAAAAGCGCACCCGGCGCTGCGCCGTGATCCCGCTGTTGAGCTGTCGCACGGAACCGGAGCATAAGTTCCTGGGATTTTTATAACGGGCGGAAACGTCTTCGATCTCTCCGTTGATCTTTTCAAAGTCCGCATAGGTGATGACCGCTTCCCCCCGCAGGATCAGCTCGCCCTTCCAGGGGATCCTGTGCGGGAGATTGAGAAACGTCCGGGCGTTCCCCGTGATCACCTCGCCCACTTCGCCGTTGCCTCTCGTCACCGCTTTGAACAGTTCTCCGTCCCGATAGGTCAGCACGATGGTCAGTCCGTCCAGCTTCCAGGACAAAAGCCCCTCCTGATCTCCCAGCCAGTCCGCCAGTTCTTCCCGGTTCTTGGTCTTTCCCAGAGAAAGCATGGGCCGCTCGTGCCGCTCTTTGGGCAGCTCGTCCACAGCCTCGTAGCCCACGGTGACGGTGGGGCTTCCCGCCAGTACCGTACCGGTCTCCTCCTCCAGCGACACCAGCTCGTCGTAGAGCCTGTCATATTCATAATTGCTCATGATCTCACGATCTTTTGCATAATAGGCTTCAGACGCCTCTTTCAGAAGAGCGATCAGCTCCCGCATTCTTTCCAGTCCGCTCATGACTTCCATACCTCCGGGACAAATCTCTTTCCCCGCTCCGGGAATGTTTTTCTGCCGTACGGCCGAACCTCCGGGATTCCCCGGCGGATGCGCTTCCATAGCTCCCGGACCTGTCCGCTGACTGCCTGCGCGCGCCGCTCCTCTGCGACGCACTGCCCGGTCTGGCCTGACCCGTCCCGGACCTGTCCGCTGACTGCCCGCGCACACCGCTCCTCTGCGACGCACTGCCCGGTCTGATCTGATCCGCCGCGGATCCGTCCGCTTTCTGCCCGTGCACCGATATGTCCGCCGCCGGTGTGCGAGGCTTTGCGTTCTCCCGCTTAGCCAGAGACGCCGCGGGACGCCTGCCGCCCCGTTCCACCTCCGCGTACAGCTCCTGCTTCTCGGCATTCGTGAGCGCGCGCACATCCCCCGGATTGAGCTTCCCGAGGAGGATATTGGCGACGCGGACCCGCTTGATGCTCACCACATCATAGCCGCAGGCGCGGCACATCCGGCGGATCTGCCGATTCAGTCCCTGAGTCAGCGTAATGCGGAACAGGAACTTTCCCTCCTCCTTCACGACGCAGGGCCTCGTGGTGACGTTCAGATCCTTCAGCGGGACACCGTCGGACATCTTTTTTAAGAATTCGCGGGATACCGCCTTATTCACCCGCACCAGATATTCCTTTTCATGATAATTAGCTGCCCGCATCAGACCGTTGATGAGATCGCCGTCATTGGTCATCAGGAGCAGGCCCTCCGAATCCCGGTCCAGCCGCCCCGCGTAGGTGACGCGCACCGGATAATCCAGCACATCCCGGATCGTGACCTGCGCATGGCGGTCCTTCTCGGTGCAGGTCACGCCCACCGGCTTGTAATAGGCCAGCACCACCTTCTTTTCCCGGCCCGCGATCTCTCTGCCGTTCACGACGACCCTGTCCTGATCGCCGACGCGCATGCCGGGCACGGCGGGCTTTCCGTTGACCAGGACCTTCCCCTCTTCCACCAGCTTATCCGCGTCCCGTCTGGAACAGACACCGCTCTCCGACAGATATTTATTCAGTCTCGATTTTTCCGTATTCGGCATGATCGCTCCCCCTTACCGATCCGCATGCTTCTGATCGTTCAAAGCCGCTCCCGTCTGATCCTGCTCAGTCTGACCAGCCTCCATTCGCTTCAGTTTCCGCAGAAACGCCGCCAGAAACGGCAGCGACACCGCCAGCGTACACAGATCCGCCAGCGGCTGCGCCAGCTGGACCCCCAGCACCCCGATCATGGGCGGCAGGGCCCAGATCAGCGGCAGAAAAAACAGCCCCTGTCTGCACAGGGCAAGGAAGGTCGCGCTTCCCGACTGCCCGGTGCTCTGCAGCGCCATGTTCGTGGTCGTGCTGATGCCGAACAGCGGCATGATCAGACACTGCGCCCGCAGGGCAAACGTGCCCAGGGCGATCACCTCCGGATCATCCCGCCGAAACGCCGTCAGGATCTGCGGAGACAGCCCATAGATGACGACGCCCAGCACCAGCATCACGGCGGTCCCCACCGCGCATGTGATCCGGGTGGCGTCATAGACTCTTCGGTATTTCCTGGCGCCGTAGTTGAAGCCCGCCACCGGCTGAAAGCCCTGTCCGTATCCCAGCATGGCGGAAAACATGAAAAACATGATCCTGCCCACGATGCTCATGGCGGCGACGGCAGCATCCCCGTAGACGGCGGCATTGACGTTCAGGCCGACGCTGGCAATGCTGGCCAGCCCCTGTCGGCACAGGGACGGCATGCCCCGCCAGAGAATGCTCCCGTATACGCCCGCCCTGCGCGACACGGCGGCGATGCGCAGGCGCACCTCGCTTTTGCCCATCAAAAAAAGCGTCAGCAGGATACAGAAGCTCACCGTCTGGCTCAGCGCTGTCGCGATGGCGGCCCCGGCCGTTCCCAGACGCAGCCCGAAAATGAAGATGGGATCCAGCACGATGTTAAGGATGCCGCCCGTGGTGATGCCGAGCATCCCCATCACGGCCTTGCCCTGGTGGCGGAACAGATTGTTCATCACGAAGGAGGAACACATGATGGGCGCCGCCAGCAGAATATACTGTCCGTATGCCTTCGCATAGGGAAGGATCGTTTCCGTGGCCCCCAGGGCGCGCATCAGCGGCTCCACGAATACGGAACCGAACACTGCCAGCAGTCCGCCCAGCGCCAGCGCGGAAAAAAAGCCGGTGCTGGCCGCGCATTCCGCCTCCTTCTGCTCCCTGGCGCCCAGATGCAGGGCAACCAGCGTCCCCGCGCCCATGCCCAGCGTAAACCCGATGGCCTGTATGATCGCCATCAGCGAGAACACGATGCCGACGGCTCCCACCGCGCTGGTCCCCAGCTGGGACACGAAAAACGTGTCCGCCATATTGTAAAGCGCGGAAACCAGCATGCTGATGATGGTCGGCACCGCCAGACCGGTGACCAGCCTAAGCACCGGCGTCTGCGTCATTTTGATGTAATGCGCCTGTCGGCGCGCTTCCTCCTGCGTCATCGCAGTTTCCATAAAGCTCCCTTCCTAACGCTTTTTGGCGATGCTGTTCACCAGCCAGATCACGATGCAGGCGCCGATCACCGACACGATGATGCTGCCGATGAATCCGCTTCCGGAGATCCCGATCAGGCCAAGGATCAGATTTCCCACAACGCCGCCTACGATGCCCAGCACGATATTCCGGACGATGCCGCCCTCATTGTTCATGATCTTCCCGGCCAGCCATCCCGCGATGGCTCCCACGATCAGACTGCTGATCAGACCTAATCCCATAGCTGTTTCCTCCTTTGTTCCCGACGGTATGCCGCAGGCGCGCTTGTCACATGCGCATTGCCGCACGCGCACTGCCGCAGCGGCCGCACGCTCCTGTTTACGCTGTGCCGCCTCCGTCAGAGTCTACGCTCATTATATCCTCTCCCACTGTTTATTTCAACCCAAACATTCTCCCCAGGCCGCTGTCCCATTCTCCCCCGGACGCTGTCCCGAAGGGACAGAAAAAGCTCCGTTTCACAGGCCCGTGAAACGGAGCAGTTCGCTTTTCGCAAGATACGGAAAGACCGCAGGAGCGCCAGATGTCCCGCCCCGGCGTCCTTAAGCGGGCCACCAGCACCGGCGTATCCCGACCGTCCATCATTGGCGGCATGTAACCCATCCTGCGCCTTAAGCTGGCCGCCAGTACCGACGTATCCCTGCCGCGCAGGAAATGAGGAGCCACAGGACGACCCCCGCCGTCACCGGCATCGCCGCAGCACCCGTGGAGGCCGCAAGCATCATCGGGAACGGACTGCACAGCCCCGCCAGACGGAACAGAACGCGCAGTCCCGCAAAGCCGAAGAGGACCGGGAATACATAGAAGGACGCGATCCCGCCCGCCAGACAGGCCAGCGCCGCCGAGAGCGAAAGAAAGCTCTGCCGCAGCTTTGCGGAGAAAAAGAGCGTGAGCGCGCACATCAGGCACATGCCGAACGCGCCCCAGGCGAGGTTGATCCCCCAGAGCTGTCCGTTCGTCAGGGAAGCAAAACCGATTCCCGCCCCGATCCCGCACAGGTTCGTGGCCCGCAGCCCGTCGGTGCCGTAGATCATGAAATACGCGCCGAGCAGGGTCCCGTTTGCCAGCAGATAGATCCCCTCCGCAAACGCCAGCGCGGCCGCGCACTTGGCAAAAGCCGTCTCCCGCACGCCTTTTGCACAGGTTAAGAGCACCGGAGCGGTCAGAGCCTGATGCTCCTGCGCAAAAACGGGGGCCAGCGTGACCGCGATCAGCACCAACAGAAGCAGGTTCATGCTGAAAGCGGCCTCATACAGGAAATCCATGTTCTGCGTGTAACAGAAATACGACGGATTCCGCGCGATCCTCTCTTCCTCTGTCTCCAGCGCCTCCCCGGAAAGCATCCTCACAGTGCCGGGTGCCTCCCTGTTCCTGTAATCCGTCAGCAGATTCGTGGCGTAACGGCTCACCCAGTTTCCTTCCCTGCGGACAAGCTCGCCGTCCGTCTCATACCCGGCGATGCCGTAGGTGTCCAGGATCTTGAAGAGCTTTTCCGCCGTCAGCGGCCCTTCCCAGGCCCTGGCGATCTCCCGGTCCTTTCGGATCGCTTCCAGCCCTCTGTAACGCACGCCGTCCACCACCGTATCCTCTGCCGCCACAATGCTCTCCCACATCCATAGGGCCATGAAGGAGACGATCACGGTCACGCCGATCCATACGATCCTCCTGCTCAGGATCTTTTGCAGTTCCACGATAAAAAGGTTCATGATCTCCTCCGTTTCATCCGCGCCGCCCCGCCGGAGCGTTCTGCGCTATGCCCTGTTTCTCTCTTCCGTTTTCCGCTTCCTGCATGAAAAACAGATAGGCGTCCTCCAGGTTCGGTTCGCAGGCCGCCGCGTCCGGCACCGGTTTTTCCGCCGAAACGATGCGCAGGCAGACCTGATCTCCCACCGTTTTCAGATTGCTCACCGGCCAGCGCTCCTCCAGCCGTCCGGCCCAGCCCTCGTCCACCAGACATTTCCACACATGCCCCCGCGCCTTCTGCATCACCTCCGCCGGTGTCCCGGAGGCTTTCAGTCTGCCGTCCTTCAGAAGCAGGATCTCATCTGCGATGAATTCCACATCCTGCACGATATGGGTGGACAGCAGAACGATCCGATCCTTCCCCAGCGAGCTGATGATATTGCGGAAGCGGATGCGTTCCTTCGGGTCCAGGCCGGACGTGGGCTCATCCAGGATCAGCACGTCCGGATCGTTCAGGACCGCCTGCCCGATCCCGAGCCTGCGCAGCATCCCGCCCGAAAAGCTCCGAAGCTTCTGTTTCCTGACATCCGCAAGGCCCGTGAGCTCCCAGATCTCATCCAGCTTTTCCGGCAGGAGCCGGGGCGGGACCGCTTTCAGCCGGGCCAGATAGGTCAGATATCTTTCCGCGGTGAATTCCGGATAAAAGCCGAACTCCTGCGGCAGATACCCCAGGATCCGCCGGTAGCGCGCCCCCATTTCTCCGATCCGCTCCCCCTGAAAGCGGATCTCGCCGCCATCCGGCGAAAGGAGCGAACAGAGCATCCTCATCAGCGTCGTCTTTCCCGCCCCATTGGCCCCCAGAAGTCCGTATACCCCTTCCGACAGCACATGATCAAAGGCGTCCACGGCGATCTTCGTTCCAAACCGTTTTGTGACGCGGTCCAGTTTCAATTCCAGCATACGATCTCACCCTCCATCCTTCTGCATAATGACAGGATCTGCATGCCGCAGCATACAGCCGCCAGCACGAGGATCCCCGTCCAGACCGGCAGCCATATCCGGTCATAGATCTGCGGGAACACACACTGCGCACAGACGGAAAGCCCTGTAAAGGCCGCTCCCCCAAACCATGCGCGCCCCCGTCCCCTGCCGTTTCGGAAAACGGAGAGAAAGATCAGGTTGGACAGGAAAAAAGGAGTCAGCACATAGACCGCAAAGGCGAACATGCCGAAGCCGTGGGCCTTGGCGCGCAGACCGGACAGCGCCAGCACCAGGATCACGTCCGTGCCGCTCAGGCAGCACGCCCGCAGCAGCCAGAGCTGCGACAGGTTCAGATAACAGCTCTGCTCCAGTTCGGCCATCCTGTGAGAAAAATGTCCCGCCAGCTCCTGTACGGTGAGCAGTCCCGCCGCGGCCATGCACACGGAAAGCGCCGGGAACACCTGCCAGCCCTCCAGATCCGTATACCGCTCCAGCGCCCATTCCAGCAGAGGCAGCGCGCACAGCAGACAGAACTGAGCGGCCCACACCGCCGCCGGAATGCCGGACATCTGGGCCCTCAGCAGATCCGCCCAGCCGGGATCGTACCGGATTTCCTTTTCCCGCGCCGCCCGGAAGAGAGGCGCGATCGCCCTGTTCCGCCCGGCGGGATCAGGCCCCAGGCGCGCCCCGGCGCGCAGAAATGCCTCCCGCAGCTTTTTCTCTTTCATAAAAACCTCCTTTTCTGTCGGGCTGCCGCAGCGGGCCGCTCCCCGGTTTCCCGGCACAGCTCCCCCCCTCGGCAGCGCCGGGCCGCTCCCTCGGTCTCACAGCACCTACGGCAACACTGAACAGCCTTCCCGGTTTCACATTGCGTCCTCACTCAGCAATGCCGGTGCGCCTCCCCGGTCTCACAGCACATCCTCACCCAGCAGCTCCCGCAGCTTTCGGCACCCCTGCCGCACCCGCGACTTCACCGTGGCGGCGGGAACTCCGGTCATCTTCCCGATCTCCCGGTATTTGCAGCCGTAATAATAGTGCAGCACAAGGGCCTCCCGCTGGAATTCCGGCAGCAGGAGCAGCGCGTCTTCCAGCAAAAGCCTGGTTTCCGTGCGGCCGCTGAAGGCGTCTGCCGTTCCTGTGTAAGCCGTATCCCTTCTTTCGCCCGGCGCCAAAAAACCGCCGTCCTCTCCGAACGGCTCTCCCGCCTCCGGATCCGGCAGCGTCGTCTCGTTCCGGCGCTTCTTCTCCCGCCAGTGATCCCGGCAGACGTTCCGGGCCACGGTCAGCAGATAAGCGCGGGGCGAATCCTTGCTGTTCTCCGCATACTGGATAAAGCGGAGAAAGGTCTCCTGCGCCAGGTCATAGGCGGCCTGCGGGTCGCCGGTCTGGAAACGGCAGAACCGGTACACATCGTCGTAATGGCGGCTGACGATCTCTTCCAGATATTCCGTTCTCCCCTGCCTGACCAGACGCATCAGGCGTTCGTCCTTCCCCATGCCGCAAGATCCTTTTCTTCGAACAGCAACCGCCATGCTCCGGCACGCGCCGCTTTGTTTCCGCCTTCATAACAGATAACCGTTTTCGCGCGGAAAAGGTTTTCTATTTCCAAAATTTTTTTAAAAAGAAAGAAAAGCGGCGCAGCCAAAGCCGCGCCGCAGACAAGACCGTTTCCTGCGCTTTTTATCCCTCCGGTTCGATGGCCGCCTTCCGGCTGTTGATCCTCCGGATCACTTCCATATCGAACTTTGGCCTCCTGCCGTATGTATACAGGCCGTTCAGCTCCTGCTCCACATCATAGAGCTGCGTATAACAGAAGCCGAACATGCGGGGATTGTCCAGCAGCACATCCGTCAGCCGCCGGTAGCGCTCCAGATACTCCGCTTCCGTCTCCGGCCCGCTGCCATATCCCCAGCCGTTCTCCTGGGCGCCTTCCGCGTCCCATTTGATGCCGCCGTATTCGCTGACGAAAACCGGCACGCCCTCCGGCATGGTCTGACGTTTATGGTGCTCGTCCCAGGCCCTGCCGCCTTTGGCGAAATCCGCGTAATGCGCGGCGAAGACCTCCGGATCCTGCGCGTAGTCGTGCAGATCGTAGATGTCCGTCAGCACATGATAATTTCCGCTGGTATCGATGCAGGGCCGGGTGCTGTCATACCGCTTCGTCATCAGATAGACGATCCGCAGCAGGTCGTCGTCCTGTTTTCTGCCCTCATAATCCCAGGTCTCGTTGAACGGACACCAGCCCACGATGGCCGGATGGTTGAAATCCCGCTCTACTTCTTCCATCCACTCCGGCAGGAAGCGCTTCAGCCCGTCCGGACGGCTGAGATCCAGCCCCCAGTTTCCCTGTTCGCCCCAGACCAGATAGCCCAGCCTGTCGCAGTGATACAGGAAACGCTCCTCGAACACCTTCTGGTGCAGTCTGGCACCGTTGAACCCGGCGGCCAGAGACAGCCGGATATCCCGCTCCAGCGCCGCGTCGGAGGGCGCCGTATAGATGCCGTCGGGATAAAAGCCCTGATCCAGCACCAGCCGCTGAAAGACGGGCTTCCCGTTCAGCAGCACCTTCTGTCCGTCGATGCAGACCTCCCGCATGCCGAAATAGCTGTGCACGAGATCCTCTCCGAAGGAAAGCTCCAGATCGTACAGCCGTCCCGCTCCGGCCTCCCAGAGATGCAGTTCGGAAAGCGGAAGGGTCAGGACCGCGTTCCCCGCCGCCGCTTCCGCCTCCGCGCTCCCGCAGAGCCTGCCCTCATAGAAGGCACTGGCCCGCAGGACGCCTCTGCCCGCCAGCCTGGCCTGCACCGTCAGCGTCCCCGCCGCAATATTGGGATAATACCGCGCCCCAACGATATACTCCTTCGGCACGAACTCCAGCCAGACCGTCTGCCAGATGCCTGTAGTGCGCGTATAGTCGCAGCCGTGGGAGGCATAGAGACTGCTCTGCTTGCCCTTGCACTGTTTCCCGCTCCGGGTATCGTCCCGGGCACAAACGGTGATCCGGTTCTCCCCTTCCACCGCATAGGGCGTGATATCCAGGGCAAAGGAGACATAGCCGCCCGTATGCCCTCCGGCCTCTTTTCCGTTGACCCACACCCGGCAGGCGTAGTCCACGGCCCCGAAATGCAAAAATACCTTTCCCCGCAGCCGCGCCGCATCCAGCGTCACCCTGCGCAGATACCAGACGGCCGGTATGAAATCCCGATAACCGATGCCGCTCAGCTCGCTCTCCGGGCAGAACGGAACGAGGATCTTCCGATCCAGCTCTTCCCTCTCATAAAACCGCCTGTCCGCGCCGCTGTCGGAAAAATCAAAGGCGAAGTCCCATTCCCCGTTCAGATTCTGCCAGCTCTCCCGGCGAAACTGCGGCTTCGGATGCTCCGGCCGCGGCACGGCGGACGCCGCGCTCCATGTCTCTTTCATTTCATTCATATGGATCCCCCTTCCGAAAAATAGTTTTTATACCAGAAAAAATTCCGCCGCCAGCACGATCCCGCAGCACAGGACGGCCACCCGAAACAGGTCCGCGCCCAGCCAGGCCGCTATGACACCGGCGCACAGCGCCAGAAGGTCCGCCGCGGGGCTTTGGGTGGCGTGCAGGATCGCGGGAAACGTCATGACAGCCAGCGTCACATAAGGCACATAATATAAAAAGGAACGGATGAACCGGTTCCGGATCTGTCTGCGGATCAGCGTCAGGGGCAGCGCCCGGATGGCGAAGGACACGCCCGCCATGATCAGGATATAAAGGTAAGGATTGCGCATCACGTCTCCTCCTCCGGATCTCTGGGAAACAAAGCGGCGGCCCCTCCCGCCAGCAGCACCGTCAGAAGGATCGTCCGGGTCCCTTCGGACAGCCCCGAGATCGCCGGCAGCTTCGACGCGGCGAAGCTGGCCGCGAAGCACAGCGCCACCAGAACCGCCACCACCTTATCCTTCCTTCCCGGCGGAATGATGATCGCCAGGAACATACCGTACAGCGCCACGCTGAAAGCGCTGACCAGCCGCGCCGGGAGCAGACTGCCCGCCAGCGTCCCCAGCGCCGTTCCGAACGCCCAGCAGGGCGCCGCCGTCAGAACAGCCCCGTAGGTGTAAAACGGATTCAGAAAACCGGGCCTCGCGATGGCGATGCCGAACAGCTCGTCCGTGATATCAAAGGCCATGAACAGCCGGTGCCATATGGAAATCCCGGGCCGCATCCGCTGGCTCATGGCACAGCTCATCAGCAGATATCTGGCATTGGCGATCAATGTCACCGCGGCGATCTCCAGATAGGCCGCCTGTGCGCCGATGGAGGTAAACCCGGCGTATTCTCCCGCGGACGCATTGCACAGCAGGCTCGCCAGAAACGCCTGAAACGGCGTCAGTCCCACGTTCCGGGCGACGATCCCCAGCGAAAAGGATACCGCCAGATACCCAAGACCTATAGGGATCCCGTCCCGCATTCCCTTTCCGAACGCCTGCCGTTCCGTTTCCGCCGCGCCGCTCTTCCTCCGGACAACGCATTCCCGCGCGTCAGCCGCCTTGTCGCATTTCGAACTCATCGTATCCGTAAACTCCGCACGCTTTTCATCTATCGGGACGGCTTTGCCGCATTTCACGGAGCTTCGCCGTCTTTATGGGAAGTATATCATGAGAGGGCATGGGGGACAAGCGCTTTTTCACGCTTCCAGGGTCACAGCATGAAAGCACATTGGCAGCTTTCTATATATCCGTTTCTATGCTTAGGAATAAATCATCGAAAATATCTTGCATTTCTCAAGATAATCTTGCATTTTATTTTGAATTGTGATATGGTATCTGAAAATACAATCATCTGAGAATCTGAACGAGGAGGCCGGTGTATGGCAGTTAATTATAATAAACTATGGAAACTGATGATCGACAAAAGCATCAGCAAAACGGAGCTGACACATCTTGCCGGGATCAGTACAAATGCAATGGCCAGGCTCGGACGCAATGAGGATGTCAGAGTCCATGTGCTGGAAAAGCTCTGTACGACTCTCGACTGTAAGCTTGACGATATTGTTGAATTCGTATCGGATTCGGGACCAGTTCCCACAAACGAAAAAAATACAGGCAGGTGATACTATGTCATACAGTTCTGAGCTTTATATGCATGATCTGGACAGGAAGGCGACGGCTGCGCTGAACACATTCCCCAGGTTTGTAAAACTGCTGGAGGCCTACCATGCCAACTACGACGAAAAAGCAGCCAGGTTTGATTTTCTCTCGTCCGCAATCCGACTGAGCGATAAGCAAATGCCGGAGATATATAAGCTTCTTCCGCCGGTCTGCGATCAGCTTGGGATCAATGTTCCGGAGCTGTATTATGTGAGATCGAAAACGATAAACGCCGCAACCGTCGGGAGTACTCAGCCATATATTTTCGTGACCTCCAGACTGGTAAACGAGCTGCCTCTCGAATTGATTCCCACCGTTCTGGCACATGAATGCGGACACATCGCCTGTAAACACACTCTCTACCATTCTATCGCTGCCCAACTGATCAACGGTATTGACAACAGCCCTTTGGCGCTTATTCCCGCCATTCGGAAATTTCTGACGCCAAACCTTGTGAATGCACTGCTGTTTTGGGACAGATGCAGCGAGCTTTCGGCTGATCGCGCCTCAGTCCTTTGTGACGGGACGGCAGAGAAAACGGTCGATGTTCTCCTGCGGATAAACGGCTACGGCAAAAACATTGACCGCGCTGAATTCCTGAAGCAGGCAATAGACCTCAAAGCGTTTGTCAATGATTCCATATCAAACAAATTCATCGAACAGATGCTGGTACAGGGAGAAAGTCATCCGAGGATGGCAACGCGCGCCTATGAGTGCTGCGAATGGTCAAAATCGGCGCAGTATCGTGGAATCTTAGACGGTACATATACGATTCGGGAGAAACAGGCGGAAGAAGAACGCTGCTGCGAAGAAGATGTTATCTCTGCAGAGCTTACCGTTACAGGGGAAAAGGCCCGGGGCACGCCCGACCTCGACGCCATCAACCGGGAACTTCAGCGGGCGGACGCGGAGCTCACCCGGTATACCAACACCGCGGACAAACTGGATTACGCTGTAGCCGTGGGCAGCGGGATTCTCTCCGGCATAATCGACAGCGTTTTTGCGGGGGAATTCCATTTAGAGGAGGCTGACCAGTGGGGCAATGAAAAAGCAAACTCCTTTATGTTGAAGGCTGCCAAGACGCAAGGCTATGACGGGAACACTCCCGCTGGAGCAATAAAATATCTGGAAGATATGTTCCCTATTGCCGCGGATAAAGCGACCGCCCAATTTGGCGGCGGGCTCCAGCACCATCTTCGTGACTTCTCCCATCATCCGACGCCGGTGGGCCTTGTGTGCTCTATTCTGACGCAGTTTACAGGAAAGGTTTACGGAACTGACGTGTCCGGTGTGTTTCAGGCGGTCAAATTGAACGAGGAAGGATTCTCACTGATTGGTAAGAGCCTCCCGGAAAAAATCATGTTCGGCACCGTCAACTGGGCATTCCACATGGCAAGCGACATAGCAGGTTCTTCCAGCTCCGTGATGAAGGGCAGCTTCGGAACGGGATTGCCCGGGCCATTGGTTTCTTTACTGAAAGAATTGTCCGCCACACCCCTCTTTCAAAAGATGGATGACAGGGGATATAAGGAATTCTCCGTTTATATCTCCAAGCTGTTCAACGGCACTCTGCTCGGTGAACGGGATGCAGGCAACAAGCTGATCCCTCATAAGTTCGACCTTCGGACAGAGTTAGGTGTCGCGCATCATATAAGCCGTCAGGCGATCCCGGTTGTCGTCAATGAGTGCATTGTCAGAGCATTCTATTTCATCCGGCGTCTTGCCGCGGAACTTACAAGCGTCAACCTGAACAGACCACAGGACGCCGTTAAGTTGAATTGGTATACCATTTTGCCCTTCCGAAATCGAACTGTGGAACGGATGATCACCATCTCCACCATGACCTTCACGGTGGCTGACACCGCCGACGCAGCCATTCATGCTGCCATTGAGTCCGGAGGAAATTGGGTGCTGTTCTCCGGGCGGCTTGTCACAAGATTCAACTATGTTGGAGCTGGCAGGGCCGCCATAGCTATTGTGAAGGAAGTTTCCAGCGAAAGGAAAGAAATACAGCTCATCCATGAAAAAATGCTCCTCTCTGAGGCAAAAGCGTCCCTGTTCCTGGCACAGCTTCAGGACTTCAAGGCAGGGCTCGAAGAAAAGGTATCCAATTATTTGGCAGAGGACATTTCAGAGTTCATGTCGGGTTTCGACTATATGCAGCAGGGACTGGACACCGGGGATTCCGATCTTGTCATTCGCGGAAACCTCATTATTCAGAAAGTCCTTGGGCGTGAACCGCAGTTTACAAATCAGAAGGAATTCGATGCGCTGATGGAATCCGATGTTCCGTTGACGCTATGACAGGGGGCTGAAAATGGCAAAAAAAGAAACTGAAAAAGGCAAAAGCATATTCACCGCACTCCACGGCGCTGTGGATTCTGTCAGGACATCGGTTCAAAACGTAAAACCGCCGGATGTCAAAGCGCCGGAAATCAAGGTTCCAAACCAGGTCAGGGAACTGTTACGAAAGAAGCCCCGCAAGGATGAGCAGGACAGAGCTGCGGAGCCGCTGACAATCAGGGCCATATCCACAAGAAACGCTATAAAGATCATTTATTATTTGATGGCGGCAGACGGAGAAATTTTTCACAGTGAAGAAGATAAATTTGACGCCATAGGAACAGAGCTGGACCCGGATTTTGCGGAAAACAAGGAACAGATCGTCAAAGAATGTAAGGCCCAGATGGAAAATGTCATCGACCCCGAAGACTACTACGATGTCCTTCAGGACGGTGTCGAGCTGGCGCTTTTTTCGTCAGTCCGGACGGAGGATTCTTTTATCACACCCAAGCTGCTGGTTTGGGATCTGCTGACGATTGCTTACAGTGACGAAAGCTATGATGAGTCCGAGAGGAGGCTGTTGAAATACATCGTTCGCAAGCTCGGCATCGATAAAGCCGCCTTTCTGGAAATGGAGAGCAGCATCCTGACGCTGATGGATCTGGAGCGTGAACTAAACTGGATCAAAACTACGGACAGACCTTATCTGACCATTGAAAGCATGGTCAACGAGCTGGCAGACAGAAAAAATGTGATCTTTGAAAGCGCTAAAGACCTAATAGCACTGTGAGACAGGAGGGGAAAAACGTATGCCGTTACCGTTATTGTTTATTGGGGCCGCCGCGGCGACAGGTGCGTTCGGCGTCGGAAAAACCGTAAAAGCGGGGATCGACACAGTAAACGCAAACAACATCAACAAAAGTGCGAACGAAATTGTAGAGGACTCTACAAAGCTCCTGAACGCGCAAAGACTGGCTTGCGGCAATTCGCTCTCTCATTTGGGCAGTGAAAAGCTGTTTGTTCTGAACACCAGCATGACACAGTTTCTTGATACGTTCACACAAATCAAAAACGTGGATTTTCGGGAAACCGAGGGCCTGGACGAGCTGCACCGGCTCCATGTGGATGAGAAGGAATTTACCGAGATGAAGACCATGGTGAACTTCGCCGGTTCTCTGGCGGGAGGAACTATCGCCGGAACTGCCGGAGGGGCGCTGACAGCGTTTGGGGCATATGGGGCGGCCCAGGCACTGGCGTGCGCGTCCACGGGCACTGCGATTGCCGCCCTGCACGGTGCAGCCGCCACCAATGCGACGCTTGCTTTCTTCGGAGGCGGCTCACTGGCGGCAGGCGGTCTTGGCATGGCCGGGGGCACTATGGTACTCGGCGGACTTGTTGCCGGTCCCGCGCTTATGGTCATGGGCTTTGTCGCAGGAAACGCCGCCAGGAAAAATCTTGAGAAAGCCTACACCAACAAAGCGGAGGCCCTTCAAATTGCATCCCAGCTAAATACGGCATCCCTGCAGTGCGAGACGATCAGACGGCGGACATATATGTTTTATAATCTGTTGGCACGGCTTGACACCTATTTTCTTCCTCTGATTTACAGGATGGAGGACATTGTAAAAAACGAAGGTGACGATTACAGGGCATACTCTGACAGTTCCAGGAAAACAATAGCTTCTTGCGCAAGCGCAGCCGTTTCAGTCAAATCGGTCCTTGACACGCCGCTGCTGACAGATGACGGCCTTTTGACAGATGAGTCCGAAAATACGGTTGCCGGAATCGAAGGATTTTTGAAAAACATGAGAATTCCGTATTGACATTTTAAAAACTGGAGGTGCAAAACTATCCCATCAGGATACATCCGCTTCGCTTTTGAATTAATTCATATATGAAACTGCGGCATGACCGAAATCATGCCGCGCCTTGAAAACATTATGAGCCTATTTTGCTGAATGCCGCTGACGGCCCCTTCTTCTGTCCGAAAGCTCTATTCGTTTTATGCCATACCCTCCAGGATCTTTTCCACGCTCACCAGCTTTACGCACAGCACGAAAAGCTCCGTGGCCTGTATCAGCTCCTCGATGGGCGGATAGGACGGCGCGATGCGGATATTGGAATCGTGCGGGTCCTTCCCGTAAGGATAGGTGGCGCCCGCGCCGGTCATGACCACGCCAGCCGCCTTCGCCTTCGCCACGATGGCCTTCGCACAGCCCTCCATGGCATCGAAGGAAATGAAATAGCCGCCGTGAGGCCTGGTCCAGGTGCCGATCTCCAGGCCGCCCAGCTCCTTTTCCAGCATATCCAGCACCGCCTCGAACTTGGGCCGCATGATCTGGGCATGCTTCTTCATCTGCTTCTGGATCCCGTCGATGCTCTTGAAATAACGGACATGACGGAGCTGATTCACCTTGTCGTGACCGATGGTCTGGATCTTCAGCTGCTTGCGCAGGTCATCCAGGTTCGCCTTGGAGGCGGAAAGCGCCGCCACGCCGGACCCCGGGAAGGAGATTTTGCTGGTGGAGCTGAATTTATACACCATGTCCGGATTCCCGGCCATCTCGCACTCATGCAGGAGCTCCAGGATCACGTCCTGAGGTTCGTCGTAAAGATGATGCACATTGTAAGCATTGTCCCAATAAATGCGGAAATCCTTCGCCGCGGGCTTCAGCCGCGCGAAACGGCGCACCGTCTCGTCGGAATAGGTGTAGCCCTGCGGATTGGAATACTTGGGCACGCACCAGATGCCCTTTACGGCCTCATCCTCGCTCACCAGCTTCTCCACCATGTCCATATCGGGGCCGTCCGGCGTCATGGGAACATTGATCATCTCGATCCCGAAAAACTCCGTGATGGCGAAATGCCTGTCATAGCCGGGCACCGGACAGAGGAACTTCACCTTATCCAGCCTGCACCAGGGCGTCATGCCCATCACGCCGTGGGTATAGGAATGGCAAACCACATCGAACATCACGTTCAGGCTGGAGTTGCCGTAGATGATGATATTGTCGGCCGGGACCTCGATCAGCTCTCCCAGCAGCCGCTTGGCCTCCGGAATGCCGTCCATCACGCCGTAGTTGCGGCAGTCGATGCCGTCCTCGCACTTCAGATCCGTAAAATTGTCCAGCACGCACATCATGCCCATGGAAAGATCCAGCTGCTCCGCGCTGGGCTTGCCGCGGGACATATCCAGCTTCAGCCCCTTTTTGCAGAACGCCTCGTACGCCTCCGTCAGTTCGTCCCGGATCTGCAACAGTTCTTCTCTGCTTCTGTCCTTATAAGCCGTCATATTTCTTCTCTCCGTTCTTCCTTTCTGTTCCACAGCGACCCGCGGCCCAGACCCGGTTCATCTCGTTCCCGCCGCCGCACGCCCGCCGGAGCCTTTTCCCCGACCATAGCCCTGGAAAAAGAAAAGCGACAGATTGTTCATCAGCCGCTTCGCTCCCCTGTGAGAGCCGGGAAAGGGACTCGAACCCTCGACCTACTGATTACGAATCAGTTGCGCTACCGACTGCGCTATCCCGGCAAAACCTCAACACTGGATATTATAATCGGTAAACCTTCTTTTGGCAAGCTCTTTTTTTAAAACTTTTGTTTATTTTAGCACATGATCTTGGCGAGGTATTTTCGAGCCCAGGACCACTGCGCTTTTCTCCGAGCGCGAGCGTGTCCGGAAAAGGAATGCCTGCGGACGGCAGGCGGGCGGCGTTTCACGGCGCAATAACTCACCGCTCGTCCGAGACTACGTGCACGTCCAGCTGGTTGAAGGGGATCGTGATCCCGGCCTCGTCGAAGGCGGTTTTGACCTGCTCCATCATCTCACACCGGGCCTGCCAGAAATTCTCCTTCAGGGCCCAGAAACGGATGCCTAACACCACGCTGCTGTCCCCGAAATGATCCACATAGACGGAGACCGCCGGATCGTCCAGCACCAGCGGATGGGCCGCCGCCAGCTCCTCCACCGCCTTCCGCGCCTGAGCAATGCTGGCGCTGTAGGCGATGCCGATCGTGAAATCCACGCGGCGCATGGGCGCGTCGGTCACGTTGGTCAGGCTGGTATTGGCCAGCGTGCCGTTGGGCACGTATATGACCTTATTGTCCAGCGTGGACAGCTTCGTGTAAAAAATGCTGATCTGCTGCACCACGCCCTCGTTCTTCTGCGTATCCTCTATGATATAGTCCCCCACCTTGAAGGGCTTCAGGGTCAAAAGCAGGATGCCGCCGATACAGTTGCTCAGGCTGCCCTGGATGGCGAGGCCGACGGTGACGCCCACGGAACCGATCACCGTGGCGATGCTGGCCGCCTGCAGCCCGAAGATCTGGAGGATTGAAAATACGAGGATCACGTACAGCACCGCGCGGATCGCCGAATCCAGGAACTGCACCGCCGTTTCGGAGGCGTTCGCCTTCTGCAGCGCGCGCCGGACGAAGCCGCGCAGGAACGCGATGACGCGGGTGCCGATGACGAACATCACCAGCGCCATCACCACGTGCGCACACAGAAGGATCAGCTTATCGGGCATCGTCGCCACATAGCGCTGCAGCGCGCCGATCTGGTGCTCCACATTCTCCACGGCCTTTTCCACGCTCTCGGAGGCGATCTGCTCCGCCTCATCCGACGCTGTCATCAACATGATCATCCGCAAGCTCATCCCTGCTTCTTCCCTTTCGTCCGCTTCCCGGTCACCTTCAACGGCCGTTCCTTCTCGCCCCCGGACGAGATCGCCGCATCCGCCTGGTCCACCCTGGCCTTCAGTTCCTCCTTCAGACTCCGTTTCCCGGCGGTATCCGGTTTCGTCCTCCGGCCGCCTGCTGTCCTTACGGCCTTCGCCGCCGCCTTTTTCTGCGCCTTTTCCTCCGCAGTGCGCCGAAATGCGGTCAGCTCCTCCTCCGTATAGGGCGTGCAGGAGAAAATGCTGACGGAAAGCGGGGCCTGACGGATCCTGATGGAATGGTCGCGCCCGTCGCATTCTTTGGGAACGCTGGCCTTCACCGCAGCGTTCACCCTGCCCTCCCCGCCGTATTTCTTATCGTCCGAATTGAGGATCTCTTTATATCGGCCCGCAAAAGGCACGCCGATGGAATATCCCCTGCGCTCTACGTTGGCAAAATTGACGCTGACCAGAAGCGTTTCCTCCGGCTTATCGGTCTTTCGCAGCCAGGACAGCGTGCATTCCTCGGAATCCATGCAGTTGATCCACTCGAAGCCCTCCCAGCTCGTATCCTTTTCATAGAGGGCGGGACTGCTGCGGTACAGCTCATTGAGCTTCTTCACGAAACGGCGCACGCCGTCGTGCTTCTTTTCCTTCAGCAGCTCCCATTCCACACTGCGCCCTTCGTTCCATTCGTCATATTCTCCGATGTCCTGTCCCATGAACAGGAGCTTTTTCCCGGGGTGGGCCATCATATAGCCGTAGCTGGCCCGCAGGTTGGCGAAGCGCTCCGGCTCCTCGCCGGGCATCTTGCCCAGCATGGTCGCCTTGCCGTGCACCACCTCGTCATGGGAAAACACCAGCATGAACTTCTCGCTGTAGGCGTAGACCATGGAGAAGGTCAGTTCATTGTGATGATAGGAGCGGAAATAGGGATCGTTGCGGATATAACCCAGGAAATCGTTCATCCAGCCCATATTCCATTTGAAGGAAAATCCCAGCCCGTCTTCGTTCAGGTCTCCCGTGACCCTGGGCCACGCCGTGGACTCCTCCGCGATGGACATTGCACCCCTGCCGCGCTTTCCGATCATGCTGTTGACATGCTTCAAAAACTCTACGGCCTCCAGATTTTCATTGCCGCCGTACATATTGGCGATCCACTGGCCGTCGCTCTTCCCGTAGTCCAGATAGAGCATGGAGGCCACCGCATCCATGCGGATGCCATCCGCGTGATACTGTTCGATCCAGTACAGCGCATTGGCGATCAGATAATTGCTCACCTGCGGCCGCCCGTAATTGTAGATCAGCGTCCCCCAGTGGGGATGGACGCCCTGCCGTGGATCCTTATGCTCGTACAGGCATGTCCCGTCAAAGGCCGAAAGGCCCCAGGTATCCCTGGGGAAATGAGCGGGCACCCAGTCCAGGATCACGCCGATCCCGGCCTTATGCAGCTCATTGACGAAATACATGAAATCCTGCGGCGTACCATACCGGGCGGTGGGCGCATAATAGCCGATGACCTGATAGCCCCAGGAGCCGTCCAGCGGATGCTCCATCACCGGCATCAGCTCCACATGGGTATAGCCCATCTCCTTCACATAGGAGATCACCTTCGGGGCCAGCTCCCGGTAATTGTAATAATACCGGCCGTCCTCCGGTTTGGCAAAGGAGCCCAGATACATCTCGTAGACGCTGATAGGCTGCTTCGCATAGTCCGTCTGCTCCCGCTTCCCGATCCAGTCTTCGTCCTCCCAGGAAAAGCCGTCGATGGAGCGCACCACGGAGGCCGTATCCGGCCGCAGCTGCTGTCCGAAGGCATAGGGATCCGCCTTCAGATAGGTCAGGCCGCCCTTCACCTTCAGTTCAAATTTATAGTTCACGCCCTCTTCCACGCCGGGCACGAAGATCTCGAAAATGCCGGAATCCCAGAGGCGGCGCATCTGGTGAATGCGGCCGTCCCAGCTGTTGAAATCGCCCACCACGGATACCCGCACGGCGTTCGGCGCCCAGACCGCGAAATGCACGCCCGCCGTGCCGTCCACCGTCATCAGGTGCGCGCCCAGCATCCGGTATGCCTCGTAATGGATCCCGGCGGAAAAACGCGCGGTCTCCTCTTTGGTGATGATGGGGGCAAAGCGGTAGGGATCCTCGATCTCCCGCACGCTGCCGTCCGCGCAGGTGATCCGCAGCTTGTAGCGCACCGGCTTATTGCCGGGAAAGAGAACCGCGAAAAACCCGGCTTCGTCCGCCTGTTCCATTTCCAGCTCCCGCTTGCCCTCCCGCAGCAGCCGGATCGATCTGGCCCCGGGCCAGAACGCCTGCAATAATGTGGAACTTCCTTCCGGGTGCGGCCCCAGGAGCCTGTGCGGGTCATCCTCCTCCGAATAGACGATCGCCTCGATCCCGGGCCAGTTCATCAGTCTGTACAGCCTGTTGTTCATGCGCTTCCCCTCCTTTTTCTCTATCATCTGCGGCTCTGTATCCCTCTTTTTTGCTGTTTTATTCGCCCTCGAAGCTGTTGATCAGAAAACCGCTGCGCAGCTTCGGCTCAAACCAGGTGGATTTGGGAGGCATCAGCCTGCCCGCGTCCGCCACGGCGAACAGCTCCCCGATGGCCGTGGGATACATCAGGAAGGCGACGCCGCCCTCCCGGTCCACCCTCTCCCTGAGCTCTCCGCATCCGCGGATGCCGCCCACAAAGGAGATCCTGCGATCCGTCCTCGGCTGTGCGATGCCCAGCACCGGGGCAAGCACCAGATCCTGCAGAAGCGACACGTCCAGCCCCTCCACCGGATCTTCCCTGGCGAAGCCGTCCCGCAGCTTCAGCGCATACCAGCCGTCCGGCAGATACATGCCGATCTCGCCCTTGCGCGCCGGATGCGGCACCGTTTCTCCCATGCGCCGGATCTCAAACGCCGCGCCGACCCGCTCCAGAAATTCCTCCTGAGACAGACCGTTCAGATCCTTCACGACGCGGTTGTAATCCAGGATCTTCAGCTCATCGTCCGGAAACGCCACCGACAGGATGAAGTTCCAGGGAGCCTGTCTGTCATAGTCCGGATCCTCTTCCCTTCTGCGCACCGCGCAGGCCGCGGCGGCCGCACAGCGGTGATGGCCGTCCGCGATATACAGGGTGTCCACCGCCTCAAAGGCGTCGTAGATCGCTTCCAGCTCCTCCTCGTCCGCCACGCGCCAGATCCGGTGCCGCACGCCGTCCGTCCCCGTCACATCGAAAAGGGGCGCTCCTTCCGCTTTCGCCTGCTCCGTGAGCGCCCGGATCTCCTCCCGCGCCCGGTAAGCCAGAAAGATCGGGCCGGTCTGGGCCTGACAGCCCTCCACATGGGCGATCCGGTCCGCCTCCTTATCCGCACGGGTATTCTCATGGCGGCGGATCGTCCCGTTCAGGTAATCGTCTACCCGCGCCAGCGCGCCGATGCCGGTCTGGGTGCGCCCGTCCATCGTCAGTTCATAAATATAATAACAGGGGGTCTCCTCCTGCACGAAATATCCCGCTTCCATCCGCTCCCGGAGCAGGCTTCCGGCCTTTTTCGCCAGATCCTCTCCGGCCTGTGCCGCCGTCTCCGGCAGGTCCACCGCCAGAAAGGACAGCGGCTCTCTGGCCACCTCTGCCTGCGCCTCCTCCAGGGAATATACGTCATAGGGTAAGGCCGCGATCCTGGCCGCGTATTTCTCCTGCGGTCTGACGGCCCGAAACGGTCTCAGTTCTGCCATACACATTCTCCGTTTTCCGCGCCCTCCGGCGCTTTTCTTTCCTCTATTTTACATTTTGACAGGATAATGCGCAAGTGCTAAAATGGCATTAAAAAAGAAACCGCTCCTTCGGGGCGCGGCCGCGGCATATGAGCCGGACGGTCCGCGGTCCGAAAGGGCCCGGCGGCCCGGCACACGGGCCGGAAGGAGGAGCCATGGCACTTTCCATAAAAGACAAAGCGTTTCTGGACCGCATCACCGCCTACGCCAACGAAGCGATGCCGGATCTGGACCCGCAGAAGACACAGGTATCTGTTCAGCTCGAAAAAATGATGCCCATTTTTCAGACCGTCGCAAAAGAAGAGGGCTGCGCGGTGGAGGATGTTTTCATCCGCTACATGGACCTGGCCAACGAGGCCTTTGTCGCCAGCGACAAAAAGCTTCGGGACGCGCTGGACGATCCGGACGAAAACGGTCCCATCTTCCGTTTCGACAGATAATCGCAAAATCTCTGTTTCAAAAAGTCTCCTCCTGCATACACTAATGGTAAAAAGGAGGAGATTTTCTATGTCTTTCAATCCATTCAAAGAAAAGGCGGTCCCCATAGAGCAGACCTTCATGGACTGGAACACCATGTCCCCGAAGCCCTACTGCAAGGAAACCGCCGATCCCTACACCAAATGCCGCATCATCCTGATGAACGGCACCGAATTTGAGGCCCAGTGGTTCTCCCGCAATCTTTCCCGGCACTGCTGCGACAATGAGCTGCGCCGGGAACTGGCCATGACGCGCCGCACGGAACAGCAGCAGCAGAAAAGGATCAGCTGCTTAAAGCCGCGGGACGAAACGATCCTGGAGCATACCATCGCCTATGAACAGCTGGCCGTGGATCTGACCTGCGTGCTGGCGAAGCAGGAAACGGACTGCAGCGTGATCAACGCCCTGAACCTGGCCCTGCTGGAGGATTTCGATCACCTGTACCGCTACTCCAATCTGCTGCATCTGGAGTACGGCATCTATCCCGAAAAGCTGGTGGGCGGCTATACGGAAATCACGCCCGGACGCCCCACCGTCAGCGAACACCGCTATCCCAAGGACAGCATTTTCCATGACACCGGCTGCGGGGCATCCCTGCAGACCAAGCTGAACGTGGGCATCATCACGGCGGCCGAACAGCAGACTATGAACTACTATATGAACGTGGCGAACCTTTACAACGTTTCCGACCTGGGCCGGAGAATGTATCAGGAGATCGGCATGATCGAGGAACAGCATGTCAGCGAGTACGAAAGCCTGATCGACACCCATATGACCTGGCTGGAAAACCTGCTCCTGCATGAGTATACCGAGTGCTATCTGTACTACTCCTGCATGATGACGGAATGCGATCCCTACATCCGCCAGATCTGGGAGGAATGTCTGGTACAGGAGATCGCTCACCTGCATAAGGCCGCGGAGCTGCTCTGGAAATACGAGAAGAAAGAATACGAACAGATCGTGGGCGACGGCGAACTGCCCTCCGTCCTGCGCCTGCGACCCAACATCGAGTACGTGCGCAAGGTTCAGGAGACCACCGTCGGCAACACCGAGAAGCAGGAATGCGTGGTGCCGCTGGGCGAGCTGAAGGCCGACGATTCCTTCTTCCGCTATCAGGAAAAAGTGAACCGTTCGGCGGACAGCGTTTCCACACACTGCGTCATCGAACAGCACATCAAAAACTGCGGCACAGACTACCGCTATGAGGTTGCGCCCAATCCCGTGACACAGCTGCAGGACCGCCGCTGCGACAACACCGTGCTGGGCCGGGTCCAGGATCAGACACCCGCCTGCTATAGCCGCTGCGGCACCACCGCGGACGGCTGCGCCTGCGGGCTCACGGGGATCAAAGACTGAGCCATCGTTCCGTCCGTGGGTTTCCGGGAAGCGCAGGCCGCCCCCGGCGTACTTCTCATGAGGAGCGTAGAAAAGCGCCGGTACTTAGGCCGCGTCCTTTGCGGCCTTATGTACCGCTGCGCTTTTCTTTCGAGCGAAAGCGTATCCGAATGAGAATGTATGCCGGGGGCGGCCTGCGTTTCCCGGAAACCCGCGGGCGGAACGATCACACAGCCGGACGGGATCCGATCACTTCACCACGCGCACCCGGAACACGCCGTCGATGGTGCGCAGCTGGGTGATGATGCTGTCGTTGGCGCAGGATTCCAGATCCAGCAGCGTATAGGCCACATCACCCTTGGATTTATTGGTCATGTTGACGATGTTGATGTTGTTCCAGCCCATGACCGAGGTGAACTTCGCGATCATGTTGGCGATATTCTTGTGGAAGATCGCGACCCTGCTGGCGTACTGGCAGACGCCCAGATCGCAGTCCGGATAGTTGACGCTGTGTTGGATCGTGCCGTTCTCCAGATATTCCTTCAGCTCCCGCACCGCCATCACCGCGCAGTTCTCTTCGGATTCCTCCGTGGAAGCGCCCAGATGCGGGATCACGATGCAGTCCGGCTGACCGGCGGTCACCGGGTTCGGGAAATCGGAAACATATTTGCGGATCTTTCCGGCGGCAATGCCCTCCAGCACGGCGGACTCGTCCACCAGCAGATCCCTGGCGAAGTTCAGGAGGATCACGCCGTCCTTCATGCGCCCGATGGCCTCCGCGTTCACCATGCCTCTGGTGGCCTCCATCAGCGGTACGTGGATCGTGATGAAATCGCACTGCTCATAGATCTCGTTCACATCCATGACGTGCTTGACGTCGCGGCTTAAGCTCCAGGCCGCCGCCACGGAAACGTAAGGGTCATAGCCGTAGACCTCCATGCCCAGATGTCTGGCCACGTTGGCGACCTTGACGCCGATGGCGCCCAGGCCGATGATGCCCAGCTTCTTGCCCATCACCTCCGTGCCAGCGAATTTCTTCTTTTCCTTTTCCGCCGCCTTCGCCACATTGGGATCGTCCTTATTTTCCTTCACCCAGTTGATGCCGTCCACCACGTCCCGGCTGGCGAGGAGCATGCCCGCGATCACCAGCTCCTTGACGCCGTTGGCGTTGGCCCCCGGCGTATTGAACACTACAATGCCCTTCTGCGCGCACTTATCCAGCGGGATATTGTTGACGCCCGCTCCCGCCCTGGCGATAGCCAGCAGATTGTCCGGCAGCTCCATCTCGTGCATGGACGCGCTCCTGACCAGAACGCCGTCCGCCTGCGCGATATCCTCGGTTTTTTCATATTCTCCCGTAAAATTGTCCAGCCCGGTCTGGGCGATGGGATTCAGACACAGATAACGATACATGATTTTTCTCCTCATTCTCCGGGCGCGGCCCCTGCTTCAGGCGCTTGCCCGCTCTCCTGGCCGCGCTTTTTCCGGCGCGGTCCCGCTTTTCGGGCGGCGCATTCGGGCACTGCCCCTGCTCTTTTGGCCACGCTTTTCCGGCGCGGCCCATGCTCACTGGACGCGCTTTTCCGGCGCGGCCGCCCGCCTTTTTTCAGATATGCTTCGCCTCGAAGTCCCGCATGAAGGCCGCCAGCGCTTCCACGCCTTCGATGGGCATGGCGTTGTAAATGCTGGCGCGCATGCCGCCCACGGTGCGGTGTCCCTTCAGGTTCTCAAATCCGGCTTCTTTCGCCTCTTTGACGAATCTGGCATCCAGCTCCGCGTCGCCGGTGACAAAAGGCACGTTCATCAGCGAACGGTCCTCCTTCCGCACGGTTCCCTTAAACAGTCTGCTCTCATCCAGGAAGTCGTAGAGGATCTTCGCCTTTTTCTCATTGTATTCCTTCATGGCCGCCAGGCCGCCCCGGGCCTTGAGCCACTTGAACACCTTGCCGCAGATATAGATGCCGTAGGCGGGAGGCGTATTGTACAGAGAGCCCGCGTCCGCATGGGTCTTATAGCGCAGCATGGTGGGCGTGCCGGGCAGCACATCCTCCGTGATCAGATCCTCCCGGATGATCACGATGACCACGCCGGCAGGGCCGATGTTCTTCTGGACGCCGCCGTAGATCAGGCCGTATTTCGTCACATCGACGGGCTCTGACAGGAAGCAGGAGGACACGTCGGACACCAGGGTCTTTCCCTTGGTGTTGGGCAGGGTCTTATACTTCGTGCCGTAGATCGTGTTGTTCTCGCAGATATAGACATAGTCCGCGTTCTCGTGGATGGGCAGATCGGAGCAGTCCGGAATATAGGAAAAGGTCTTGTCAGCGGAGGACGCCACCGCCTTCGCATCGCCGTACAGACAGGCCTCCTGCCAGGCCTTTTTCGCCCACTGGCCAGTGATGATGTAATCCGCCGCCCCGTTCTTCATCAGGTTCATGGGGATCATGGCAAACTGCTGGCTGGCACCGCCCTGCAGAAACAGCACCTTATAATTGGCGGGGATGTTCATCAGCTCCCGCAGATCCGCCTCGGCCTCCTGAATGATCGTCTCGAACATTTTGGAGCGGTGGCTCATCTCCATGACGGACATGCCGCAGCCGCGGTAATCCAGCATTTCCTCCGCCGCCTCTTTGAGGACCTCCTCCGGCAGGACCGCCGGACCGGCCGAAAAATTATATACTCTGGACATTTCTTTATGCCTCCTTTTTCGCAAGATCGTCCCCGTCAAACACCTCGCTGATGGCCGCGCCCGCGGGCACCATGGGGAACACCTTATCATCCTTCGGGATCACGCACTCGATCACCACAGGACCTTTGGCGCTGATGGCCGCTTCGATGGCCGGGGCCACTTCCGCCTTCTTCGTCACGCGAATGGCCTTACAGCCCAGCCCTTCGGATACCTTGCAGAAATCCACCTCGTCCTCCAGCACCGTTTGGGAATACCGCTGTCCGTAAAACAGGGTCTGCCACTGGCGCACCATTCCCAGCACATGGTTGTTGATGATGATCTGGATGATAGGGATCTGATAACGGCTGGCCGTCGCCAGCTCATTCATGTTCATACGGAAGCAGCCGTCTCCCGCGATATTGACGCAGATCTTCTCGGGACGGCCCATCTTCGCGCCGATGCAGGCGCCCAGACCGTAGCCCATGGTGCCCAGGCCGCCGGAGGAAAGGAAGGTGCGGGGCTTCGTATAATGGTAAAACTGCGCCGCCCACATCTGGTGCTGTCCCACATCCGTGGTGATCAGCGCCTCTCCCTTCGTGATCCGGTCCAGCTCCTCCATGATATAAGGGCAGCTCAGCTGGCTGTCATCATATTTGAGCGGGTATTTTTCCTTCAGCTCCAGGATGTGCGCCGTCCACTCCGGATGCTTTTTCTCCTCCATCTTATCGACCAGCTCGGTCAGGATCTGCTTCAGATCCCCCACCACGGCCACGCTCGCCTTGATATTCTTGTTGATCTCAGCGGCGTCGATATCGATGTGCAGCACCTTGGCCCCGGCCGCGAATTTCGCGGCGTTCCCGACCACGCGGTCGGAGAACCGCGCGCCCAGCGCGACCAGCAGATCGCATTCGCTGACGCCCAGGTTGGAGGCCTTGGTGCCGTGCATGCCGATCATGCCGGTATAGAGCGGATCGTATCCGTCATAAGCGCCCTTGCCCATCAGCGTATCGCAGACCGGCGCGTCCAGCTTTTTGGCGAAAGCGCGCACCTCATCGGAGGCGTCGGAAAGGATCGCGCCGCCGCCCAGATAGATGAAGGGCTTTTTCGACTCCTTTAAAAGCGCCAGCGCCGCCTCGATATCCGCCTGCGTGTATTTGCTGATCCGCTCCGGCTCCGGAGGCGTCATCGGCTCGAATTCACAGGTGTTGGCCGTCACATCCTTGGTCACGTCCACCAGCACCGGTCCCGGCCTGCCGGACCTGGCGATCTGAAACGCCTTGCGCAGCGTCTTCGCCAGGATGTTCACGTCCTTCACGATATACCCGTGTTTGGTGATGGGCATGGTCACGCCCGCGATATCCACCTCCTGGAACGTATCCTTGCCTAACAGGGGCAGATTCACGTTGGCCGTGATCGCCACCATGGGCACGCTGTCCATATAGGCGGTGGCGATGCCGGTCACCAGATTGGTGGCGCCGGGGCCGCTGGTGGCCATACAGACGCCCACCTTCCCGGTAGCCCTTGCATAGCCGTCCGCGGCGTGAGCCGCGCCCTGTTCATGAGAAGTCAATACATGGAAAATCTCATCGCTGTGCTTGTACAGCGCGTCGTAAACGTTCAGGATGGTGCCGCCCGGATAGCCGAACACCGTATCCACTCCCTGTTCCTTCAGACACTCGATGATGATCTCCGCACCTGTCAATACCATATGTGCACTCTCCTGTCATTGTGATCGATACCGGCCGCGGCTGAGAAACAGCCTCACGCACGGACCGGTCATCTCCATCTTCTATACCCCGGCTGCTCCTTTCTGTCGAAGCAGCTCTCTCCCGCCTGCCGCGGCGGTCTTTATTTTCGGATCTCCAGGACCGCGCCGCGGTTGCCGCTGGTGACCATCTCCCGATACCGGGCCAGATAGCCGGTCGTGACCTTCGGCTCCCTGGGCTGCCATTTCGCACGCCGCGCCGCCAGCTCCTCGTCGGACACCTTCAGATCCAGCCGGTTCTCCGGAATGTTGATGCTGATGATATCGCCCTCTTCCACCAGCGCGATGGGGCCGCCCACTGCCGCCTCCGGGGAAATATGGCCGATGGAAGCGCCTCTGGACGCGCCGGAAAAACGGCCGTCCGTGATCAGCGCCACGCTGGAGCCCAGTCCCATGCCCGCGATGGCGGAGGTGGGATTGAGCATTTCCCGCATGCCGGGGCCGCCCTTGGGACCCTCGTAGCGGATCACCACCACGTCTCCGGCCACGATCTTTCCGCCCTTGATCGCTTCAATGGCGTCCTCCTCGCAGTCGAACACCCGGGCCGGGCCTTCATGGACCATCATCTCCGGCACCACCGCGGAGCGCTTCACCACGCCCGTATCGGGGGCCAGGTTGCCCTTGAGCACCGCGATGCCGCCGGTCTGGGAATAAGGGTTCTCCACCGGACGGATGACCTGGGGATTCCTGTTCACACAGCCGGAGATATTCTCGCCCACGGTCTTTCCCGTCACCGTGATCAGATCCGTGTAAAGCAGGCCTTTCTTATTTAACTCGTTCATCACCGCGTAGACGCCGCCCGCCTCGTTCAGATCCTCCATATAGGTGGGACCGGCCGGGGCCAGATGGCACAGGTTGGGCGTCCGGGCGGACAGCTCGTTGGCGATCTCCATGTTCAGCTCCACGCCTGCCTCATGGGCGATAGCGGGCAGATGCAGCATGGAATTGGTGGAGCAGCCCAGCGCCATGTCCACGGTCAGCGCGTTCAGGAACGCCTTCTCGCTCATGATGTCCCGGGGACGGATATTTTTTTCCACCAGCTCCATGATCTTCATGCCGGCGTGCTTGGCCAGCCGGATCCGCTCGGAATAGACGGCGGGGATCGTGCCGTTCCCCTGCAGGCCCATGCCCAGCGCCTCGGTGAGGCAGTTCATGGAATTAGCCGTGTACATGCCGGAGCAGGAGCCGCAGGTGGGACATACCTTTTCCTCAAATTCCGCCAGATCCTCCATCGTCATGGTACCGGCGGCCACGGAGCCCACCGCCTCGAACATGGAAGACAGGCTCCTCTTTTCCCCTTTGACATGTCCCGCCAGCATGGGGCCGCCGGAGACGAAGATCGTAGGGATGTTCACCCTGGCCGCGGCCATCAGAAGACCGGGCACATTTTTATCGCAGTTGGGGATGCAGACCAGGCCGTCGAACTGATGGGCGATGGCCATGCACTCCGTGCTGTCGCAGATCAGATCCCGGGTCACCAGGGAATATTTCATTCCCACATGTCCCATGGCGATGCCATCGCAGACCGCGATGGCGGGAAACACCACCGGCGTACCGCCCGCCATGGCCACGCCCATTTTCACAGCCTCGGTGATCTTATCCAGATTCATATGGCCGGGCACGATCTCGTTATAGGAACTCACGATACCGATCAGAGGGCGGTTCCGCTCCTCCTCGGTGAAGCCCAGCGCGTTGAACAGACTCCTGTGGGGTGCCTGCTGCACGCCCTTTGTCACATTGTCACTGATCATATGCTCTCCTTTCCCATATCCCGTCGGCAAAAAAGTCCGCCCCGTTCCCCGGAGCCGTCTTCCTCCGCTCCTTCCAAAAAACGCTCAGATCCGCTCCGCCAGAAGATCTCCCATCTGTCGGCATCCCACAAGCGTGCATCCCTTCGACATGATATCGCCGGTACGGTAGCCGTCTTTGAGCACCTGCCGCACGGCTTCCTCCACCGCGTCGGCCTCCGCATCCAGATCGAAGGAATAGCGCAGCATCATGGCGGCGCTTAAGACCGTGGCGATGGGATTCGCCGCGTCCTTTCCCGCGATGTCCGGCGCGCTGCCGTGGCTGGGCTCATACAGGCCGAACTTCGTATCGTTCAGGCTGGCGGATGAAAGCATGCCGATGGAGCCCGTCACCATACTGGCTTCATCGGAAAGGATGTCGCCGAACATGTTTTCCGTCAGGATCACGTCGAACTGTGCCGGATCCTTCACCAGCTGCATGGCGCAGTTGTCCACCAGCACATGCTCCAGCTTCACATCCGGATAGTCCTTCGCCACTTCGTTGACCACCGCCCGCCAGAGCCTAGAGGAATCCAGCACGTTGGCCTTGTCCACGCTGCTCACCTTGCCGCGGCGCTTGCGGGCGATCTCGAACCCCTTGACCGCGATGCGGCGGATCTCATTCTCATCGTAGGTCAGCGTATCGACCGCTCTGCGGACGCCGTTCTCCGTCACGGTCCGGCGCTCGCCGAAGTACAGACCGCCGGTCAGCTCCCGCATGATCAGCATATCAAACCCGGCCCTGCTGATCTCCTCCTTCAGGGGGCAGGCAGCAGCCAGCTCCGGGTACAGATAGGCCGGACGCAGGTTGGCGAACAGGTTCAGCGCCTTGCGGATCCCCAGAAGCCCCGCCTCGGGACGCCTGTCCGGCGGCAGCTGATACCATGGGGAGGTATTGGGATCCCCGCCGATGGAACCCATGAGCACCGCGTCCGCCGCCTTCGCCGCCGCGACCGTCTCATCGGTCAGCGGCACACCGTATGCGTCGATGGACGCGCCGCCCATCAGCACATCCTTCATATCCAGCTTATGGCCGTATTTCTCTGCCACCTTTTCCAAAACCTTCTTCGCCTCGGCCACGATCTCCGGGCCGATCCCGTCGCCGGGAATGCAGACAATATGCAGTTCCATCGCAAACCTCCTCCTGAAAAATCCGCGCACGGGCAGACTCATAAAGCCTATTCTATCTCAAAATCTTTCTTTTTTCAACCGTATGCGAAAAAAAGACCATATCCTTTCGATATGGTCTTTATAATATTTCGGAATAGAAACGGCTCTTACTATTCTCCAGAGACATAGAAGGGAGAGATCCGTGCGCCCAAATGCCCGCCGGACGCCCCCTCCGGATCATTCGTACCCGTAGAACACCTGCGCCAGCGGCGACGTCTTATCCAGGATCAGCGTATTGCCGCCGCCCGTCAGGGCCGCCTTGGCCGCATCCAGCGCGCGGACGAACTCATAGAAATCCGCCTTGTCCGGATCGTTGTAAGCGCCTGAAAGGATCTGCATATACTGCGCCTCGCCCTCGGCCTTGATCTTCTCCGCTTCCGCGGCAGCCTCCGACTTCATGACCGAGATCTCCTTGGACGTGTCGTTGATGATCTTCTGCGCGGAGGATTTGCCTTCCGCCGTATAAGTGGCCGCGATGTTGTCGCGTTCGGAGATCATCCGCTCGTATACGGACTGCTTGTTGTCGTCCGGCATATCCAGCGCCTTGGTCTCCACGGCGACGACCTGGATCCCGTAGCTGTCCAGGGACCCGCCGATGTTGCCGCTGATGTCCAGCGCCAGCTTGCCGTCCCGGTTCTCGATGATATCCGCCTGGTCCATATTGGAGATCACGGATTTCATGGAGGAGAACACCGTGGCGTTGATGCGGGACTGCGCCTGCGCCACCTGTCCGTTCAGATGTCTGGTGAACTGCACCGGATCGGAGATCTTCCATAATACAAAGGCGTCCACGATCATGGTCTTTTTATCCTTGGTGATGACATCCGACTTGGGGATATCGTAGAGCTGCAGCTGCTTCGGGACCGAGTCGGCCTCCTGTATGAACGGGATCTTGAAGGATACGCCCGGTTCGTCCGTCACCCGGACGATCTCCCCGAACTGCTTGATCAGCTTATACTCGTTCGGATAGGTGACCACCAGAGAAGAAAACAGCATGACGACAGCCGCCAGCACGATCACGATACCCAGAATCTTTCCTGCTCCCTTCATTGCGCCTCCTCCTCTCCGTCTTCATTTCCGCTGCCCGTCTCTCCCGACGCATCACCCGCAGACGCGGCGCCCGCAGCTCTGCTTCCAGAAACATTCGCGCCCGTCAGACCGCCGGAGGACGTTCCGCCTGCGCTGCCGACGGCCGTATTCTGTCCGCCCACGCCGCCGAAATCATCCAGCGGCAGGAGCTTTTGCGTCCCGCTCTCATCCACGATATAGATCCGCAGGCTGGGCAGGACCTCTTCCATGGTCTCGTAGAACATCCGCTGCTTGGTGATCAGCGGATACTTGGTATACTCCTCGTACATCTGCTCAAAACGGGAAACCTGTCCCTCCGCCTCATTGATCCTGGCCTCCTTCTGGGCCTCGGCGTCCTTGATGATCTGGTCACACTCGGCCTCCGCCAGCGGGATCTGCTCATTGCGCTGCTTGTTGGCGTTGTTGATGGCCGTATCCTTGCCCTGCTTGGCGTTCTCCACGTTCTTGAAGGCGTTCAGGACTTCCGTGGTGGGCGGGAAGGCGTCCTGGATCGTGATCTTTTCTACCGAAAGGCCGATGTCCTCCTGGATCATGCGCTGCGACAGCTTTTCCTGGATCACGGACTGGATCTCTGCCTTGCCGGTGGTGATCACGTCGTCTACATTGTAAATGCCCACCGTGTCGCGGATGTAGGACTGCGCCAGCATTTTGAGCATCCCCTCCGGATCTTCGGAGGCGTACAGATATTTCACCGGATCGCTGACCTTGTACTCCAGATAAAAATCAGTATTTACGAAATTGAAATCCTTGGTGATCATCACCGATTCCTCATCGATGGACTCGCCCGTTTCGATATCGTACCCGATGGGCATTCCCATGATGACCTTGGAAACCCTGCGCACATGCTGGAGGAACGGGATCTTGAAATGCAGGCCCGCCTGGGATACGGTCTCGGCCCTGCCCAGCGTGGTGACCACCGCGTAGTTGTCCTCATCCAGCATATAATAGCAGTTTCCCCCTATGATCAGCAGACAGAACAGGACCGCGGCGATGACGACGATCCGGAAGGGAAACTTCCCGCGCACGCGCCGCCCATTGGAGCCGAAATGCTCCGGCTGGCCCTGCTGTTCCTCCTGCTTTTTCTGATAGAAGCTGCTAAAGGGGTTGGTCCCCCCGTACTTTTGCTCCATACCTGCCTCCCTTTTACCGCCCATGCGGCACATTTTGCGGGCGCGGAACGCACGCCGCCCGCGCCCCGCCGTACGTCCTTCTCAGAGATAAAGCATTTCCGAATAGGCCATGAGGAAGGGACCGCTGCCCTTCCCCTCGTCCGGCAGATAATACTCGGTCAGTTCGTAGTTATTGGTATTGTTGGCGCTGGCCTTCAGATAAATATCCTCCAGCCCGCGGTCCGTCAGCTTCCGCTCCACCAGCGCATGGAACGCGCGCACGGCCGCATCCCGATAGGAAGCGTCCAGCCAGCCTTTGCGGACGCCCTTCAGGATCGTATAGATGAACATGGCCGTTCCGCTGGTCTCCAGACGGTTGGTATCCGTCGCCGGCCGGTCAGCCAGATTCGCCCACAGGCCGCTTTCATCCTGATAACGCAGGATCCCGTCCGCGAAGATCTTCAGGGCCGCCTTCCGCTTCTCCATATACGCCTCCGGCAGGCTCTCCATCACATCCGCCATGGCCATACCGTACCAGCCCATGGCCCGCGACCAGTGATACGGGCAGACGTCCTCCCGGCTGTTGCAGGCATGATAGTACAAGCCGTTCGGCGCCAGCATCACATCTGCCACCCAGTCCAGCCGTTCCTGCACCAGCGCAAGCTGGGCCGCGTCCCCGATCCGCGCCGCATGGTGCGCGAGGAAGGGCTGCAGCATATAGATGCCGTCCAGCCAGACCTTATATTTGGGAGGCTGTCCTCCCGCCCAGCAGTGCCAGTAGTTATGGCCCAGCGCGCTCTCCGTGAATTCCTTCGGCACATTGTTCCCTTTGGAATTCAGCTGTCCCGTATCGGTCAGGTCCCGGTACAGCTCTGCCGCGATCTCCTGCCAGTCCGGCGATCCGTCCGCCATCCGGTCCAGAAGGGCCGCCGTCTTGTAGCAGTCTGCGCCGTGGTGATCCACATAGCCCGCCAGATTCCGGCTCAGCCGCTTCGCGCCGTCCGCATCCGTCACGACCATGCTGTCCAGATATTCCTTCACGTAATCATGATAAGCCTTTCCGGCCTCCGGATCCGCTTCATAGATATCCAAAAGTCCTTCCATGACCACGCCGTTGTAATAGCTCCAGTCGAACAGATAGGGCTTTGCGGACGGCGTGCGCTTCTCATTGTCCCAGGTGAAGAACCTGTGCTCATCGGACACCACCAGCCGCGGTATGTTCTGATCCGAATCCACGGTGAGCGCATCAATGTACGCCTTTGCCCTTTGCATGATCTCTTTTTGCTTCTGCTCCGCCATTCCTGCCGCCTCCATTCTTTCCGGAATCTTTTCTGGGCCTCGCCTTCGGTTCCAGAAGGCATACGGCCTCTGTACTCCCCGTCCAGGGGAACATATCCACCGGCCAGACCTCCCTGGCCCAATAGCCCGCCTTTTCCAGGATCCCCACGTCCCGTTCCAGCGTCTCGGGACTGCAGGACACATAGACGATCCTGGAAGGACGGATCTGTGCCGCGGCCTCCAGAAATTCCGGGCTGCTCCCCGCCCTGGGCGGGTCCATGAACAGCACGTCCACGCGCTGACCGTCCGCCGCGCAGCTCTTCAGGAAGTGCCCCGCGTCGTCCCGGTAAAACCGGATATTGCGCACACCGTTTTCCTTCGCATTGGCTACGGCATCCCGCACGGCCTCCGGATTGCTTTCCACCCCGAGGACCCTTCCGGCGCGCCCCGCCGCCACAATGCCGATGGTCCCCGTCCCGCAGTATGCGTCCACCACCGTTTCCTTCCCGGTGAGACCGGCCAACTCCACCGCCTTCTCATACAGCTTCTGCGCCTGGACGGGATTCACCTGATAAAAGGACGCGGGCGAGATCCTGAACCGGCGGCCGCAGAGCGTATCCTCGATATATCCCTTCCCGTACAGCGTCTGATACCGGTCTCCCAGGATCAGGCTGTCCGTGCGCCCGTTCACGTTCTGGAGCACCGTGGTGATCTCCGGATGCGCCTTCAACAACGCATCGGTGAAATTGCGTTTGGAAGGGAACACCGGAGAGGCGGTCACCAGCACCACCATGATCTGTCCGGTAAAGCATCCCGAACGGATCAGCACATAGCGCAGCAGACCGCGGCCGCTGTCCTCGTCGTAAACCCGGAGCTTGAAGGGGCGCAGCAGAGTGCGGATCGTCTTCAGGATGGCGTCCGCCTCCCGCGCCTCGATCGCACAGGCCTCCACCGGCACGATGCGGTGGCTGTTCTCCTCATAAATGCCCGACACCGGCACACCCTTCTGGTCCAGGCCGAACGCGGAGACCACCTTATGCCGGTAATGCCAGGGATCCTCCATGCCGATGACCGGATGCACCCTACAGTGGGACTGCATCAGTTCCCGGACCGCGCGCCTTTTTTCCTCCAGCTGCTTCTCATAGGACAAATGCAGGTATCTGCAGCCCCCGCACTGCTTATCATACGGGCAGGGGCCCGCCTGATGCCGTTCCTTCTCCATTACAGAATGATAGCCTCCAGCTTTCTCTTGGGAACGTAGTGCACGTCATTTTCGTCCCGATAGTAATTGGTCTTACCGTCTTCACCCACCTCCGTCAGGACGACGGTCTCAGCAGGCTTCCCGAACGCCACGATCAGAAGCGGGGTGAGCTCCTCCGCCAGCCCCAGCGTCTCCTTCACCGTCTCCGGATTGAAATTTCCGATCATGCAGCCGCCCAGGCCCTGATCCACGGCCGCCAGCAGCATGGTCTGCGCCACGATGCCCACGTCCTTTAGGAAGGCGCCTGCTGCGATCTTCGTATCCTGGCAGATCACAATGAAGGCGGTGGGGTGCATCCCGTCATGCGGCAGGGTGAGCTGCGGCAGCGCGGCCGCCCACTTCGTCATGGCCTGGATCTGGTCCACCTTGTCCTTCTCCCAGGCGAGATAATATTTAAACGGCTGCTTGTTCACGCTGGAAGGCGTGAATCTGGCGCAGTCCACGAACTCCAAAAGCTCCTCTCTTGTGATCCTGCGGGACTCGTCGAACCCGCGATAGCTCCTATTGCGTTTTACAAGGTCTTTAAACATAGGTAAGGACTCCTTTCTTTTCAGAGGAAACAGCGCGAAACGCCTTTGCCGCTTCTCCTTTTCATACAAAAAAGCTGACTCCTTCTGCGCGGTCCTGCATCACACAAAAGTCATCAGCTTCCTTTGCTTTGTAACGTTCTTTCCCGGGTTGATGCCTTTCGGTGATCCAGGGGAACAAGATTATGCGATCTTGGTCTTCGCCAGCTCGGCCAGCGACGCAAAGCCTTCCGCATCGTTCACCGCCATCTCGGCGAGCATCTTTCTGTTGATCTCCACATCGGCCAGCTTCAGACCGTACATGAACTTGGAATAGGACAGGCCGTTGATCCTGGCCGCCGCGTTGATACGGGCGATCCAGAGCTGCCTCATCTGGCGCTTTCTTTCCTTCCGGCCGACATAGGAAGCGGCCATCGCTCTCATCACATACTGCTTCGCGATCCTGTACTGTGTTCTCTTCGCGCCCTTAAAGCCCTTTGCGAGTTTCAATACTCTATTATGTTTCTTTCTGGCATTCATGCCACCCTTAACTCTCGCCATCTCAAAAATCCTCCTTACGACTTATAAATACGGCAAAATCTTCTTCATATTCTTAACATTGGCAGCGTCCGTAATCGTCGCTTTCCTGAGATTTCTCTTTCTCTTCGTGGATTTCTTCGTTAAGATATGGCTCTTATAAGCTTTATTCCTCTTCAGCTTACCGTTACCGGTCAGTTTGAACCGTTTTGCAGCGGACCTGCTTGTCTTCATTTTAGGCATGTCTGTGATCTCCTCCTGTTACAATCCTTCAATCCGTTTTCGCCATGATGCGATGCCGCCGTCAGCGGTCAGCGCTTCTCCGTCAAAAACATTATCATGCTCCTGCCTTCCACCTTCGGGGGCTTCTCCATCACGGAAATATCCGAAAGCATCTGAGCAAAGTCATCCAGAATGTGCTTGCTGGTTGACATATGCGCCATTTCACGACCGCGGAAACGCAGCGTAACCTTCACGCGGTTCCCCTTCTCCAGGAACTTCCGTGCCGCGTTCGCCTTGGTGTTCAAATCATTCGTATCAATGTTGGGAGACATCCGGATCTCTTTGATCTCGATGGTCTTCTGCTTCTTTCTCGCATCCTTCTCCTTGCGCGCAAGCTCATATCTGTACTTTCCGTAATCCACGATCTTGCACACGGGAGGCTTGGCGGTGGGGGCGATCTTCACCAGATCCAGGCCCGCTTCCTCCGCAAGCTTCAGCGCTTCGCGCGCCGGCATGATCCCGAGCTGCTGCCCATTCTCTCCGATCAGACGGACCTCGCGGTCTCTGATCTGTTCGTTGATAAATAATTCGCTAATGGCTTTTCCCTCCATAAGATGAAATAGAACATAAAAAAACGGATACCCGCAGATATCCACTCCCGATCCTCAGCTCATGCCGCACGCTGCGCGAACCCGTCCCAATACTGTATCCGCCCGCACGGTGAACCAAAAATATGAACGCCTGTCAGCCCGATCGCCACAGGGTGAGAGTGAAACTCTGCTTGTATGCCGACGCACAGTGTGCGCCAGTCGGAGTGACAAGACTTGAACTTGCGGCCTCTTCGTCCCTAACGAAGCGCTCTACCACCTGAGCCACACCCCGATGTCCGCTCAACCGGACATTTGATATCTTACCCCAAACTCCTATATAAGTCAATACCCAATTTTCAAAAACTTCGGCTATGTAACGCCCCCGCCCAGAGCCCGACCGGCGCTGGCTTCCCGGCGGGCGGGCCCTGGGCGGGGGCCGGTTCAGCGCTCCTTAAATGTCGCGCATTCGGTCTCCCGGCAGTCCCGGGCGCCGCCGCCCCGGATGTCCACGCGATCCGCATAACACCGATAGTTGGTATTATAGGTGCACTTCACCGCTTCGCAGTCGATGCTGATGGTGTTGCAGGGATGGTCGTCCATGGAATTGCGGGCCCGCCCCTCGGGCTCATCCCGAAAGCTCTCGCAGCAGGTCTGCCCGCTGCTGTCGGCCCGCATGCCGCCCACCATGATGTCGCCCTTACAGCAGCAGTCGCTGTTGTTGTACAGGCAGTTTTCCACTCCGCATCTCAATTCCGCCATACTGTCCTCCTTTTGCCGTCTTTCGCGGCAGGTTTCCATTCCGCAGGGCATTTGCCCGCGGTCTCATTCCCTAGTCTGGACAGAGAACGGAAAAATATTCGTTTCCCGGGCCGCCGTTCGCTTCTCATCCGGCGATGCGGCTGCCAGGATCCTTGAAACTCAGGCCTCCTTTGCCTGACGGTTTATCTTGGCGTCGATCTCTTCCCGGACCGCCTGGATGAATTCCTCCAGCGTCTTCGCGCCCTCGTCTCCGGCGAACCGGCTCCTGACGGCCACCGTGCCGCTCTCTTCTTCCTTCTGGCCTACCACGAGCATATAAGGCACCCTGGCGTTCTGGGCCTCCCGGATCTTGTAGCCGATCTTTTCGGAACGCAGATCCAGCTCCGCGCGGATCCCCGCATCGTCCAGCTTTTCCTTCACGCTCCTGGCATAGTCCATGTATTTGTCGGAGATCGGCAGCACGCGGACCTGCACCGGCGCCAGCCAGGTCGGGAACGCGCCCGCAAAGTGCTCGATCAGAATGCCGATGAACCGCTCGATGGAGCCGAACACCACGCGATGGATCATGATGGGCCTGTGCTTTTCGCCGTCCGGCCCGATGTATTCCAGCCCGAACCGCTGCGGGAGCTGGAAATCCAGCTGGATCGTGCCGCACTGCCAGGTCCTGCCGATGCAGTCCACCAGATGGAAGTCGATCTTGGGACCGTAGAACGCGCCGTCCCCCTCGTTGATCACATAATCCAGGCCCAGCTCCTCCAGAGCGCCTTTCAGCGCCGAGGTCGCCATCTCCCAATCCTCGTCGCTGCCCATGGAATCCTCCGGCCTGGTGGAAAGCTCTACGTGATACGGGAAGCCAAACAGGGAATAGACCTCGTCGATCAGCGCCACGACGCCCTTGATCTCGTCCTTGATCTGCTCCGGCGTCATGAAGATGTGGGCATCGTCCTGCGTAAAGCAGCGCACCCGCATCAGGCCGTGAAGCTGGCCGGACTTCTCATGACGGTGCACGATCCCCAGCTCTCCCATGCGCATGGGCAGATCCCGGTAGGAACGGGCCTCGGACGCATAGACCAGCACGCCGCCGGGGCAGTTCATCGGCTTGATCGCGTAATCCTGCTCATCGATCACGGTCGTGTACATGTTGTTTTTATAATGATCCCAATGACCGGACGTCTCCCAGAGACTGCGGTTCAGGATGATGGGCGTGGAGATCTCCACGTAGCCCGCCCGTTTGTGGAGCTGTCTCCAATATTCCAGAAGCGTGTTTTTCAAAACCATGCCCTTCGGCAGATAGAACGGGAAGCCGGGGCCTGCCTCGTGCATCATGAACAGGCCGAGCTCCTTGCCCAGCTTTCTGTGGTCGCGCTTTTTGGCCTCCTCCATCATGGTGATATAGCCGTCCAGCTCTTCTTTTTTGGAAAATGCGGTGGCGTACAGCCTGGTGAGCATCTTGTTGTGCTCATCGCCTCTCCAGTACGCGCCCGCAAGGCTCATGATCTTAAAGGCCTTCCCCACTTCCTTCGTACTCTTCAGATGCGGTCCGGCGCACAGATCCACGAATTCGCCCTGGCTGTAGAAACTGATCTCGGCGTCCTCGGGCAGATCCTCGATCAACTCCACCTTGTAGGGCTCATTGCGCTCCTTCATATAGGCGATGGCATCCTCTCTGGATTTGGTGAACCGCTCGATCTTCAGATCCTCCTTGATGATCTTGCGCATCTCCGCCTCGATCTTTTCAAAATCGTCGCTCGTCAGAGGGCTTTCAAAATCTATATCGTAGTAAAAACCGTCCGCAATGGAAGGCCCGATGGCCAGCTTCACATTGGGATACAGGCGCTTCACCGCCTGGGCCATCACATGGCTGGCCGTATGCCGCAGCACGGAAAGCCCCTCCGCATCCTTCGCGGTGAGGATGCTGACGCTGGCGTCCTTCGACACCACGGTGCGCAGATCCACGACCTCGCCGTCGACCTCTCCGGCACAGGCCGCCCTGGCCAGGCCCTCGCTGATGTCCTTCGCGATCTCCAGGACCGACATCGGGTTCCCGTATTCCTTTACGGAACCGTCCTTCAACGTAATCTTCATCTCTTTCTCCTTTCCAGTCCATCGATATGTGTCTGTGCGTCTCCGTTCAGCAAAAGGCCGCCGCAAAATCCACGCCGCAGCATGAGACCGCCGCAAAATCCACGCCGCAGCATGAAGCAGGAAAAAACGCGCCGCGTGCAGCGGAAAAACGCTCCGGCTCCCAGCGTGTGCAATAAGGATCTCCCGCACTCCGGCTCTATCACGCATAAAAAAACGTCCCGCATGATACCTCTCCTGCACGGCGGCGCATCAAAACGCCGTCCCGCTCAAAGGGATCATGTCTGGGACGTATCGGCCGCCGCGGACACAATGCCCGCAGCACAGCGGTCATATATCCGCTGCCATTATCTACGCGGTTCCACCCAGTTTGCTTCCGCCCGGCGGCCGCCGGACAAAAACCACTTCGTTGGAGATGATAACGGGATCACCGGGCCGGATTGGGGCCGCTCGGAGCTGGTCTTCGGTATGAGTCCCTGTCAGAACGCTTTCAGCACTGCGCCGTCCCCGGCGCGGCGTCCCTCTCTGGCACAGCGGCCCATCCTACTGGTCTCGTCAACGCATTCTCTGTATCGTTTATAGAGCAATATTAGCGCAAAAGCCTCGGTTTGTAAAGCCCCCCGGCGCTGATTTTCGCCTTCCGGGCGCACATTCTTTCTTTTGCAGCTATTTGTTCCTGCCGCAGCACTTTTTATATTTCTTGCCGCTGCCGCAGGGACAGGGATCGTTGGGATAAACCTTCGCTTCCTTGACGACGGTCGTGGAACTCTTCTGCTCCTTGTAGAGCGCCTTTCTGGTCTCTTCGTCAAATATGGGCTCCCACTCCTCCAGCTCATACAGCCAGGACGCATCCGCGGCTACCATATTCTTGTAGAGGCGTTCTTTGTCGAAGCCGAGACTGACCGGCGTATCCTCTTCCATTTCGTCGATCGGATTGGGCTCTGTAAGGCTGTCATTGATCCCATCCAAAAATCCCGTCATGGTCATGAGATCAACGCCGTATTTCTCCGCCAGTTCCTTCACCGTACCCGTGACAACGACATCCGGATCCTTCAGAAGCTGCCTGTAGATCGCCTTTTCCTGATCAAAATAGTCCGCCCAGAATTTCTTCAGTTTGCCGCGGTCCGTCTCCTGATCGTACGCTATATCTCTCCATTGCTGTAATAATGCCATTTTTCCACCTCATCCGTAAGTATTCCATTCGCTTCGCGAATCGAGAAGCAGCGAGAAATCGCTTCGCTCTCGGGAAACTTCTCTATTCGCTTCGCGAATCGAGAAGCAGCGAGAAATCGCTTCGCTCTCGGGAAACTTCTCTATTCGCTTCGCGAATCGAGAAGCAGCGAGAAATCGCTTCGCGATTTCTCTTCATTATATCCCATAGGTTTGATATTCGCAAGCATTTTCCGGTCTGTTTTGCGCCGGTTTTGTCGTTTAAAGGTACTTTTTCAGCTCCCGGATGTTGTTTTCCTCAAAATCCATCAGTTCCCGTGCGAGCTCCGTGGACTTCTCGCCTGCCCCGGCGTTGTGGTTCATGGCCCTCCACAGGCTCGACAGGCCGTCGCTGCTGGTGCGGATCATCATTTCCGCCAGACGGCTGGTCGTGGTGTTCATCAGAGTACCGGCGTTCAGAGATGCCGACTGGATCAGCCGGTCAACCTTGTTTTCCGGCTCCGGGCGGCGGCTGGCCGCCAAAAGCTGCGCCTTCGCCCTGTCATGCAGCTCCCCGTATTTGAAGGACTCTCTGGTAAGCATCAGCGCGAAACTGTCGTCGTATACTTTTCCCGCCAGGTTCTCCAGCGCGAACAGATTCTTTTCCGTATTCCTTTGGATTTCCCGAAGCAGATTGATGTCGTCTTCCCCGGCAGTCTTTTCCGTCATGTTCCCGTCCCCCGTTTTGTCCGATTCTTTCCGTAAACCGGTCCACGGACCGTGAACCGCATACGAAAACCGGAGATATCTCATCCGATATCTCCGGTTCCAGTATGTCCCGTTCAAAGGGAGCTTATTCATCTGTCCTGCAGGGGACTTATCCCCCCGCCGCGGTTCATTAATTTAGGATTTTCAGCACCTCGGTCTTCACATAGCCGGTCTTGCCCTCGAACTTCACCTTCGTCCAGCCGTCCGACTGCTGCGCGAGGATCTCCAGCTTGGCGCCCTGATAGCAGACGCCGAGGCGGTCCGCCTTTTCATCCGGGGATTCCCGGACGTTCACCGTCTCCGCCACGGTCACGGTGCCGGATGAAGGAAGTGTGCTGACAGCGCCCGCGTCTTCCTCCGCACCGCCCGCTTCCTCCTGCTGGCCGCCCACAGGCTCGAGAAATTCAGACTTGACGAATCCCTCTTTCCCATTGTAATCCACTTTCGTCCAGCCGTTCGCCCGGCTTTCGATCACGCTGAGCACGTCCCCGATCTGCAGCTTCCCGATGCGCTCTGCCTGCTCGCTGTCCGAGGCGCGGACGTTCACCACATCGATGGCGCGCACCTCATCCGCCCGGATCGTCTGCTGCGCATCCGCTTCCGACTCCGTTTCCTTCTGCGTGGTCTGCGCATCCGCCAGCGCTTCTCCCACTTCCACCTTCAGATCGTCCGTCATTTTCGCGAGGAAGTCGCTCAGGTCCTCATCCGCCGTGACCGCCTCGTTGAACTTCACCTGTACGAGGTTCATCAGATCCACCACATCGTCCTGGGCCGATACCTCCTCCAGATACGCGTTCACCGCTTCCTCCACTTCGCCCTCGTAAATATAATAGCCCCCGTCCCCCTTGGAAAAAACGAGAAACGGGCTGATCCCCGGCACCAGCGTATCCATTCCCTGGAATTTCACGTCGTAGGACGCATATACCACGAAAGAATCCTCCACCGGCCCGGCCTTCGTATAACAGGTCAGATCGCGGTATTCCTCGATATATGCGCTGCGCTTCTGCAGATAGATCAGCATATCCTCGCTCATGGCCTGCGTGAGCGACTGCAGGGCTTCAACGTCTCCGTCGGTCGCCGCCTGATAATATGCCTCTATCAGAGAGATGATCTGCGGATAGGCGTTTTCTTCCAGCGCCACGGACGTACCATCCGCCGTGCTTTCCTGGGATTCCGTGCCGCTTTGCTCAGCCGTCTCCGTTTCCGCGGACCCGTCCCCGGACGACTTTCTGGCTCTGCTTCCCGCCAGCGTCCCCACCAGGACGGCGATCAGCACGACGGCCGCCGCCGCTATGCCGATCAGGATCTTTTTATTTTCCTGCAGGAAACGAAGAACCTCTCTGCTGTTTCTCCTTCTTCTCCTCCGATCTCCCATTTGTCCCCTTCCTTCAGGCGTCGGCCGCTGTCTGCGTCCGCGCCATGTTGATTCGTTTTTTCATATCATTTTATACGGTATATAGAAAAATCCTCCGCCGTACAAAAAGAGTGATGCCTGATGCAACCGACAGGAATCGAACCTGCATTAAAGGCGTCGGAGGCCTTCGTTCTATCCGTTAGACTACGGTTGCTCAATGTAATATCCGAAGATATTACAGAATTATTACGCATCACTCTGTCATATACACTACCACATGTTCCGGTTCTTGTCCAGAAATTTTTTAAAAACATTCTGAATTATTTTCAAATTGCCTTAAAATATCGGGATCCGCTTCCGGCAAGGCACAGACGGTCAAGCAGAAAACGCGGCCCTCCCCCGGCCAAAAGCCGGAGGAAAGCCGCGCCCCGGATCCTGCTCATTCCGCCGTCCCCATACCGGAGGCGGAACGGCGCCGCGCCTCAGTTCTCGTCCCGCATCATTTCCAGATAATCGCTCTCATCCGCAAAAAGGCGGTATCCGCCGTCCACGTATCCCATGTAGCCTTCGTTCACATAATAACCTTTCATTCTGCTGCCTCCTTCTCTCAAACGCTCTCCGTTTCCCGTATCTCTCCGAACCGGGCGGTCTTCCCGCCGTTTCCCTTTGTTGGATTCAGTATCCCATTTTTCAAGTCCCATAGAACGTACTTTGTCATGCGAAAATGCCCCTCCGGGACCTGTATTCCGGAAGCACTGCGCCGATTTTCCGCACGGTCCGGTCAGTTTCCCGCGCGGTTGTGACGGATACCGCACGATCCCCTTGAAATTGCCGGTATTTTATGCTTAAATGGGTGTTAGCTGTTATACCGCGGTTTCGGCCGCCCGAAAGGAAAAAGAGGTTTTATCATGATAAGTGCGAACAATGTCACCCTGCGTCTGGGCAAAAAGGCCCTGTTTGAAGACGTGAACATCAAATTCACGGAAGGGAACTGCTACGGGATCATCGGCGCCAACGGCGCCGGGAAGTCCACCTTCCTTAGGATCCTCTCCGGCCAACTGGAGACCACCTCCGGCAACGTGGTCATGACGCCCGGCCAGCGCATGAGCGTGCTGGAGCAGGATCATTTCAAATACGACGAATATCCCGTGATGGACGTGGTCATCATGGGCAACGCGCGTCTCTTCGAGATCATGAGGGAAAAGGACGAGATCTACGCCAAGGAAGATTTTTCGGACGAGGACGGCATCCGGGCCTCCGAGCTGGAGGCGGAATTCGCCGAGATGGACGGCTGGAACGCGCAGGCCGACGCCGCCACCCTGTTAAACGGGCTGGGCATCGAGGAGGACCTGCATGAGAGCCTGATGAAGGATCTGAACGGCAACGATAAAGTGAAGGTCCTGCTCGCCAGAGCGCTGTTCGGCAATCCGGACATCCTGCTTTTGGACGAGCCCACCAACCACCTGGATCTGGACGCCATCGCCTGGCTGGAGGAATTCCTGATCAATTTTGAAAACACGGTCATCGTGGTTTCCCACGACCGCTACTTTCTAAATAAGGTATGTACCCATATCGCGGACATCGACTACGGCAAGATCACGCTGTACGCCGGGAACTATGATTTCTGGTACGAATCCAGCCAGCTCCTGATCCGTCAGATGAAGGAGGCCAACCGGAAAAAGGAAGAAAAGATCAAAGAGCTCCAGGAGTTCATCTCCCGGTTCTCCGCCAACGCTTCCAAATCCAAACAGGCGACCTCCCGGAAACGTGCGCTGGAAAAGATCCAGCTGGACGAGATCAAGCCCTCCAGCCGGAAATATCCCTATATCGATTTCCGCCCGGACCGCGAGATCGGCAACGAGGTGCTCACCGTCACCGATCTGAGCAAGACCGTCAACGGCGTCAAGGTGCTGGATCATATTTCCTTCATCGTGGGGCACGACGACAAGATCGCCTTTGTCGGCGGGAACGAACAGGCCAAGACCGTGCTGTTTTCCATTCTCGCGGGCGAAATGGAACCGGACGAGGGCAGCTATAAATGGGGCGTCACCACGTCGCAGGCCTATTTCCCCAAGGATTCTACGGCGGAATTCGACAACGACTACACCATCGCGGAATGGCTCACCGGCTACTCCCCCATCAAGGATGTGGCCTACGTCCGCGGGTTCCTGGGCAGAATGCTTTTCGCGGGCGAGGACGGCGTGAAGAAGGTGCGCGTGCTCTCCGGCGGCGAAAAGGTCCGCTGTCTGCTTTCCAAGATGATGATCTCCGGGGCCAACTGCCTGATCCTGGACGAACCCACCAACCATCTGGACATGGAATCCATCACCGCACTGAACAACGGGCTGATCAAATTCCCAGGCGTGGCCCTCTTCTCCTGTCATGACCATCAGTTCGTACAGACGACGGCCAACCGGATCATGGAAATCCTGCCGAACGGCACCCTGATCGACAAGATCACCACCTATGACGAATACCTGGCCAACGATGAAATGGCGAGGAAGCGCACGGTCTACACCGCGCACGTGGAAGAGGACGAAAATTGAACACGGTAGATCTGCACGTACACTCCAATAAATCGGACGGCAGCTTCTCTCCGGCCGAGCTGGTGGATCTGGCCCTGCAAAAGGGGCTGAGCGCCTTTGCGCTGACAGATCATGACACCACGGCCGGTCTGGAGGAGGCTGTCGCCTGCGGAAAGGAAAAGGGGCTCGAGGTGATCCCCGGCATCGAATTTTCCACCGCATACAGTCCCTCCCCATCTGCCCCCGAAAAGGACATCCACATCGTGGGGCTTTTTATCGACGAAAAAGCGCCGGCCTTCCAGCGGCATATTTCCCGCTTTGTGGAAGCCCGCGTCCTGCGCAACCGGAAAATGTGCGCCAGACTCGCGCAGGCCGGCATCGACATCAGCTATGAGAAGCTGACGGCGGCCTTTCCCGGCTCCGTCATCACGAGAGGCCACTATTCCCGCTACCTGTACGAGCACGGTTACGTGCGCACGCTCCGGGAGGCCTTCGACAGATATCTGGGGGACCATACGCCCTATTTCGTCCCCAGAGAGAAGATCACGCCCGCCCAGGCCGTTTCCCTGATCCTGGAAGTGAAGGGGATCCCCGTGCTGGCCCACCCCACCCTGTATCACCTGGACGCGGACGACCTGACAGCGCTGGTGCGCGGCCTGAAGGACATCGGGCTTGTCGCGATGGAGACCATCTATTCCTCCTACAGCGCCGCGGAGACCGGTCAGATGCAGCAGCTGGCCGCCCGTTTCGGTCTGCTGCCCTCCGGCGGCTCGGATTTCCACGGGAAGAGCAAGCCCGGACTGGAAATGGGCACCGGCTACGGAAAGCTTTTCGTCCCGGAGGACGTCCTGACCGGGCTGAAGGAAAAGAGAAAAGAACTGTTCCCGGAACTTTAAAACAACACACAGCAAAGGAATCCCTTCATGTCCTATAAGATCCTTTTCACCGATATGGACGGCACGCTGCTGGACAGCGCGAAACAGATCTCGCCCGCCCTTCTCGCCCTGCTTCAAAAGCTGACGGACTCCGGCAGACGCCTGGTGCTTTCCACGGGCCGGACCATCAGCAGCATCGAAAAGGTGCTGGAGCGCACCGGCCTGATCTTCCCCGATATGCTCGTCATCGCCGCCAACGGCAACATCGTTTACGACTGGAACCGCCGCCGGTATCTGGTGAACAAGACGGTCCCGCTCTCCATGGCGAAGGAGATCGTCTCCATGGCTGACGGGTACGGACTGCATATCCAGACCTACACGGATACCCACGCGGTCTGTCATAAAAAAACGCCGGAGTCCCTGTTCTACCACAAGGGCACCGGCATGGATTTTCTCTATGCGGACGATATCATGAGCCTGTGCAGCGAGCCGCCCTGCAAGCTGCTGGCCATCGACTTAAAAGACCGTTCCCGCCTGACGCTGCTGCAGAAGGATGTGCTGGACCGTTTCGGCGGCACGCTGACGGCCACGTTCTCCTGCAATGAATATCTGGAGATCTTCGACAAGACCGCCGGAAAAGGCAGCGCGGTGCGATTCATCTGTGATCATCTGCACGTTCCGGCCGCGGAAACCGTGGCCGTCGGCGACGCGGAAAACGATATCTCCATGCTGCAGGCCGCCGGGATCGGCGCCGCCATGGCCAATGCCGCGCCCGAGGTGAAGCAGAGCGCCGACTTCATCACGGAAGCGGACAACGACCACGACGGGCTGGCGGAGGTGCTGCACCGATTCTTTCAGCTATAAAAAGACCGCAGTGATATTTCCGGATCGGAAAACACTGCGGTTTTTCTTTTCTACACCTCTGCGGTCTTCATGCCTCTACGATCAGATACCGGCCGTCTCCCACGTCGAATACCTCATCCGCCTCCAGGATGTTGTCATAGTCATCCGTGTCAATGCCCTCTTCCTCGAAGTATTCTTCCACTTCCTCCGCGGAATCGGCCACCACGGCCATGCAGTCCTCGAGGAACTCCTCCGCCTCGCTCAGCGTGGAGGCCACATCCTCCCGGAACAGCTGTCCCTGTTTTTCCAGAAAACACCGCAATACCATCTCATCGAACATATTTCCGCCTCCGTCAGCAGTCCCCGCACAAGCTTTCTGCACAGAGGCCGCCATCTGCGCCGCCGTGTCACGTTTCCGCGCCGGGCATCCGTTCCGCACCGCAATACCGCAGCCCCGCGGGCGGGAACATCCGCCTGTTGCAGCCCGCGGGATCAGTAAACGCCCACAAAAGAAAGGATGGGCGCGACCCGGGCGTCCGTGATCCGCACGATCAACTCCTTCGTCCGCAGACCGTTCAGTGCCACGATCTTTTTGTGACCGATGACCGTGCAGGCCTCATATTCCTGTTCGTTTCCGTCCGCATCCGCATAGCTGACCGTAAAGGCCTCCACGCGCTGGCTGAACCGGATCTGCTCCTTCAGCACCAGATACTCCAGCTTCTGTTCCTCCTCCCAGCGCAGCCTGACCGTGAGCTCCCGCTCTCCCTCCGGATTCTCAAAGTAAGCGTCGTAATCGTCCCGGCGCACGTTTTCGATCGTCCCGCCGTTCTGATCCGCCGCGGGCAGCGAAACCAGCTGCGCCTTATCCGCCAGGTTGTCCGCAAAGGCCTCCCGCAGGAATGCGCCGAGACGCGCCAGCGTCCTCACATCGGTCTCATGGAACAAGCCATCCGGCGTCGGCGGCAGATTCAGGAGCAGATTGGCGTTGCCGCCCACCGTTTTGAGGTAGATGTCCTTCAGGTTCTCAAAGCTCCGCACCTGACCGTCTTCCTCCGGATGGTAAAACCAGCCGGGACGGATAGAAAGATCCGTCTCCGCCGGATAGAAGATCAGATCCGGCTCCTTTTTCAGCTTCTGACGGCTTCCGAGATCCAGCTGCGTGCTGTCGATGCCCCGCTCCCGGAAGTTCTTATCGTCCTCTTTCTGGCTCTTCTCCGCCACACGTTCCGCTCTGGCCATGTCCGCGGGCACCACGCTCCACTCGCTGGGCCTGGTCTTTCCGGCCTCATTGCCGCACCAGCGGATATCCGGCCCGCAGCCAAAGATGCAGGCGCCCGGCTGCAGCCTGCGGACCACCTCGAAATAACGCTCCCAATCGTAGCGCTGCACCCTGCCGTTGGGTCCCTCCCCGCAGGCGCCGTCCAGCCAGACCACGCAGATCTCTCCGTAGCCGGTCAGCAGCTCCTCCAGCTGGTTCACATAATAATCGTCATAGGGCTTTCCCTGCCCGTACAGCGGACAGTTCCGGTCCCAGGGCGAAAGATATACGCCGAATTTCAGCCCGTACGCCCGGCAGGCATCGGATACCTCCCGCACGATATCCCCCCTGCCGCCCTTGTAGGGAGAATTTTTCACGCTGTGCTCCGTATAGCGGCTGGGCCACAGGCAAAAGCCGTCATGATGCTTGCAGGTCAGGATGATGCCCCTGGCGCCGCCCTCCTTCACCGCCGCCGCCCACTGCCCGGCGTCCATCTTCGCCGGATAAAAGATGGATTCCGGCTCATCGCCCAGCCCCCACTCCCTGCCGGTATAGGTGTTCACCGTGAAATGAGCGAAGCAAAGAAATTCCAGTTCCTGATAGGCGATCTGTCTGGGATGCGGCACCGCCCGGATCAGCCGCAGATCCTCCTGCATATTTTCGTACATCCCGGTCCCCTCCTTCGGATCCTCACCTCAACACTGCCGTATCGTAGCGGATGCCGTTCCGGATCCCGTACTCGCGCTCCATATAGTAGGCGATGCGCTTCTGCGCATAGACGGAATTGATCAGATCGCAGTTCACCAGCAGGATCAGGAACTGATGCTCGCTGTAGCGGGCGAAGCAGTCGCTCTTCCTCAGATTCCGCCGGATGGCCGTCTGCAGCTTTTCGCTCAGGCTGTCCAGCTTCTTCTGCGCCAGCGGCACCCCTTTCTTTTCATCCAGCATCGTGCAGAGCATCAGCGTGGCCGGTGCCTCGCCTTCCCGGTTGTTGCGGACCATCTGCATACAGATGCCCTCAAAATTCGGCCAGGAGCAGTAATATGTCCCCTGGATCCCCGAGGCCGCGCCGCTCAGCTCCCGCTGAATGTCCTCGATCTTGCCGTCCGTATTGCGGATGCGCTCCCGCAGCAGATCGTGCCGCTCCCGCAGCTCGTCGGACATGTCGTTGTGCATCTCGTCCGCATAATACGAAGCCATTCTGCGGTAGAAGTCCTGCGCGTCCTGGAAGCGCTCCAGGGCGATCAGACAGTCCAGACACTCCAGCTCCCATTCCTCGTGCGGATAGATCCGGGCGGCGTTGCTGCACACCGTCAGCATGTCCTCATACCGGCCGTCCTGCTTCAGGATCGAGCAGAGCTGCCGCAGAGCATCGTAATACATCTGCTTGTAAGAGGCGCGAAGCTCGCCCGCCCAGCTGTCAGCGGGCATCCTGGGGATAAAATCGCCCTTGTACTGAGAACAGGCCTCCATCAGATACCGGAGCTTCTGCTTGTCCTCCTTCTCCGCGGCGGCGAGCTCCAGGGCGCGTTTGAACCGTCCCGTATCCGTATCCAGCGAAAGCTCGCCGTTCCAGTAATAATAGCTTTTTCGGATCACGATATAGGCCGCGGGCGGAAGGATGGATCCCTCTATCATCTTGCGCAGGCGGAAAACCGTCTGCTTCATGTTGTTGGTCTTATCCGTTACCTTCCCTTTCCCGTAGAGCGCCTCCTGCAGCTTCTCCCGGATCACGCCCTCATCCTGGGCGTGCAGCAGGATCTCCAGAAGCTGCATGGGCTTGCTGGACGTGCTGTTGTCCAGCACGACCTCCGTCCCGTTGAAGGAAACGCGGAAATTGCCGAAGAACGTGACTTCCAGACCGTTGTTCTGCTCCACACGGCTCAGACGGCGGATGATCTGCCATACGCCCTTTTCCCGCCAGGACGGACAGATGAACCGCGCCGCCTCCTTCACAACGCGGGGCGAATCCTCCACCGCATAGCTCTCTCCGGCGGCCTGCAGCATGTCCGCATCCGACTCTCCGTTGCCGAAGGCGATCGTTTCCGATCTGGTGATCCCGTACTGGTTCTGGATCAGTGAGACCGCGACGTTCTTTCCGGCCGAAAGATCCGTGAAATCCAGCCATTCTTCCTCATCCATGCAGATATTCAGCCGGTCCTTCCAGGTCGGGATCAGGATGGATTCGGCCAGCTCGCGGATACCGCCCTCCCGGTAGACGGAGACCTTAAAGGTCTGCGGGCGTTCGGACAGCACGTCCTTCATGACCTTGAAATAGCAGTGGTATCCGTTGCCCAAAAGGCCCAGGAAATCCCGGTCCGCCGTCTCCACCAGGCAGCCCTCCGGCGTGGAGACCACGATCCGGCAGTCTTCGAATCCCCTGAGCTGTTCCACGAGCTCGTTCACATAATCCTGCCGCATCAGCGTCATGAGAAGATCCCGCCCCTGATACTGGACGTGGGCGCCGTTTTCCGCTATATAAATGATCCGATCCTCCACCTCCCGGAACAGGTTCGCGATGCTCTCCTGCGGCCTTCCGCCGGCGCAGGCGACCAGAACGCCTCTGTCCGTCTGCCTCCGGATCTCCTCCACGATCTCCGGATACAACTCCGAGGAAGCGCCCTGGATCAGGGTCCCGTCAATATCTGTCACGATCAGTTTTATCATACTTTCTCTCCTGTCTGCCGCATGGCTTTCCCGGTTTCCCGTTCTTTCTCTTCGGTTTTCCTTAACCTTTTACTCTATATATAAAAGCAGCTCATCGGGTCTTCCGATCAGCGCATCCGCACCGTGTGCCGTCAGTTCCTCCGCATCCCGGAAGCCCCATAGCACACCGATCGTCTGCAGAGCCGCGTTTTTTCCGGTGTCCATATCCACGCAGCTGTCCCCCACATACAGCGCCTCATCCGCCTTTACGTTCAACTTTTCCAAAACCCGGTACACGCCCTCCGGGGAAGGCTTCTTCTGAAAGGAAGGCTCCTGCCCCTGAATGACGTCGACGCTGCCGGCCCCGAAGACCGACTCTACCACGTCCACCGCATTCGGATGGGGCTTGTTGGTGAGCACCGCCGTCCTGACCCCTCTTTCCCTCAGCAACGCCAAAAGCGCCTCCATGCCGTCATAGGGCCGTACCCGGTACGTGCATCCCGTTTTGAAATATTCCATATAACGCTGCAGCACCGGTTCCAGATGCACAGGACGGGTCAGATAACCGTCGTCATCCGGCTCCGAAAGGGCACCGCCCTCCGGGTCCCCGGCGGCCCGCAGCGCCCTGGTCACCTGGGTCCTGGCGCCGTCCCCGACAAAACGCCGGAATCTTTCCGTCTCCAGCGGCGGCAGGCCGAAATCTCCCATCGCCCGATTGGTGCACCGGGCGATGGATTCCAGCGTATCCGCCAGCGTTCCGTCCAGATCAAAGATCACTGCCTTCTTCACAGCCAATTCCTCTGCCGCATTTCCTGATAGAGCCTGCCCACCGGCAGCCCCACCACATTGTTGTAATCTCCCTCGATCCCTTTGATGAACGCGGCGCCTCTTCCCTGAATGCCGTAGGCGCCCGCCTTGTCCATCGGCTCTCCCGTCCCGACATAGGCCGCGATCTCCTCCGGCGTCATGGGATAAAAGTCCACCCGGGTGCGCTCATAAAAGGAAAAGCGTTCTGCCCGTCTTCCTGACCGGATCACCGTCACGCCAGTGTAGACGAAATGGCTCTTTCCCTGCAGCTCTCCCAGCATCCGGCAGGCGTCTTCCCTTCCCGCCGGTTTTCCGAGGATCCTTCCGCCGCATGCCACCACCGTATCCGCGCCGATGACCAACAGCCGCTCCGCGGGCAGGTCTTCCGGCCGCACCGGTGTCCCGTCCCCGACAGCCGCATCCCCGGCGGCAGCCTCCTCCGACCGCGCCGCGGCTCCGTTCCCGACTGCCGTCCACAGATCCTTTCCCGCCGTCAGCCGCCCGTATACCTCCGCCGCCTTCTGCGCAGCCAACTCCAGCACCAGCGCATCCGGCGCCGCAGCCCCCGCATGCTCTTCCCCGCGGCTGGGATACACCGTGAAGGTCAGGCCGATCTGGGAAAGCAGCTCCCGCCTTCTCGGCGATGCCGAGGCCAGCACGATCCTGTACCGATCATCCATAGTCCGATCCCCACACTCCTCCTGCTTTCCGGGCGGGGAAATGTGCGCATCCCCCTGCGCCCGCCTGCAATGCTCATTCCGCTGCATGAGTCTCCGGCACAAAGCGCCTCGTGTCCCTGATCTCTTCCTTCCGACTGGCCGCGCGGACCGCCTGCAGACAGAAGTCCTCCTGCGCGCAGAACAGCTCCTTGCCCCTGCGGTCCACCTTCTCATAGCTGCCGTCCGGCTGCAGGATATGGGCCTTCGTGTTGTCCCGCATCTGGCCGTCCAGAATATACCTCAGCTTCTCCTGCAGGTCGGGATCCTCCACCGGGAAAAGAAGCTCCACCCGGCGCTCCAGATTCCGGGGCATCCAGTCCGCACTGCTGCAGTAATACTCCGGCTTCCCGTTGTTCTCAAAGAAGAAAATGCGGGCATGCTCCAGGAAGTTGCCTACGATGGAACGCACAGAGATGTTCTCGCTGACGCCCGGGATCCCCACCTTCAGGCAGCAGATCCCCCGGACGATCAGATCGATCTTCACGCCGTCGCAGCTCGCCGCATACAGCGCGGCGATGACATCCTGATCGCAGAGCGCGTTCATCTTCGCCACGATACGGGCAGGCCGCCCCTCTCTGGCGTTCTTCGCCTCCCGGTTGATCAGATACAGGAAGCGGTCCTTCAGCCACAGAGGCGCCACGCTCAGCCGGTTCCAGGAGCGGGGCTCCGAATAGCCCGAAAGCATGTTGAAGACCGCCGTCGCGTCCTCGCCGATCGCCTCGTTCGCCGTCATCAGCCCCACGTCCGTATACAGCTTCGCGGTGGCATCGTTATAGTTGCCCGTCGCCAGATGCACATACCGGCGGATGCCCTCGTCCTCGCGCCGCACCACGAGCGTGATCTTGCTGTGGGTCTTTAAGCCCACCAGGCCGTAGATCACGTGGCAGCCCGCCTGCTCCAGCTTCCTGGCCCATACGATGTTGTTTTCCTCATCAAAACGCGCCTTCAGCTCCACCAGAACGGAAACCTGCTTCCCGTTCTCAGCGGCCTGCGCCAGCGCCGCGATGATCGGGGAATTGCCGCTGACGCGGTACAGGGTCTGCTTGATTGCCAGCACATCGGGATCCCGGCTGGCCTGACGGATGAAATCCACCACCGGGTCAAAGGTCTGGTAGGGATGATGCAGCAGGATATCCTTCTTCCGTATGATATCGAAGACGGAACCCTCCTGCATGAATTCCGGCACAGGCTGCGGCTCATAGTGCCTGCTCTTCAAGTGATCGAAGCCGTCCAGACCGTATACCTTCATGAGGAAGGTCAGGTCCAGCGGGCCCTCGATCCGGAAGATATCCTCGTCCTCCACCTGGAGCTCCTTTTTGAGCAGACGGACCAGACGTTTGTCCGCGCCCTCCTCGATCTCCAGCCGGAGCGCGCGCCCCCAGCTCCTCTTCTTGATCTGTTTTTCGATCTCCAGGAGCAGATCCTCCGCCTCATCCTCATCGATCGCCAGATCCGCGTTCCGGGTGATCCGGAACGGATGGGCGCAGACCACATCATAATTCAGGAAGAGGCGGCTGATATTGCGCTCGATGATCTCCTCCAGCAGGATGACCGTGAGCCCTGCGTTCTCTTCCTTCCCGTCGGACGGGATCGCCACCACCCTGGGCAGCACGGAGGGCACCTGCACGGTGGCGAAATCCAGCGCCTCTTTTCCGTCCTTCCCTTTTTTGGCAGCTTTCTTTCCCTGCTTCTCCGGCTGGCCCTCCTGGGCCTTTTCGGCCTTTTTGTCCAGCAATGCGCCGATGTTCAGGGATTTGTTGCGGATCAGCGGGAACGGCCGGGAAGAATCCACGGCCATGGGCGTCAGGACGGGATATACGTTTTCCATAAAATATTCGTCCGCATACCGCCCCTGCTCCTTCGTAAGCTGTTCATGGTGCTCCACGAAGATCAGGCCGTTCTCCTTCATCTGCGGCAGAAGCATCCGGCTGTAGGTGGAATACTCCAACGACACGAAATCATGCACGAGACCGGACAGCATGACCAGCTGCTCCTTCGGGGAAAGCCCCGCGATATCCTTCTTCGTGTAGCCCGCGTTCACCATGTCCGCCAGGGAACCGATGCGCACCATGACAAACTCGTCCAGGTTGGAGGCCGTGATGCTCAGAAACTTCAGCCGCTCAAACAGCGGGATCTGCCTGTCCCTGGCCTCGGAAAGCACTCTTTTGTTGAAAAGCAGCCAGCTCTGTTCCCGGTTGGTATACAGCTCAGGCCTGAAAAAATCCTGATTTTCCCCCATGATCCGATTCTTCTCCTTTTTCTACAGAGCGCGGCGCTGCCGTATGACAGGCCGTACATTGTAAACCTCTTCAAAGAAATCCGCCCTGCGGTCGAACAGCCCCTTCTCCAGCGTGATATCCTCCACCGCGCTCACGGTCAGCACCAGCTGTCCTTCCTTCAGAACCGCCTTGATATCCTTACAGCGCTGCTTGTGGCTCCGGTCCAACGCATTGGCCAGCCGCAGGATCGCCGCCAGCTTGGCGATCGTCAGATATTCGTCCCGGTCCATGGCGCCGCCCTGCTCGTTCTCCATCTCATAGTCGAAATCCATATGGTTGAATTTGACCACATTGGCCACGATCTCCCGTTCCTTATGGGAAAGGCCGATGATCTCCGTCGCCATGATGATCGCGTAGGAGCATTCCGCCAGGCTGAGCATGCTGATGTATTTCCCGCAGTCGTGCAGGAGCGTGGCGATCCGCAAAAGCAGACGCTCCCTCGAACCCATCCCGTGCACCTTCTTCATGCTGTCGAAGATCGTCAGCGCGATCTTTTCCAGCGTCTCGGCACGGCGCTTGCTCCCCATATACCGCTTGCTGATCCCTCTGGCGCAGGTGATGATATCCTGTTCGAAATCGTGGGTCTGCGGGATCAGTTTATGTTTTTCCGCATATTCGTAGGCGATGCCGTCGCACAGCGTCACGCCGGGCGCCCAGATGAGCCTGGCCTCCGTCAGGACGGCCACCTGCTTCACGATGGCCGAGGCGATCCGCAGAAGCGGCGCCTTTTCCTCCGGCAGATCGTACCGTCCGGCGATCTCCTCATCCGTGTGCCCGTTCACAAAATCCAGGAACGTGAAGAAGGAGGCGCAGTCCACGTATCCCGCATTCTGGTCCGAAGACAGGCGCCTGCGGATCAGCGCGGAGATATAGTCATCCACCACGATGATGTTTTCGATGGTGCGGTCCTTTAAGTACATCTTCCGAAACACGGAAAGCTGAGCCATCAGCAGCTCCTCCAGCAGCTCCGGATACCGGGAGGGACGCACATTGATCCGTTTCAGCTTCTCCTGCAGGCGCAGCACGCCGAGCCGCAGATTGCAGGAGGCCGACAGCTTATCCTTGTCAAACAGGGAAAGCTGAATGCTGCCTCCGCCGATGTCCACCACCAGCGTTCCCTTTTCAATGATCTTCGCAAAGCCCTCGCCTTTGGAGGCGATGGACTTGTAATCCAGAAAGCGCTGCTCCGAATTGCTCAGCACCTCGATCTGAACGCCCGTGCGCTGCGCGATCTGATCCAGCACCAGATCCTTGTTGCTGATCTCCCGGATCGCGCTGGTGCCGTAGGCCTTATATTCCTCCGTCCGGTAACCGTTCATGATGGAAACGAACTCCCGGAGGACGCCGCACAGCTCCTCCAGCTTTTCATGGCCCAGCTTGCCCGTCCCGTAGGTGGAGCTGCCCAGATCCAGCCGGTTGCTGACGCAGTCCACTTCCCGGATCCCGTAGGATTTGGCCATGGTGAAGATTTTCAGGGTCTGCTCATAGGACCCCACATCGATCGCGGCAAATGTTTTCATGCCGGTTTCCCCCTGTTTCCGGCCGCGGTCTTCAAACGCGGCCTCCTCGCTGCCGTTGCCGTCCGCCGGCGCGCTTCCGCCCGACAGGCGCTCCGCTCAGCCTCTTCCCAGAAGATAATCCACGAACTGCTGCGCCGTCCGCCCGGACAGGCCGCCGTGCGACAGCTCCCAGCGGTTCGCCTGGAGGAACAGTTCTTCCTTCGGCATATCGATCCCGCTGCGCCGCGCCAGGCCTTCCACGATCTCCTCAAACAGCCTTTTGTCCGGCGAGCCGAAATAGATCGTGACACCGAAACGGGAAACCAGCGACAGCTTTTCCTGCACGGTGTCGTTGGTGTGCAGCTCCTCGTCCCGCTCCGCCTTGTCCCGGAAGCTCTCGCGGATCAGATGCCTTCTGTTGGAGGTGGCATAGATCAGCACGTTCTGCGGTTTCTTCTCCAGACCGCCTTCGATGACGGCCTTCAAATATTTATATTCCACTTCGAATTCCTCGAAGCTGAGATCGTCCATGTAGATGATGAATTTATAATTCCGGTTTTTGATCTGCGCGATCACATCGTTGAGGCACTTGAACTGATGCTTGTACAGTTCGATGATGCGAAGGCCCCTGTCGTAGTATGCGTTGGCAATGGCCTTGATGCAGGACGACTTTCCCGTGCCCGCATCTCCGAAGAGCAGACAGTTGTTGGCCCGGCGTCCGCTCACGAAAGCCTCCGTATTCTCCAATAGCTTCTTCTTCTGGAGATCGTACCCGATGAGGTCCTCCAGCTTCACATGAGCGATGTTCAGGATCGGCTCGATGGCCGCATCCCGTCCCTCTCCGACGATCCGGAACGCCTTGTGCAGTCCGAACCTGCCCACGCCGTATTCCCGGTAAAAATCCGTCAGCATATCCTTCATCTCTTCCGGCGTACCGGCCGTCCGGAAACGCTGTGCCAGACCGCAGATCCGGTCCCGGATCCTGGTATTGTAAACGCGGCTTTCCTGCGCGTTTCCCTCATAGGACAGCACCAGATCAAAATCGCGCACGCCGAGCCGCTGTGCCATCCCGTTGAGGTCGTGATCGAACAGCTCCTTGAAAAGAGCGATATCATGCAGCGCGGCCCGGTTTATGCTGCCCTCCACCGGCCCGCGGATCTCACAGGCGCGGCTGTAGCTGTTCTCGTCGTTCACCAGCAGATCGGTCAGATAACAGTGCCAGAGATTCCCGTAAAAGCCGTATTTCCCGGCCATTTCCAAAAGTCGGCGCATACAGCTGTACAAAATGTCTCCGAATGCCTCTTCCTCCTGCGGCGTGTCCGCTGCATTTTCCATCAGCCGTACCATGTCCTTCAGCAGGCCGCCGTCCGGGAAATCCCTGTAAAGGATCAGTTCTTCCGTTTTCATAAATGTCTTCCTAATAATTGCCCAGTATCTTCAGGTTCATGGCCTCTTCCCGCAGACCCCGCAGCGCGTTCTTGACGCCGCTGTCCGCCAGGTTGCCCTCAAAATCCACAAAGAAGCGGTATTCCCATGCCCTGCCCTCGATAGGGCGGCTCTCGATCTTGGTCATGTTCAGATCGTTGTAAATGATGTGGGACAGCAGATGGTAGAGAGAACCGCTCTCATGCCGCACTTCAAAACAGATGCTCACCTTTTTCGCATCCTGCCGGAAGATCTTCTGGTTCGTCACGACGATGAACCGCGTGGAATTGGAAGAAACGTTGTTCACCGGCCGCTCCAGCACCTCAAGTCCGTACACCTGTCCCGCGTACTCGCTGGCGATGGCCGCCTGATCCTTCCTGCCGTCCTCCACCACCTTCCTGGCCGCGAACGCGTTGTTCGGCATGGAGATCTGCTGCCAGGTCTGCGCGCTCAGATATCTGGAACTCTGCATCAGCGACTGCGGATGCGAAAAAACGGTCTTCACATCCGACAGCCTTGCCCCCGGCACGCCCAGCAGGCAGTGCTCTATTTTGATGATCTGCTCGCCCACGATATAATTTTCAAATTCCACCAGCAGATCGTAGATCTCGTTCACGATGCCCGCCGTGGAATTCTCGATCGGCAGGACCGCGAAATCCGCGCTCCCCTCGTCGATCGCGCTCATGGCGTCCCGAAAGGTATCCACGTGAATGCTGTCAATCTGCTCCCCGAAGAAACGCATCATGGCCGCCTGGGAATAGGCGCCTTCCGCGCCCTGGAACACCACGCGCACCTTCCCCGTGACCAGCTTCTCCACCGGCAGGAACGGAAGCCTCCCCGTCTGCCCCTTCTGCGTCATGAGCTGATACTGGAGCTTCCGGCTCATGGCCATGATCTGCTCGAACAGCTCCGTGACCGCGTTGCGGTTGAACTCGTCCTGCACCATGCCGCGCACGCTGGCCAGCTTCGCTTCCTCCCGGGCCCGGTCGAACACCTTCCGTCCCGTTTCTATCTTATATTCGCCGACCTGGCGGCAGACCTCCATCCGCTCCCCATATAGCCTGACGATCTGAGCGTCGATCTCATCGAGCCGATCCCTGAGCTGTCCTAAATCCATGCCGTCCTCCGAAATCTTATCTTTTGCGCCGCAGCCTGCGGAAACCTCCGCGATGCACTGCTCTGCCTGCGGAAATCTCCGCAGCTCACTGCCCCGCCTGCGGGAACCCTCGCGGTCCGCTCCATGCGCCGCGAAGGGGCGAGACTGCTGCATGATCTCTTTTTATCTTAACACAAACTGTATAAAAAAAGAAGTTACATATATACTATTTTTATGAAAAAATTTTTGAAGGATTTTGTCCACTGCGGCGTGCTGGGATGGTGCATGGAGATCCTCGTCACTTCCTTTGAATCGTTCCGCAGACGGGACCCAACGCTCACCGGCCATACCTCCGTTCTCATGTTCCCCATCTACGGGAGCGCCTGCCTGCTGCGGCCTCTGTGTCACCTGCTCTCCGGCTTCCACTGGATCGTCCGGGGGCTGGTCTACATGAGCTGCATCTTCGGCGCGGAATACGCCAGCGGCCGGTTCCTGGCGAAGAAGAAGCGCTGTCCGTGGCGCTACCATCACGCGGGCTGGAATGTCAGGGGCGTCATCCGCCTTGACTATGCACCGGCCTGGTTTCTCGTCGGTCTGCTGTTCGAACAGGTCATCCTGGAAAGGGGGAAATTTTTTTCAAAAAAAGGTTGACATTTCCCGCCATATCCTATATACTTCTCTTTGTCGCGCAGGAATGGCGGAATTGGCAGACGCGTACGGTTCAGGTCCGTATGGTAGCAATACCATGAGAGTTCAAGTCTCTTTTCCTGCACTGCACACAGGATCGGGAGCTTCCCGGTCCTGTTTTTTATTCCTCCGCCGGTCTGGTCAGCTCTGCGAATTCCTGTTTTACCGCCGTTTCCATCACGCTTCTGTAGATCTCCAGGAACATCCGCAGGATCTGGCGGAAACGCTTTCTCGTCTCCGGATCCAGCCCGCGCATATGCTGCGCGCAGATCCTCAGATTCTTCTTCCAGTCCGCCGCGAACTCCGTCAGCGTGGACGCGCCCGTCTTCTCGATCATCCCGAACAGGGAATCCACAAACAATTCCCGCTCCTGTTCCGGCATAGCGAAGATCCAGCGGTTCAGAACCTCGTCCATCCGCCTCCGCTTGCTCTGGATCTCCTCCGCCCGTACAAAAACGCCGTCCTCGATCTGCCAGGAATACCCGTCATGCTGCATCATGCCGAACGCGCTGCTCTTGACGACCTCATAGCTCTCATAATTCTGCAGGAGCATCCCCACCATCGAGGACGTGGGAAGGATCCTGTGGACCCGGCCGCGTATTTCCTCGTACGCTTTTTCCTCGATGAGCTCCGGCAAAAAGCCCGGGCCGTCCAGGCTGTATACCGCCTCCACCTGCCCTCTGGCAAAAGGATCCGCCCAGATCGCGGAATAGACCGCCAGGTTGCCGCCCTTGGAATGCCCGCAGACCACATAATTTCCCTGCATCAGGCTGCTCACCTGCGTCAGATACAGCGCGCTCATGCGCTGCGCCTCCACCGGACGGCTGAACGCCAGATGAAAGTCCTCCTTCCAGCCCACGATGGTCTCGTCCGTCCCGCGGAACACGACCACCGGCAGGCTCCCCTGCGGGAAAAAGGTGATCGCAGAAAACTGCATCGTCTCCTCTTCTTCCAGCCTGGTGCGGCAGAAATTGCACCCCATATTCCAGAAGCGCCGTGTGCCGCGCAGCGCGCTCCAAAGACTCTGGCTGCGCTTCACATACATCTTATTCTCAAAAACCTTCGCCGGATCCATGCTCTCATCGATCTGCGCCAGCGTCACAGCATCCTTATGCTCTGCGGGCGTGGGGACCAGACCGTCAAAGGACATATAGGAAAGCATCGCCATGACCAGGACATCCGCCTCTCCGAACGGCCGCTCGGAAAAATCCTGATCTCCGTACTGCTTCACATAATCCACCACATTTCCCATCGTTTCCTCCCTGCGGCGGACGCCGCAGAATATAAGCGAAAGATCAGGCCGTCCGGCTCGTTTCCCGATCCTCTTGCCTCATAACCCGCCGAACTTTCCCGGATAATCCGTGCCGGTATCCGACAGGAGCGTGCCGCGGTACCGCTCCGGATCCTCCGCGAGCTTCAGGAGCGTATCGAAAGCGTACAGCGCCATCTTCCTCCGGTCGCTGTCAAGGCCCCCTCTGTCCCGGTCCATGGCCGCCTTGAAATGATCGATCTGCCAGACCAGGACATCCGCCGCCGTTAAGCCCTCCACCCGGGCGCGGCACGCGAATTCGCCCCTTTCCATATAGTAAATGAACTCCCGCAGGATATCGGTATGACGCAGCAGGCCTGACCAGAAGCGATCGTAAAACGCCTGGTCCTCCCCCGCATACATACACAAACCGGCGGCAAAACGTGCCGCCGTTTCCACTCGTTTCCTGTCAGCTTCCGTCATGGATCCCTCCGTCAGCCCCTGTCCGGCGCTCCCGACAGTTCCTTTGCCGTCTGCCTGGTCGTGCCGCGCGGCTGTACGCGATATCCCATTTTCACTTCTTTTCCGGCCGAGCTGCCGTTCATGAGCTCCAGCAGGAGCCTGGCCGCCTCCTGTCCCGTCGCGTTATAATAATAATGCACGCTGGACAGGCCGGGCCGGATCAGCTTCCCGATGATCAGATCCCCGATCCCCGCTATCGCCACCTCTTCCGGGACCCGTCTGCCCGATTCCAGGATCCGGGACATAGCGCCCAGCGCGATGGTATCCGTCGCGCCGAACACGGCCTGAAGATCGGGATGTCTCGCCAGCAGCGCCTCCGCCGCCTGATAGCCCTCTTCCGCCGAAAACCCGCATTCTTCGTAAAGGCTCTCATCCCAGTGTATCCCGTTTTCCCGCAGCACATCCAGAAATCCCTGTTTTCTCAGACGTCCCACGGCCTGATTCTTCTGGGTGACACCGATATATCCGATCCTTGCCGCCCCTGCCTCCAGGAGCATCCGCGCCGCTTCCTTCGACGCATTGTAATCGTCCTGATAGACGCAGGAATAACCTTCCATCTGCTGGCCCAGGATCACCGCCGGGACCTGCAGTGCCTTCAGCGCACGCTTATGCTCCGCCGTGACGGCGGTAGCGAACATGATAATGCCGTCCACCTGATTCTCCGCGAACAGCTTCAGATATTTCAGCTCTTCGCTCTCGTTGTGCTCCGCATTGGCCAAAAGCATCTGAAATCCCGCCTCCCGCAGGACTACCGTGATGCCGGAGATCATCCTGCTGATGGATTCCAGATTGATCTGCGGGATGATGATCCCCACCTGCTTCGTCCGCTTCGTCCGCAGCATCTGCGCCTGAGAGGACGGCTGATAGCTGGTCTCTTCAATTACCTTCTGAATACGCGCCCTTTTCTCCGCGCTGACGTAGCCGTCATTCAGATACCGGGAAACCGTCGCCCTGGACACCCCGGCCATCTGCGCGATTTCATTGATATTCATGGTAAAAAAGCCTCGTTTGATCTATGAATGACCGTCCGGCCCGCCTGCGGCCGCAAAAAACCCGGCAGTCCGCAGGACGTCTGCCGTAAGATCCGTATATTGCTGTGAGATTGATCTCAGTATATCACCATTTGGTTAAAAACGCAAGATGTGC
>CANRMT010000002.1 GCA_947631815.1 uncultured Eisenbergiella sp.
GCCTCCATGGAAAGCTCCCGGATGCGCTCGTGCAGCTCCTGCCGGTCTCCGCCCGCCTTCACGGCGTCCATCATGATATTTTCCGTCGCCATGAAGGGGAGCTCGCTGCGCAGTCGCTTTTCGATGACCTTCGGATAGACCACCAGGCCGTCCACCACGTTCATGCACAGATCCAGAATGCCGTCCACCGCCAGAAACCCCTCCGCGATGGAAAGGCGCTTGTTGGCCGAATCGTCCAGCGTCCGTTCGAACCACTGGGTCGCAGACGTGATGGCCGGATTCAGCGCATCCACCATCACATAGCGGGACAGGGACGCGATGCGCTCGGAACGCATGGGGTTCCTCTTATAGGCCATGGCCGAGGACCCGATCTGATTCTTTTCGAAGGGCTCCTCCACCTCCTTCAGATGCTGGAGCAGACGGATATCGTTGGACATCTTGTGCGCGCTGGCCGCGATCCCCGCCAGCACGTTCATCACGCGGGTGTCCACCTTGCGGGAATAGGTCTGCCCGGAAACCGGATAACAGCCGGAAAAGCCCATTTTCTCCGCGATCATCGGATCCAGCCGCTCCACCTTCTCCTGATCTCCCGCGAAAAGCTCCAGGAAAGAAGCCTGGGTCCCCGTGGTCCCCTTGGAGCCCAGCAGCTTCAAAGAGCCCAGCACATATTCCAGATCGCAGAAATCCATGTAAAACTCCTGCATCCAGAGCGTGGCGCGCTTTCCCACCGTGGTGGGCTGGGCGGGCTGGAAATGGGTGAAAGCCAGCGTGGGCTGGGCCTTCTGCGCCTGTGCGAAATCGGAGAGCTCCGCCAGCACGTTCAAAAGCTTTTTGCGCACCAGCCGCAGCGCCTCCGCCATGATGATGATATCCGTGTTATCCCCCACATAACAGGAGGTAGCCCCCAGATGGATGATGCCCTTCGCCTTGGGGCACTGCACCCCGTAGGCGTACACATGGCTCATGACGTCGTGACGCACTTCCTTCTCCCGCGCCTTCGCCACGTCATAGTTGATGTCCTCCGCATGCGCCTTCAGCTCGTCGATCTGTTCCTGAGTGATGGGAAGCCCCAGCTCCTTTTCCGTCTCCGCCAGCGCGATCCACAGCCGCCGCCAGGTCCGGAACTTCATATCCTGTGAAAAAATATACTGCATCTGCCGGCTGGCATAGCGCTCCGACAGGGGGCTGATATATCTGTCCGTATTCATCCGTATTTCCGCCTTTCCCGTAAACGATGGTTTGCATGTACCAAAAGTATAGCCTAAAAGAGAACCGCGCGCAACTGTTTTGTATCGGGCGCAGGGCCCTCCCGCAGAAAACGTCCCGCACGGAAAGCGCTGCCGGGGCCGGTGGACATTCCATTTTCCCGGACCGTTAGAAAAACGCCGGTGCTTAACAAGGCGATCCCTCTGGGCGAAGCCGAGTTTAGCACCGCTGCGTTTTTCTCGAGCGCAAGCGTGTCCGGAAAAGGAATGTCCACCGGCCCCGGCGGCGCTTTCCCTGCGGGACGTTTCCTGTGGGAGGGCCGGACAGGCATAACCGCTCCGCCTCCGCATACAGATAGTTATACCGCTTTGCCATCCGGGAGCGCTTTCCATGAAAAAAAACGCGCTGATCAAAGGGACCTTCATACTGACCGCTGCGGGGCTTCTCAGCCGCTGTATCGGCTTTTTTTACCGGATCTTCCTCTCCCGCATGTTCGGGGCGGAGGGCATGGGCATCTACGAACTCATCAACCCGGTGCTGGCGCTGACCTTCGCCCTGTGCACCTCCGGCATCCAGAGCGCCGTCTCCAAATTTGTGGCCGCTCTGCCCCAGAACCGCCCGGAGGGACAGCTTCATATCCTGAAGACGGGCCTCGCCTTTTCCGGCGGTCTGTCCGTCCTCTGCGCTCTGTTCGTCTATCGCCGCGCGGACTTCATCGCCGCCGCGCTCCTCTCGGAGCCGCGCTGTGCGCCCCTTCTGCGCATTGCGGCGCTCTCCTTCCCCGCCGCGGCCGTCCATTCCTGCATCAACGGCTATTTTTACGGCATCAAAAAAGCGGGGCTTCCCGCCTTCTGCCAACTGTTTGAGCAGTGCTTCCGGGTGGGCAGCGTTTTCCTGTTCTGGAACTATGCGCAGGCGCATCAGGTCACCTTTTCCATTACGGCGGCCGCGGTCGGCCTGGTCATCGGCGAATTCGCGTCCATGCTGGCGGCCGTTCCCGTCACCTTCCTGCATTTTACCAAAAGAATGTCCGCCAGCCAGGCCGGGCGCTCCCTGCCGCACGCCGAAATCTCCGGCTTTTTCGGCCATGAACGCGGTGCTTCCAGAATCGGTGGCTTCCCGGACCGCGGTCCCGCTCACACCGGCGGCTTCGATTCCAACCGCAGTGCCTCCCGCATTGACAGGTTCGCCCCTGACCGCGGTGCCTCCCGCATCGGCAGCTTCCCGGACCGCGGTCCCGCTCGCAATGGCAGCTTCGGCCCTGTCCGCAATGCTTCCCGATCCGTTGTCCCGCAGATCCTGCTGTTTGCCGCGCCTCTCTCCGCCAACCGGGTCTTCCTGCACCTGCTGGGCGCTATGGAATCGGCCCGCATCCCCGTCAGCCTCCAGCTCTTCGGCTATACGCCCAAACAGGCCATTTCCCTCTACGGCATTTTCACCGGCATGGCGATGACCTGCATCCTGTTTCCCACGGCGCTGACCAACTCCGTCTCTGTTCTGCTCATGCCCCTGATCGCGGAAGCGGACGCCTCCGGGAACCGCCGCGCCATCCGTTCCGCCGTCTTCCGCTGCGTCCGGTACTGCGCGCTGATGGGCTTTGCCTGCATGGGATTTTTCCTGCTTTCGGGGCCCTTCATCGGCTCCGTCCTCTTTCACAGTGAAACCGCCGGATATTTTATCCGCATCCTGAGCTTCCTGTGCCCGTTCCTTTACCTGAACACCACGCTGTTTTCCATCCTGAATGGGCTGGGGAAGACCGGCTGCACCTTTCTCGTCAACACCGCGGCCCAGCTGGTGCGCATCGCTTTCGTTTTCTTCGCCGTCCCGCGTTTCGGACTGCCGGGGCTTCTGAGCGGCATGGTGCTGGCGCATCTGCTCACCACGCTCTGCTGTTTCCTTTTCCTATCCGGACACCTGAAGCGGACCTCCGGCCCATGACCAGCCCCGCGGCCCGGACTCCTCCCCCAGAGGGCCTCCGGCCCAAAGTGTCGCCGCCCGCGGACATTCCATTTTCCCGGACCGTTAGAAAAACGCCGGTGCTTAACAAGGCGAGCCCTCTGGGCGAAGCCGAGTTTAGCACCGCTGCGTTTTTCTCGAGCGCGAGCGTGTCCGGAAAAGGAATGTCCGCGGGCGGCGACGCTTTGGGCCGCAGGCTCTCCCCGGTAGGAGCCCGGGCCGCGGGGCTGGTCATGGGCCGAAAACGCCCTTGCGTTTCCGAAACGGGTATACTATAATAAGCGTGCACGCTCAAAAGCGAACAAAGGAGAAAAACGAATCATGAGTTTCACTTTTATCAATCAGCTTCCCACCCCCGACTCCATCCGGCAGCAGTATCCGGTCCCGGCGGAGTTCGAGCGCCTGAAGGCGGTCCGGGACCGCGAGATCCGGGACGTCATCACCGGGAAAAGCGATAAATTTCTGGTCATCATCGGCCCCTGCTCCGCGGACAACGAGGATTCCGTCTGCGACTATATCAGCCGCCTGGCCGGGCTCAACGATAAAGTAAAGGACCGCCTGATCCTGATCCCCAGGATCTATACCAACAAGCCCCGCACCACCGGCGACGGCTACAAAGGGATCGTCCACCAGCCAGACCCGGAAAAGGGAGAGGACTTCGTAAAAGGGCTGATCGCCATGCGGAAAATGCACATCCGCGCCTTTGAGGAATCCGGCCTGACCGCGGCGGATGAGATGCTCTACCCCGATAACTGGGGATACGTGTCCGACATCCTCTCCTATGTGGCCATCGGCGCCCGTTCGGTGGAGGATCAGCAGCACCGTCTGACCGTCAGCGGTTTTGACGTGCCCGCCGGTATGAAGAACCCCACCAGCGGCGATTTCTCCGTCATGCTCAACTCCGTCTACGCCGCCCAGCATCCCCACTCCTTCACCTACCGGGGCTGGGAGGTCAGGACCGACGGCAACGAGCTTGCGCACACCGTCCTGCGGGGGGCCACCAACAAATACGGCCGCAATCTCCCAAATTACCACTACGAGGATCTGAACACCCTGCTCACGCTGTACAATGAGCGCGACCTGAAAAATCCGGCCTGTATCATCGATTCCAACCACTCCAATTCCAACAAGCAGTTCGAGCAGCAGGTCCGGATCGTCAAGGAAGTGATGCACAGCCGCAGGCTGAGCGCCGATATCCGTTCCCTGGTGAAGGGCGTCATGGTGGAAAGCTATCTCGTGGAGGGCTGTCAGAAGGTGGGCGGCGGCGTCTACGGCCAGTCCATCACCGATCCCTGTCTGGGCTGGGAGGCCTCCGAACGGCTCATCTACGATCTGGCGGAGCTGAACCCGTAAGCCCGCTGCGGCAGCGGATCTCCCTGTCTTCTATCATCATGCATTTTAAAAACGCTGTGCGGACAGCCTCTGCACAGCGTTTTCGTCGTTCCTGAGGACGGGATGCGGCGCGCATTCCCGCCGCCTTTCGTTCTCTTCGTTCTCTTTTTTGGGAAAAATTTCCGGGCCCTCATCCCCGCGGGTGATGATTCGCATATACCTCCCGGATGCGGTTCTGATCCAGTCCGGCATAGATCTGCGTCGTGGAGATATCGGCATGTCCCAGCATCTCCTGCACGCTCCGCAGGTCTGCGCCGTTCGCCACCAGATGGGCCGCAAAAGAATGGCGCAGCGTATGGGGCGTGATCTCCCGTTCGATCCCCGCCTGCTTCGCATAGTGCTTGATCAGCTTCCAGAAGCCCTGGCGGCTCATGGGCGAGCCGGAATAATTCACGAACAGCGTCTGCTCCGCCGGATCGTCCACCATAGCTCCCCGCGCCTTGAAAAAATATGCGCTGAGCGCCTCCCGCGCCTTGCTCCCGAACGGGACGGCCCGCTCCCGGTTCCGGTCGTGACAGATGATATAGCCCATCTGCATGTTCACGTCCGTGATCTGCAGGCTGATGAGCTCGGATACCCGGATCCCCGTGGCATACAAAAGCTCCAGCATAGCCTTGTCCCGGATTTCCTTCACGTTTCTGTTCCCGGGCTGGGACAGCAGCTTCTCCACCTCTTCCATCGAAAGAACGTCCGGCACATGCTTCTCCACCCTGGGCGGCTTCAGATGCTCGGAAACGTCCGCCGAGATGATCCCCTCCCGCAGCAGATAATGAAAAAAAGTGCGGATGGAGGCGATGTTGCGGGAGATCGTCGCCGCCTTGAAGTGATTTTCCTCCAGATAGCGCACGTAGGCATTCAGGGAGACGGCAGTGATATCCTCGGCCCGCCAGATCCCTTCCGAGGAAAGAAAAACGGAGAGCTTGTGCAGATCCCGCCGGTATGACTGCTCCGTATTCTGCGAAGTGTTTTTTACATTATGTAAATATGTAATAAACGCCGAAATCCGCTCTTCCATTCCACTTTGTCCTTCCCTGCGCGGGAACACAGCCTTCTCTTTTGTCCCGAAACCAATTATAAGCAATCCGCTTCGGAAAAGCAATGTGGAAATTTCCCGTATTTCCGGCAAATTTTTGGCGGATTGACCAAGCGGGCCCGGTATGGCGCCGCCCCGTCACCGGCGCTGTGCCTCTCCCTCCCGTATCAGAGGAATCCCAGCACCACTTTCAGGAAAAAGGGATTTACATAACTTTCCAGGATACAGCCCGTTATGACAACCGCCAGGGAAAGCAGCAGCTTCTTCTTTTCCTGTTTTCCCATGCACCAGTCCAGAAGCATCAGAAAGCCCGGGATCAGCAGGATCTGCTGCGGCAGCACGGTCCCGAGAAACAGCAGGGGTCCTTTGATCCCGTACCGCACGGAAAGCGCCGTCAGCACAGCGCCCGCGGACAGGCCGCCCCAGGCCGGGAGCAGGCAGCTCCCCGCGCCGCCGAAGCCGGCCGCCGCCAGAAGGATCAGGAATACGGCGGTTCCCAGCCGCTGCCGCAGGGAATACAAAAGTAGCGCGTTTCTGTTGACATCCAGATACCGTACCCGCAGAAGGGTCTGCGCGTCCAGGAAACCCGGCCGGAGCACCAGCGCGTCCGGCTTCAGGCAAACCGCCGCGATGCCCGCCAGAAAGCCCGCGAAAAAGAACGCGGCCCAGACCGTCCTCTCTTTTTTTCTCATTCTCCCGTTCAAATGCGCCGCTCCCCGCCCCGTCCGGAAAACAGACAGAGCGATACCGTGTTTTTTTATTTTATGCCGGGAACGGGTTTCCAGAACAGGAAACGGCAAAAATGCGCAAAAAAAGAAAGGCCCGTAAATCCAGTATTTACAGGGCCTTTCCGCATTTTTCCTTTGGCTTGTGCTATTTCGCATAATCGGTCACACGGCTCTCCCGGATCACATTGACCTTGATCTGTCCGGGATACTCCAGTTCCGCTTCGATCTGTTTTGAAATATCGCGCGCCAGGAGCACCATATCCGCATCGGAAATCTGCTCCGGCACCACCATGACTCGAATCTCTCTGCCCGCCTGAATGGCAAAAGATTTTTCTACACCTTTGAAATTGTTGGAAATGTCTTCTAACTGTTTCAGTCTGCTGGTATAAGTCTCCAGCGTCTCTCTCCTCGCGCCCGGCCTCGCCGCGGAAATGGTATCGGCGGCCTGAACGAGACAGGAGATCAGGGAAGTCGGTTCCTTGTCTCCGTGATGGGATTCCACGGCGTTGATCACCGTTGCGGACTCCCGATACTTCCTGCACAGCTCAGCGCCGAGCTGAATGTGGGAGCCTTCCATTTCATGGTCGACCGCCTTGCCGATGTCATGAAGCAGACCGGCACGCTTCGCCAGCCGTACATCCAGCCCCATCTCTGCAGCCAGAAGTCCGGAGAGCTGCGCCACCTCGATGGAATGCTTCAGAGCGTTCTGACCGTAGCTGGTACGGAATTTCATCTTGCCCAGAAGCTTGACGAGCTCGGGATGAATACCGTGCACGCCCACTTCCAGGACAGCCGCTTCACCCTCTTCCTTGATCATGTTCTCAACTTCCTTCTGCGCCTTCTCCACCATCTCTTCGATCCTGGCGGGATGGATACGGCCGTCCACGATCAGCTTCTCCAGCGCGATCCGCGCCACTTCGCGGCGGATCGGGTCGAAGCCTGAAAGGACGACTGCTTCCGGCGTATCGTCGATGATCAGATCCACGCCGGTCAGCGTTTCCAGCGTCCGTATATTACGGCCCTCGCGTCCGATGATCCGGCCCTTCATCTCATCATTGGGAAGCTGCACCACGGAAATGGTCGTTTCGGAAACGTGATCCGCCGCACACTTCTGAATGGCGTTCACCACGTATTCCTTGGCCTTCTTGTCCGCTTCTTCCTTGGCCCGATGTTCCATTTCCTTGATCATCATGGCCGACTCATGCTTTACTTCGTCTTCGACAATCTTCAAAAGGTATTCTTTTGCCTGGTCGGAGGTTAAACCAGAGATTCTTTCCAGTTCCTGTATCCGCTGTTCGTTCAGCTTGGATATTTCTTCACGCTGCCTGCGCATTTCCTCTTCGCGTTTCGCCAGCTGGGCCTCTTTCTTCTCGATCGCATCGGCCTTCTTATCGATGTTCTCTTCCTTCTGCTGCACCCGGCGTTCAAAGCGCTGCATCTCGTTCCTGCGCTCTTTGATCTCCTTATCCAGTTCGTTCTTCGTACGAATGGATTCTTCCTTGACTTCCAGCAATCCTTCCCGTTTCTTCGCCTCAGCCGTCTTCAATGCCTCATCGATGATCTCTCTGGCTTTGTCTTCCGCGTTGCCGATCCTGCCCTCGATCTCCTTTTTACAGTGATCCTTGGCAAGGAAGGCGGTAACCGGTATGGAAATGATGAGCGTGACGATGACCGCTGCCGCTATCTGCACCAACATTACAGGAGCACCTCCTTATTAAATTTTCATTGTACGATATCTGTTATAGAATGCGACTGGAAACACATCCTTATAATCAAATTACAACACTTCAATTCTAACCAAATCTGTATGTTATGTCAAGCACAATTTATGCCGCATTTTCATTTTCCGATACCGATTTCCCATTTTCTGCCCGTGCGCCATCCGGGGCGCCCTCTCCGGCGTCCCTTTTGCTCCCCGTCGGCTGCGGCGCTCACGTCTCAAAGGCGCCGTCTGCATCCCGGAGCACCCTGCGCACGACATCCGCGCCGATCCCCTTCCGGTACAGGAAGGCGGCCATTTTCTGCGTCTCCTTCCAGTCGGCCCCATCGGACGAAAAGTGCTTCTTCTCCAGCAGACGTCTGGCCAGGGCCTCCTCGTCCGCCGCGCCGCCGTACCGCTCCGCGGAGGCGAACGCGGCCTCTATCGCCTCCGGCGCAATACCCCGGCTGCGCAGATCCTGTTCGATCGCGCGGCGGCTCTTTTTTTCTTTTTGATCCTCGATATAATCTCTGGCATACCTGGCGTCGTCCACATAGCCGTAGGACTTCACATACGCCAGCGCTTCTTCCACGCAGGCTGCGGGATAGAGGCCCTCCTCCAGCTTCTCCCGCAGGCGCTTCTCCGTGTACGGGCGGCTCTGCAGCAGGCTCATGCAGCGCAGCTTCGCGCGTCTGGGCAAAAGCTGGCCCACGATCTCGCTGTAGGCCTTCTCGTCCAGCTCTTCTCCCGTCCGGATCCCGTAGGAATGAAGTTCGCCTTTGTATAACACAAAGGCGAAGCATTCATCCACATATACCTTGTACCGGGAGCGGGAAACTGGTTCCACTCCGGTCACAGTCATTCTTCAGGCTCCTCTTTCTTCCCAAGGCCGTAATGCTCCCTGACCTTCTGCTCGATCTCGGCGCAGGCCTCCGGGTTGTCCTTCAGGTACTGCTTCGCGTTCTCGCGGCCCTGCCCGATCTTATTGCCCTCGTAGGCATACCAGGCGCCGCTCTTGTTCACCACGCCGCAGTTGGCCGCCAGATCCAGGATATCCCCGGTCATGGAGATCCCCTCTCCGAACATGATATCGAATTCCGCCTCCTTGAACGGCGGCGCGATCTTATTCTTCACCACCTTCACGCGGGTACGGTTGCCGACCACCTCGCCGCCCTGCTTCAGCGCTTCGATCCTCCTGACATCCAGCCGCACCGAAGAATAGAACTTCAGCGCTCTGCCGCCGGTGGTGGTCTCGGGATTCCCGAACATGACGCCCACCTTCTCACGGAGCTGGTTGATGAATACGACCGTGCAGTTCGACTTGCTGATCACGCCGGTCAGCTTGCGCAGTGCCTGAGACATCAGTCTGGCCTGCAGGCCCACATGGGAATCTCCCATGTCGCCCTCGATCTCGGCTCGCGGCACCAGCGCAGCCACGGAGTCCACGACCACGATATCCACCGCTCCGGAGCGCACCATCGTCTCCGTGATCTCCAGCGCCTGTTCGCCGTTATCGGGCTGCGAGATATAGAGGTTGTCGATATCCACGCCGATATTCTTCGCATAGACGGGATCCAGCGCATGCTCGGCGTCGATGAAGCCGGCGATGCCGCCCCGCTTCTGCACCTCCGCGATCATGTGCAGCGTCACGGTCGTCTTGCCGCTGGATTCCGGACCGTAGATCTCCACGATACGCCCTTTGGGGATCCCTCCCAGCCCCAGCGCTATATCCAGGCTCAGGGAACCGGTGGGGATCGTCTCCACATTCATCTGGGAAGCCGGATCGCCCAGCTTCATCACGGTGCCCTTGCCGTACTCCTTTTCCAGATGGGCGATCGCCGCGTCCAGAGCCTTTAATCTCTCTTCTCTTTCCATTGATTTCTCCTTCTTCGAAAACATTTATCAGAACATATGTTCTCTTTTCTCCATCATAAAACACAAAGGCCGCTTTGTCAATTCCAAAATGCAGGAAATGACAGAAAAGCGCCTTTGGGCCGCCTCCGCAGGCCGCAAAGCGGCCGCCGGTCCGTCACAGTCCCTAAAACAGGGGCCCGGGCCGTCACAGGCCGTGAAACAGACGCCCGCCGCAGACCGCGAAACGGCCGCTTTTCTTCCGTCACAGGCTGCGCAGCCGGTCTCCGTACCAGCAGATCATGGCCTCCATGCGGGGAAGCTCCGACTGACGGCTGATCCGGCGGTACACCTCTTTATAATAGTAGAACCAGAGCTCCAGCCGCTTCGCCAGCGCCCAGGCTGCCGCCGTATCGGCCGGGTTCTTTTTCAGCACCGCGCTGCCGATCATGCAGCCGACGGCGTTGAAGACCTCCGTTCCTTCCACAGCCATGATGAAGGGCCAGATGCGCTCCCGATCCCGGCCGTCCGTCGTCCGGATCTGCGCATAAAGCGCCGCTTTGATCTCCTCCAGCCTTCGGTTCTTCGCCTCCGCGTCCGCGGCGTCCGCGAACAGCCCTGCGATCTCCTCCTCGGTTCTGAATCTCTCGGAGATCCCCCGGGCGGCCTCCCAGTACATACAGGCCGAATACCAGCCGAAGGCCTTCTGTTCCTCGACCCCGCTCAGGATCTCCAAAAGCTTCTCCGAGCTGTCATGATACTCGATGCGGGAGATTTGCCGGTTGATCTCCTCAAAGGCGGGCACATCGGCGTTCCAGGAAAATGCCGCGCCATAGATCATGCCGGGAGCGGAGAATTCCGGATGATTCAGATGCAGGAAATCGCCCCAGTCCGTGTTGAGCACGCCCACCGCGCCGTACTGCCCGGCATAGGCGCACATCCGCCGGATATTTTCATAGGCGGTCCGATAGAGCGGGACGAATTCGTTCCAGGACGCGCAGCCGGGGCAGCAGTACTGCACGGCCCCCGCCTCCCGCATGGCCTTCACAGAAAAATCCGACTGCTCCTTCGCGTATCCCCAGGTCAGACAGATGATCTCCTCCGGCAGTTCCCGGATCATCTCCGGGAATTCCACGATGATATCGCCCCAGAACATGGGCCGTCTGCCGTTGTCCAGAATGAACTGCGCCAGCTCCTTCACATAGCCGATATAAACGCTGCTCTTTCCGTTTTTCTCCGCCAGCGCCCGGCTTTTTCCCGTGCCCAGGTCGAAGGTCTCGTCCGCGCAGAGATTGAACTGCCTGGAGGAAAACAGCTCCATGTATTCCTTCACCATCGCCTTGATGAGCGCAATGCCGTCGGGATTGGTCACATCGATCGTATGGTGGGCCATCCTCCCGTACAGGGAAAAGGGCTGGGCATCGCTGTCCGGAAGCTCGCACAGATGCGCGTACTCCTTCGTGGACAGCAGCTTATAGAGATGCCCGAAGCTGGAAAGGGACGGCACCAGCTCAATGCCTCTCTCCTGACAGTAACGGTCGAGCTCCAGGATCTGCGCCGCGGTCAGCGGCGTATCGTCCCGCCACAGCTCCGTCATCCCCCGGAACAGATAGGAATGCTCGATATAAAGCTGCAGCTGATTCAGCTTGTAATAGGCCATCCGGTCCGCCAGCTTCTTCAGCCATTCCAGCTTCGGCACGCGCCCCCTGGCGCAGTCAAAATAATAGCCGCGGTTCAAAATGGCGGGGCTGTCTTCGATGCACAGGGCAGGCAGCACGGCCCCCTCCTGCTCCATGATCTGCAGAAGCGTCTGCATCCCGTGCCAAAGCCCCTTTTCACCGCCGGAAAGCACAACGCCTTCCGGGCCGATGCGGAGCGCATAGCTCTGTTCGGCCATCCCGTCATCCCGGCGGATGCGGATATCGCCCTTTTGCGCGCTCCCTCTGGTCAGCATCGGAGCATATCCCAGGACTTCTTTTGTCTTTTCCAGGAAAAGCTGTGCCTGGCGGACGGTCCTTTCACTGCAGCCTGTCTCCAGCACTGCCCATGTCTCATAGGAAACCGTAAACGCGCCCTCTTTTTTCTCCACCCTGGCGGGTGCGGGTATCAAATACATGTTCTTCTCCTCTCTTTTACCGTTTCACACGGATCCCGCAATAATCCAGTACCAGCTCGCAGAATATGGCGTTCGCCCAGGAAAACCATTCCCGCGTATATCTGGACGGATCGTTTGCATCAAAACCCTCATGCATCATTCCTTTGCCGCCGTCCGTATTCTTCATCATCTCCAGGATCCTCCGCTTTTCCTCCCGGGAGGAGCTGGTCAGGCCCTGGACCGCCAGGGAAATATGCCAGATATATCCCGGCGCGGTGTGCTGGCTTCCCAAGCCCCGGGCGGCGCTCCCTTCATAATAGTAGGGATTTGCACAGCTTAGGATCATTTCCCGGGTATTCTGCGCCGTTTCGGGATCCTCCGGCTCATATCCCAGATACTCCATCGAAAGCAGGCCGGGGATATTGGCATCATCCATCAGCAGATACTGTCCGTAACCGTCGATCTCATAGGCGTACACCTTCCCCAGATAGGGATTGCGGACCACGCCCAGCGATTCCACGGCCTGACGGATCTCCCCGCGCAGGGCGGCCGCCTCCGCCGCCATCTCCCGATCCCCCAGGATCTCTTCCGCGATGGTCTGCATGTACCCCAGGACCACCACGGCAAACATATTGGCGGGGATCAGGTATCCGTATACGCAGGCGTCGTCGCTGGGACGGAAGCCCGACCAGAGCAGGCCGACGCCGGACTTCACCAGGGCGCCCTTCCCCTCCCGGGACAGCGTATCCGTAAAATAACAGTTCCGGCGCACGAAGCGGTAGGGCGATCTCTCCTCATGGTGCTGTTCCGTGCGCCAGACGGACAGGATACGGGCAAGTCCCTTATGGAACGCCTCGTCAAAGTGATCGGTGCGCCCCGTATTTTTCCAGATCAGCCAGGCCAGCTGAACCGGATAGCAGAGCGAATCGATCTCATATTTGCGTTCCCAGAGCCAGTCCGTCATTTCCGTCTCATCGTCGTCCCACCGGCTGCCGTCCGGCCCCTGATTGAAGGCGTTGGCATACGGATCGTGATTCAGGAAGAAAAACTGGCGCTTCGAAAGACCCACCAGCAGATCCGCGATCTCCTCATCCTCCGCCGCGGCGATCAGATAAGGCCGGACCTGCGCGGTAGAATCCCGCAGCCACATGGCCGGAATGTCCCCCGTGATCACATGTGTGGTCCCATCCTCCATCTTCTGCACGGTCGTATCCAGCGTGTTGGTAAAACACCGGATGAACAGCCGCACCATGGCCTCATCATCTGCAAAGGTCTCCTGTACGCGGCCGATCAGCTTCTGCAGCGACTCCGGCACCTTTTTCTCCATAAAAATATGTCCTCCCTTCTTTTTCTCAGGCGCGCTCCCGCGCACCGGCTCCCCTGTTGTCTCCCTTCCCCCGGCTGCAGCTTATGAGGAGCAGCTCCACGCTCATCGCATCCTCCAGCTTCCCCGTCTTGACGGCCTCGTCCGCCCGGATGCAGGCCTCCAGCGCATTGCGGAGCCAGCGGTCCGTGAATCCGGCGGCCTGGGAAATATATTTCCCCACATAGAAAGCGGGCACGCCGATCTTCTCCGCGATCTGGCGGCTGGCATATCCCTTCTTCTTCAGCTCCTTGGCCTGCAGCAGGAGATTGAACTGCCGCGCCACCAGAGAAAGGATGCGCATGGGCTTCTCCTTCAGCGACAGCAGATCGTAGTACAGCCGCAGCGCCTCCTGCTGCTTCTGAAGCGCGATGGCATCCACCATATCGAAGATCTGATTGCTGACCTGCCGCGTACAGACTGCCTCGATATCCGCGTCCGTGATCGCCTCCCGCCCCATCGTATAGCAGAACACCTTTTCCAGCTCCTGACGGATGTTCTCCATATCCGCTCCGGTCTTCTGCAGAAAAGCGTGGAGCGTCGCCCCGGAGATCTGCTTCCCTTCCCTGCGGACCAGGGAAAGGATCCACTTTTTCAGCGTTTCCTCATCCTGCGTCTGAAATTCCACGGCGCGTCCCACATCCCGGACTGCCTTGTACAGCCGTCCCCTTTTGTCCACCTCCGTCTCCACGAACACGAAATACGCGGTGGGCGGCAGATGCCGCAGATAATCCGCCAGCTGGTCGCAGGATTTTTTGAAAAATCCGCTGTTCTCCACGAGGATGACCCTGCGTTCCGCGAAAAACGGCATCGTCTCCGCCAGGTCGATCAGCCCGGCGGGATCCGTGTCCTTTCCCTCGAAATAGTGGTAATTCATGGTATCTCCCGGCTCCGCCAGGGCATCGCGCAGACGGTCCCGGTACTGCAGCCGCAGATAAGCTTCTTCGCCGCAGAGCAGATACGCCTGCTTCAGACGGTTGTTTTTGATATCCTCCAAAAGCTGTTTCATATCCCCCACCTCCGGCTCACCGGAAAACACAGGAACTGCGGCGCCTGACAGAACATCCCCAAAGCCCCAGGCAGAGACTCGGAAATCCTTCGGCTTCCCGAGTTCGCTTCGCTCGCCGGATGGGCGAAATGCCATCTGCCCGCGCAGGCGCGGCATCTGTCCTTTCGCTCGTCCGGCTCTGCCCTTTGCGGATATTCTACCATACCTTATCCCGAAAGAAAAGGCTCAATCGTCATCCGGTCCTTTTTCACGCACACGCTCAGCGCTCCGGAACGCGCGGTGATATAGCAGGGGACCCCCGCCCTTTCCGCCCGCTCCAGCATCTCCGGCGCGGGATGGCCGTAGCGGTTGTTCCGCCCGCAGGTGATCAGGACCGCCCGGGGCGATACCGCTTCCAGGAAGCGGTCGCAGGACGCGTTTTTCGCGCCGTGATGGCCCGCGTCCAGCAAAGTGCTGTCCAGAACGCTGTCCCCGTATGTATCCACGAGCCACTGCTCCCCTTCCGTTTCCAGATCCCCTGTGAACAGCGCGGAAAAGGACCCGTACTCCAGGCGCAGCACCGCGGAGATGTAGTTGCGGTCGTCGGCCGTCTGTCCCGAAACGGGATGCAGACAGGTCAGCTTCAGATCCCCCGCCCGCATGGATGCCCCGGCGCCGATGCGCTTCACCGGGATCTCATACCGACCGGCGAGGGCCAGCAGGTTTTCCAGGCTTTCATCCCGCAGCGCCGTGTCCGGCAAATACAGCCCGCCGATCGTAAGGCGCGCATCCTGCGCCCATCGGAAGACGTCCTCCAGCGCATTGACATGATCCTCGTCCCAATGGCTGACGAAGATCCCCTCCAGCCCGTCCGCCCCGCGGTACTTCAGGAAGGGGACGATCTGATACTTGCCCGCGCTGCCGTTGGAGGTGCTGCCCGCGTCCAGCAGCCAGAATTTCCGGTCCGGCGACTCCAGGCAGACACACTCTCCCTGACCCACGTCCAGCATGGTGATATGCAGGCCGTCCGGGATCCGGATCAGGAAGACGGCGGTCAGCAGGGCCGCCGCCGCGGCGCGGACCGAGGGCCGGACCCTCGTGCCCAGCCAGATCAGGAGAAAAAGCCCCGCTGCGAAAACGGCGGTCTGCCATTTCTCCGGCGCGCCCGTGCGCAGACGGCCGAAGGGCAGCGCGGCGATCCCCTCGCAGATCGTTCGGTAGAGGAAAAGGATCCCCTTTACCGGCAGGACGGCCGCAGATACCGCCGCCCGTACGGGCCCAAACCCCATCGGGCACAGGCCCAGCGCCGCCAGCAGCAGAAGAAAGAACAGCAAAACGCTCATCAGGGGGATCACCGCCAGATTGGCCAGAACAGACCAGGGATTCCACTCGAAATAATGAAACAGGAGAAACGGGAGCATGGACAAAGTGACGCCGAAGCTGGTCAGGGCGCTGTCCCGAAGCGCCGCGGCCGTCCTTCGCAGACGCCCCGTCTCCCGCCCCGGCGGCTGCGGGCCGCGCTCCCGCAGCACGGGTACGACCGCCGCGATCCCTGCCACCGCCGAAAAGGAAAGCTGAAATCCGGCGTCCGCGGCCAGAGCGGGCTGCGCGGTCAGGATCCAGAAGGCCGCCAGCGTCAGGGAAGTCAGCGTATCCGCGGTCCGCCCCACGAGCCCCGCCGCCAGCATCAGCGTGAACATGAACGCTGCCCGCCTGGTGGACACGCTCATGCCCACCATCGCGGCATACGCCCAAAGGACCGCCGCCGAGGCGAACGCGCACAGCGCGTGCGGAAGCCTCATTTTTTTCAGGGCCGCCAGCAGGCCCAGCCCGATCATGGAGATATGCAGTCCCGATATGGCCAGAAGATGGGAAATGCCCGCTTCCTGATAGAGTGACTTGATCTCCTGGTCCAGCCCCTTTTTCTCTCCCAGCACCATGGCGCAGGCCAGCGCGCCGTCCTCGGCGCCCAGCACGCGGGTGAAAAAATACGCGGTCCGGCTCCGCAGTCCGAAGAGGAACTGTCCGGCCCTGTCAAACGTCCCGCTCTCCTCCAGCACCGCGGCGTCGCGCAGGGAAAGGACACAGCCCCGGGCGTTCTGATAGGCCCGGTAATCGAATTCTCCGGGATTGGTGGCCGCCGAAAAAGGGACCGCCTTTCCCTCCACCCGCACCGCACTCCCCACCCGGGGCAGCGGGCTGTCCTCCTTCAGATAACATAAAACGGTTTCTTCTTTGGTGAAATACGGATGATCCTCCGCTCTTTCCGAAATGCTCTCAGACAGGGACTCCTCGGTCCCTAAAGATACGCCGAAACCGCGCAGAACGCCGACCCGTTTCAGCGTAAAACTCCTGCCTTCCCGCGAACCGTCCGCGGGATGGACAGGATCGGCCGCTTCTCCCGTCAGCACAACGGTATCCCATGCCCAGCCGTCCCACCGCCCTTCATCGGGCGGTGATGGTGCCAGAATGAGATACCCTGCCAGGAAAAGCAGCAGGATCGCACACAATGGTCTTCTCAATAACGGTCCTTCCTCATTCCTGATCGCCGTAAACCAGGTCAAGATTCCGTTCGTACACGTTGGCCAGATTGAAATTCTCCCGGTAAATGAGCTCCGTGCTGCCGCTGACCGAAAACTGTACGCGGTTGATATTCGGAAGCTCCGCCAGGGAATTGACAATGGCATAGATCGTCACGTCGCCCGTCACGTTATAGATCTGCGTCATGAAGCTGTCGTCCAGATTCACATAGCAGGTGCCGTCCTTTACGGTGACGCCGAGCACCTTCGTGTTGGGATTGATGACCGGGAAAATGCCCTCGCTGTCCGCTTCCGGCCCGGCGATCAGGCTTTCCACTACGAGCTTTTCCAGGGAAATATTGCTGTTATACACCTTTCGGACGCTGGCGGATACCAGTCTGTCCCCGGTTTCATTGGCAAAATAAAGGGTCAGCCACACCTTTTCATAGGCGTTGATCTCATTCCCCGCGTTATCGATGAACAGATCCGCCGCCATGGGACCAACCGGCGCGCCCAGCGCGTCCGTCAGCGCCTCCCCCTCTACCGTCATCGCCACATGCTCCACGCCGGGGATCTGCGTCATGGTGCGCACGATGGCTGCGCGGACCAGCACCTCCGTCGTCGGAGCGATATTTCTGTATTCTTCACTGACATCCAGCACCAGCAGGGATTCCTGCATCTCCCAGCCTTTGATCGAATATCCGTTGACTGCGGTCCGCAGGGAAAGCTCCACCGGGTTTTCCATCATGAAACCCACCGCCTCTTCCACCTGCTCTCCGAAATCCGCGGACTCCAGCACGTGGGCCACCGGGGTGATCCTCGTCTCCGCCTTGTTGATATAGTAGACGGATATGGTCCCTTCCTGCCGGGCCGCCTCTTCCTTCGAACAGCCGGAAACCGCACCGAAGAAAAGCGCGGCCGTCAGCACAATGAGGATCCGCCGCCAAATGAGGCGGCCGTCTTTCCGTCGCTTCATAGTCTGCCTTTTCCTCCTGCCTTGATATAGGAAAGCGGTATCTTCACCGTAAAACAGGTGCCCTCTCCCTCGACGCTGCTGACCCGGATGGAACCGCGGTGCAGAAGCACCGCGCTGCGGGTGATGGAAAGGCCCAGGCCCGTACCGCCGATCTCCCTGGAATGGGACTTGTCCACCCGGTAAAAGCGATCGAAAATATGATCGTAATCCTCTTCTCCGATGCCGATGCCGGAATCCGACACTTCCACCGTGAAAAACTGATGATCCGCGTCCAGGACCACCTTCACCCATCCGTGTTCCTTGTTGTACTTGATGGCGTTTTCCACCAGATTCGTGAAGATCTGGGACATCTTGATCTCGTCCACCTCCGCCGTCACGGGACGCATGCTCTCGAAGACGATCTCCACATCCTGTTTGCGCGCGATGGGCCGCAGCCGCTTCAGCGTGCTCTCCAGAAGCTCGTTGATGTTGACGGCGCTGATATCCATCTCCGCCTCCGTCTTGTCCATTTTCACCAGCGACAGAAGATCGTTGATGATCTTGTTCTCCCGTTCGATCTCCTGGGTGATATCCTGCATGAACTCCTGATAGAGCTCCACGGGAACGTCCGGCTGCTGATTCAGGGAATCCGCCAGGACCTTGACCGATGTCATGGGGGTTTTCAGCTCATGGGACACGTTCGCTACGAATTCCTGCCGCGAATCGTTGAGCTGCCGCATCCTGCCCAAAAGCTGATTGAAGGCGTCCGCGATGTGTTCCGTCTCTATGTAATCCGGCACGGAGATCTCCCTGTCGGTATAGCCGTCCCGCACCTCATTGATGGCCCGGGTGACCCGGCTGAACGGAAGCGTCAGGATATGGGCCAAAAACGGCACGATCCCCAGAATGAGGATGGTCATCACGATCTCCAGGATCATCGCCCTGTGCCGCATCAGCTCCATCGTGGCCACGATGCTGTCCGTGGATGCGCTCGCCAGGATCACGCCGCGCACCTGGGAAACGGTTTTTCCGTCCACCCGCTTCGTCTCCACGATCGGGACCGTCATCTCGATATAGCCGTTTTCCCTGTCGTGGCGGGAAGTACTCTCTCCGTTGAAGCATTTGATGACCTCCTCGGAGATCATCGTCCGCCCTTCGCTTATGGCATAGGTATCCTTGACGATGCGGAAATTGCCGCTGATGATCATGACGCGGCCGTCGTAGAGATTGGACATCTGCTCCAGCTCCGCGTTGATCACTTCCGACGACGTGTCCTGGAGATAATTGTAGTTGAGGAGATGGTCCGCGATGATCCGATACTGGGTGGTCACGTCCGACGTGCGCACGGAGACCGCGCGCTTTTCGTAGCTTTCCAGGATCCCGGCGCGCATGACGACGCTGGGGATCACGCCGATCGCCAGCATCAGGATGAATATATAAGCCTTCTGGCTTCTCAGGATCGGCACTCTGCGCAGGATCCGCTGCAGCAGGCCGTTGGACGTCGTATCCATGAAGGACCTCCGGGTGAGGTGTGAGTAAAAAGCAGGCCGCGGTCTGGCCGGGATGCACGCATCCCGCCAGCCCCCTGACTGGCGGGTCCGGCTCTGCTTATGCGCGGAAGAAGTAGCCGACGCCCCATTTGGTATGTACGTAGCGGGGTTCGCTGGGATTCGATTCGATCTTTTCCCGGAGGCGGCGGATATGGACGTCCACGGTGCGGACGTCTCCCGGATAGTCGGCGCCCCACACGAGCTTCAGCAGAGTCTCCCTGCTGTAAACCTTGTTGGGGTTCTTGATGAGGAGCTCGAGCACATCGAACTCCCGGGCGGTGAGGTTCACTTCCTTGCCGGAAATGCTCACGCGGCGGCTTTCACAGTCCATGCGCATGTCACCCCGGACGATGACGTCGTCCTGCGGTCTGGCCGCCTCCCGGGCCGCGGTGCGCCGCATGATCGCCTTGATGCGCGCCTTCACCTCCAGAATGTTAAAGGGCTTCGTGATATAATCGTCGGCGCCGTATTCCAGCCCCATGATCTTATCCATGTCGTCGCTCTTCGCGGTCAGCATCACGATGGGCACGCTGGAGAACTCGCGGATCTGCTGGCAGACTTCGGTCCCGCTCATCTTCGGCAGCATGATATCCAGCAGGATGATATCAAAATCCTGACTCTGCGCATACTGCAGGGCCTCCTCCCCGTCATAGGCACAGGTGACCTCCATGCCGTCCTGCTCCAGGCTGAACCGGATCCCTTTTACGATCAGCTTCTCATCATCCACCACCAGAACCTTTTTCGCCATCTTTTCCTCCCTCATGCCCGCAGGCGGCTCATCCCGCTCCCACGGTGATCAGATCTTTTATCTTATCGAATGCGCCCTGCTTGATGCCATTCACCTTCATGATGTCTTCGATACACGTAAAGCGCCCGTTTTCCTCCCGCCAGGCGAGGATCGCCGCCGCACGGCTGTCCCCGATGCCGGGCAGCGTCTTCAGCGCAGCTGCGTCCGCGGTATTCAGGTCCACCCTTCCTGCCGCGTCCTGTGCCGCCGCTCCGCCCTGCGTCTGCGCGTCTCCGGCGGATCCGTCTGACTGCATCTCCTGCGACGCCGCCTGGATCCCTGGCTCCAGGGCCGTGCCCATGCGGCTGGTCTCCTCCCGGGTCGCGATATAGACCTGGCATCCGTCCGTCACCTTCCCGGCCAGATTGCAGGCGTTCGGATCCGCCTCCTCCAGGAAGCCGCCCCCGGCCGTCACCGCGTCGATGATCCTGCTGTCCGCCGGGAGCTCATATACGCCGGGACTGCGCACCGCACCGCAAATATGGACCAGGATCGTTTCCGGCTCTTCGGGAAACTCCTCCGACCGGTCCGCCGCCTCCGGTGCCCGGCCTTCGAGCGCATTTCCCGCGGCCGTATCCGCGGGCGCACTATCCCCGTCTCTTTCACGGTCTTCTGCGGCCGTGGGCGCATCTGCCAAAGGGACGCTGTCCGCGCCCTGCTCCGGCGCGCTTCCGGCCGTCTCCTCTGCCGCCGCGCCGTCCTGCCGAACGGGATCCTCCAGCGAAAACGAAACGGCGGCGTCATTTTTCCCGCAGGCGCTCACCGCCGCCGCGCTCCCGATGATCAAAAGTATCGAAACACATCGCAAAATATGAAATTTTTTCCTGAAATCCGGCATTTTTCTCCTTTGCTGTCCGCATACAAAAAAAGGAGCCCCATACACCGTAAATTCATTTTATGCCAGAAAAACCGTTTTTACAAGACCCTTCTTTCACTTCCATTTAAATATTGCGATCCCGGCCGCTGCCATTGCCATTCCCACCGCCTTGCGCCATTCCCAGGGCTGCTTTTCGGTCCCGAACAGCCCGAACAGCTCGATCAGATAGGCGGCCGCGATCTGGGCGACGACGATGAAAAGCACCGCCCTGGCCGGCCCCAGCGCATCCATCGCCCGGATCACCGTCCAGGTGATGGCCGCCCCCATCACGCCGCCCAGCAGCATATATTTCGGCTCCACCCGAAAGACGCCCAGAAGGCTGGAACGGTCCGTGAACAGCCACGCCAGCATGCAGACCGCAAACGCGGTGAACTGTACGAATGCGTTCGCCGTCCAGATGGTGGAGGATTTGGTCACCTGTGTGTTGAAAACGCCCTGCACGCTCATCAGCGCGCCGGATAAGACAGCAATAAAAAAACCGATCATATTGGCCTCCTTTTTTTACAAGTATGCCAGCTGACCGGTATTTTTATTCAGAGCCGCGCGCCGTCAGTCCGCCATGTCCGTCTGGCTTTCCTCGGGCACCTCGATATATTCTTCTTCCACGTATTCGCTGCCCGTCACCTGCTCCATGATCTGCTCGGACAGCTCTTTGAGCATATCGGATACGTTTTCTCCCTGCCAGGCCTTCATGTAGGCGATCTCCATGCTCACCCAGAAGTTCGCCGTCCGCATCATCTTCGGCATCGGTATGGAGTCCGCGTATTCCGCCGCGAAGCCGTCCGCTCCCGTCACATCCGGCACCGCGTCCAGAAGCGCCGGGAGACGTCCCGTTCCGGCATAAATATCTCCGGCTCCTCCGCACACCAGCCAAGCCGCGAACGCGTTCGCCTGATCCTTGTTCTCGCTGTAGCCGTTGACCGCCAGCACGTCCGTCACGGAAAGCCCCCGCGCGGCCAGCGATTCATTGATATCGGGCAGCGGGACCACGCCGTATTCGTAGGGGAAGCTCCCCTCCGCCCTGGCCTGGGTGATCCGCGCCAGGATATCGCTGGTCGCCACCGTGAACACAAGCCTGCCGTCCAGGAAATCCTGCACCACCGCCTCATAGCTGGAGCTCTTGGCATCGATGGAAAAGAACTGGTTCAGATCCTGATACGCCTTCAGACCGCGCACCGCTTCTTCATTATAGATGTCGATCTGCTCCGGGTCGTCCCCGCACAGGCCGCCCACATTGATGTAGTTCCCCGCGAAAAAATAATTATAGAAAATATCAGACACATCCCAGCGGAAGACCGCATCCACCGTTTCCGGCGCATTGTAGGCATCCGCGAAGCTCAGGATGTCGTCGATGGTCTCCGGGATCAGGTCGTCCTCCCGGACGCCCATTTCCCCGGCCGCCTGCTGCAGATAAGTCTTGTTGTAAACGAGCGCGCTCGTCTCATAATAAAACGGCCATGCCACCCGTTTTCCCCGGTAGGTGACGGCGCGCAGCGCCGCCTGGGAAAAGCTCTCTCCGGTGGCAAAGCCCTGGGTATCCCGGATCTCATCCGCCAGTCCCGCCAGATGTGCTCTTTCCAGGCTGTCGTTCGTCAGGATATACAGATCCGGCATGTCGTCCTGCTCCAGGGAGGCACGGTTGACCGCCTCGAGATAATCCAGGCCGGATACCAGCACCGGCACGACGCGCACATCGTTTTCTTCCATGTAATGTACGGCCGCCCCCGCGAGATAATCCTCCAGCGCCTCATCCGTGTACCACAGCGTGAGCGTCGTTCTCGTCGGCAGGATGTCCGGGATCACCTCATCCAGTTCCCGTCCGGAGGTCAAAAAACCGATCCAGTCCCGGCCGACGCCCCGCAGCGCCCAAAAGGCAGCCGCCGCGAGGAGCGCTGCCGCGGCGAAAATGACCGCAAGCTTTCCCTTTCCATGCATACAAACTCCTTCACGCCGTACGAACGCTTCCGTCCGTCAGCCTTCCAGACAGGTCTCCAGAATCCCGATCATCTCATCCACATTCTCTTGCGTAACGATGAGCGGCGGCACGAAACGGATCACGTTCGTCCCCGCGTTGATCAGGATCAGTCCCTTCTCCAGCGCCGCCAGGATCACCGGTCCCACGGGCCGGTCCAGTTCAAGCCCCTGCAGCAGTCCGGCGCCCCGCCGCTCCCGCACACAGGCGTGCCCGGCCGCCAGCTCATCCAGCCGCTTCTCCAGATACGCGCCCACTTCGCGCACATGCGCCGGAATGCACTCCTTCTCGAACAGCTCCAGCACCGTGGCCACCGCCGTACAGGCCAGCGGATTGCCGCCGTAAGTGGTGCCGTGGTCTCCTGCCGCCAGGGAATGCTGCCCCACCTTCTCGTTCATCAGAAAGGCGCCCACCGGAACGCCGCAGCCAATGGCCTTGGCAGCGGTCATGATATCCGGCTTCACCCCGTATTTCTGCCACGCGAACAGATATCCCGTGCGTCCCATACCGCACTGGATCTCGTCCAGGATCAGCAGGATGTCCTTTTCATCGCAGAGCGCCCTGATCTTTTTCAGGAAATCCTCTGTCGCCGGATAGATCCCGCCCTCTCCCTGCACCGTCTCCAGAATGACGGCACAGGTCTTCTCGTTCACCAGCGCCGCCACGCTGTCAAAATCGTTGTAATCCGCGAAGCGGATGTTGCCGATCCCCGGCTCAAAGGGCTCCCTGTATTTGGGATTCCCGGTCACGGACAGTGCGCCCATGGTGCGCCCGTGAAAAGAATGGTTCATGGCGATGATCTCATGATCCGCCTTCCCGTCCTTCAGCCAGGCGTATTTGCGCGCCGCCTTGATCGCGCCCTCCACCGCCTCCGCACCGCTGTTGGTAAAAAACACCCGGTCCATACCGGACGCCGCCTTCAGGCGCTTTGCCGCCTCGATGGCGGGAACGTTATAATAATAATTGGACGTATGAGTCAGCTTGTCGATCTGAGCCTTCAGGGCGTCATTATAGATGCGGTTGCCGTAGCCCAGCGCGAAGACCGCGATCCCAGCCGCAAAGTCCAGATACTTCTTCCCCTCAATATCGTATAAATATACACCCTCACCCCGGTCCAGCACGATCTGATACCGGTTATAGGTATGCAGAAGAGCGCTCTCCGCATCCTCGATCAGCCGCTGCATATATTCCGCCATAACTCACCAGTCCCTTCCGCAGGTCATCCCGCCGCCTGCTCGGCATCGCCCATGATGGCCGTTCCCACGCCCTTGTCCGTAAAGATCTCCAGCAGCAGACAGTGCGGGATCCGCCCGTCCAGAATATGCACTTTATTCACGCCGCCCTTCACGGCCGCCGTACAGTTGGCCAGCTTGGGCAGCATACCGCCTCCGATATAGCCGCCTTCGATCAGCTCATCCGCCTCTCTGACGCCGATCCGGTTGATAAAGGTGTTCTTGTCCTCGAAATCCCGGTAGAGCCCCTCCACATCCGTCAGGAACACCAGCTTGTCCGCTCCCACGGCCCGGGCGATGGCGCACGCCGCGTCGTCCGCGTTGATATTGTAGGTATCGCAGTTCTCGTCCATCCCCACCGGCGCGACGATGGGCAGGAAATCGTGATCGATCAGATCGTACAGGATCTTGGGATTGACATTTTTGATATTGCCCACGAAACCGATATCCTGTCCGTCCACATACTTCTTTTCCACCTGGAGCAGATTGCCGTCCTTGCCGGAGATCCCCGCCGCCAGCACACCCAGCTTCTGCACCATGGACACCAGGTTCTTGTTCACGCGGTTTAAGACCATCTCCGCGATCTCCATGGTCTCCTCGTCCGTCACCCGCAGACCGCTGATAAAATGCGGCTGTTTCCCGGCCTTTTCCACCCAGGCGCTGATCGCCTTGCCGCCGCCGTGGACGATGATGGGCTTGAAGCCCACCAGCTTCAGCAGGGTCACATCCTGAATGACGCTGCGCTGCAGCTCTTCGTTGCTCATGGCGCTGCCGCCGTATTTGACCACGATAATCTTGCGGTTGAACTTCTGTATATAAGGAAGCGCCTCCACCAGCACCTCCGCCTTCTTCATGATCTCTTCCATTCCGGGTTTCATAAAAAACTCCTCATTTTTAAAATACGGGAAACTTCGCAAATGCTGCGCATACGCGAAGTATCGGCCTTTGCCGTGCCGCAAATGCAGAAAGGCCTTTCGGATACGGGAAACTTCGCAAATGCTGCGCATTCGCGAAGTATTAGCTTCTGTAATCCGCGTTGATCTTCACATAATCATAGGTCAGGTCACAGCCCCAGGCCGCGGCCTCGCAGTCTCCCATCTTCATGTCCACCAGGGCCGTCACCTCCGGGCAGGACAGGATCTTCGTCGCCTCTTCCTCGCTGTAATCCGTCGCCAGACCGTCCTCATAAACCAGGATCTTCCCCGCCGCGCTCTCCAGCCAGAGGGAGACGCGCTCCGGGTCGAACTGCACGCCGGAATATCCCAGCGCGCACATGATCCTGCCGCAGTTGGCATCGTGGCCGAACACCGCCGCCTTGGTCAGATTGGAGGTGATGACGGATTTCGCCAGCTTCTTCGCGTTCTCCTTCGTGTCCGCGTGAATGACCTTCGTCTCGAACAGCGCCGTCGCGCCCTCTCCGTCCCCGGCGATCTTTTTGGAAAGCGTCTCGTTGACCGCATGGAGGGCGGCGCAGAAGGCCGCGTAATCCTCATTCTTTTCGGTGATCTCCGGATTGCCCGCCAGCCCGTTCGCCAGCACCAGCAGCGTATCGTTGGTAGACGTATCCCCGTCCACGGAGACCATATTGAACGTGTCCTGCACATCCGCCGACAGGGCCTCCTGCAGGAGCGCGGCGGAAATGTTCACATCCGTCGTCACATAAGCCAGCATGGTGCACATGTTGGGATGGATCATGCCGGCCCCCTTGCACATGCCTCCCACAACGGCCTCTTTCCCGCCGACGGTGAGCTTCACCGCCGTTTCCTTGGGCACGGTGTCCGTCGTCATGATCGCCTGGGCGGCGGTATGGCCCGCCTCCGCGCCCGGTGCGACGGCCGCCGCGAGCTTTCGGACGCCCTCCGTGATCCTGTCCATGGGAAGCTGCATGCCGATAACGCCCGTGGAGCCGATGAGCACGCCGTCCGCCGGAATGCCCAGCGCGGCCGCCGCGGCTTCCGCCGTCTGCCTGCAGTATGCATAGCCCGTCTTCCCGGTACAGGCATTGGCGATCCCGGAATTGACCACCACCGCCTGCACGCCGTTTCCTTTTTCTACGATCTCCTTATCCCAGAGCACGGGAGCAGCCTTCACCACATTGCTGGTGAATACCCCGGCCGCCCTGCAGGGCGTCGGGCAGTAGATCATCGCCATGTCCTTTCTGTTCCGGTACTTCACCCCGGCCTCGGCTCCCGCCGCCCAAAAACCCTTCGCAGCCGTCACGCCGCCTTTTATAACTTCCATTTATCTCCCAGCCTTTCTCATCCGCATCGGATTGTATAAATATACATCCTTCGTGAATAATATGCAATAGTCATTCATTAAATTTTTCAATATTTTTCTGGTTCAGCACAAAATCATAATAATTCAGGTCTTCCCGCTTCGTCCAGCCGATGCATCTCCAGAACGCGTTCCCCACGTCGTTCTTCGTAAAGGCGATCAGGGACACCTTGCTGATCTCCTCCGCCCGCAGCGCGTTCATGCAGGCCACCACCATGGCCTTGCCGATGCCCATGCGGCGGTATACCTCCTGCACGCACACATGATACAGACACCCGCGCCTGCCGTCATGGCCGCAAAGAATGGCGCCCACCACCTTCCCGTCCATCACCGCCACCACACTGGTGGAGGGATTGCGCCGCAGGAAACGCGCCACGCCTTCCCTGGAATCGTCAATGCTCCGGATCCGAAACCCGCGGATCGTCATCCAGAGCGCGTGCACCTGATCGTAATCTTCTATCGTCATCGTCCTGACTGTATACATTCTAATCCCCATTCCGGAGCGTTTACGCGACGGGGCGAGGAGAAATCGCGAATGCGATTTCTCCTCTGCCATCAGGGCTATTTGTGACGCTCCGGCACAAATAGCCGTGTGAAAAATAAGCTATCGAGCTTATTTTTCACACTATCCTCTTCCAGCGTATTCCCTGACAGTTTACCCTCTTCTCTCTTCCCTGTCAAGACGGAAAACAGCGGCCCGGCCCGCAGCAGGGCGCCGGTTCGGCCTGCCGAAAAAAGCTCCCGTCCCGCCAAAGGCGATCCGTTCCACGAAAAAACGGCGGCCCGTCTCGCAACGGTGCCGCCGTTTCTTTCCCTATATTTTTCTCTTTTGCCGTCCTCCGACGCTTCAGGAATCCCAGCCCACCGCGATCTGCTCCTGATCGAACATCTGCTCGTAGGCCTGTTCCACCAGCGCCTCGATATTCGCCTGGATCCCTTTGTAAGTGTTCTGATACATCTGCCACAGGCTGCGCGGGCTCACCTTTCTCTCGTCCACGTGCGCGTCCCGGCAGACAGACTTGACGCTCTTCCATACGCTCGACCGGATCAGCGGCGTTCCCTCCTGCGTGACGAACACCGGCCCGCTGTGGATTCCTTCCCGGTCCACGAAGTCCAGCAGCTCCTTCCGGAACGACGCCGGGATCCGCAGTCTGCGCTCCCTGTTGTAGCATTCCAGCATCACTTCCCCGGCCTGAACCGCCTCCACCGTGATCTGAGACAGCTCCTGGATCCGAACGCCCGCACCGCCCAGCGCTTTGATGAGCAGATAAGGCTTCTCCTTGCCCGATACCTTTGCCGCGCGCAGAAGCCGCATGTATTCCGCCCGCGTCAGCTCCATCCGGTCAACGTCCATCCTTCTGGAAAAATGGATCATCTGCCATTCCCTCCTGTCCAGGTAGGAAAGCAGACTGTTGAGCGTCGACAGCCTGGAATTCACCGTGCGCTCCGAATAGCCCTGGCTGTTCAGCCAGTCCCTCCATTCCACCACGGTGTTCTTGCTCAGCATCTTATCTTCAGGCAGGAAATCATACAGTCCCATCAGGATCAGATAATAATTCTGCAGAGATCCCTCCCTTCTGCCCCTGTCAGACAGATCCTGTAAAAAATCGTGTATGACTTCTGATGTCAGCGGAATCTGTTCCCCCTTTGTGGTCGCCATAGTACTGCTCCTTTCTGGCCGCACAATATCCGGCGCGGTCGCCGTAAAAAACTTTTTCCCCGTTTCCTTTCTCTAGTTTGTCAAAATTGCTATTTTGCGTATACCATTCCGCTAATCATCCTAGTGTAAATAAATTATATCGCACCCCTCTCCGTTCTGTCAATTCCAATTTTCGAAAAAATTGATATTTTTTTGATCTTTTTTGCTTAAAAGTGTGACTTTTTTATAAAATTGTTTCCGGTGACAACACTTTTATTTTTTATGCGGGTCATTTTCCGAAACCGCAAATTCGTATTTTGATGTCCGTCCTCACGCCGCGGTCCCGAACGGCGCCGTTTTCTCCCCGCTTCTGCGCCCCACGATCCCGGAAACGGCATCCGTCAGCATCAGCAGGCCGCTGACATAGAACAGCGCCATGTTGTAGATCGTATATCTGCTCTGGCAGAAGATGACCGCGGAGACCACGGCCACGTTGACCAGGATCGACAGGAGTATGATCAAGGAAAAGATCAAAAGCCGCGGATTGCTTCTCAAAAGCGCCAGCCGGAGCAGCAGGAACAGGTATCCGGCGTACAGCACCGCCGCGGCCGCGATCAGCAGAGGCGTGGTCTTCGTGACGGTGGTGACCAGGCCGAACAGGAAATTATCCAGGAAGCTATCGATCATGGAGGGCAGGCAGGCGGGCAAAAGCGCCGTCGTCATCTCACTCATGATCTCTCCGGACTTCACATTCTGATCCACCGCCGTTCCCGGATAATTCTGCTCCACATACGAGGACACGATCGGGCGAAGCCGGTCAACCTGTATATGATTATAATGTGCCGCAAAATGGTCCGCCCCATTCAATCGGCCGTCCTCCGCATTGGCCTTCAGACATTCCGCCGCAGCGCAGTCATCATATATCTGTAAAAAAAGATCCTTTATCTCCTCATCCGCGATCCTGTCGGCATCCTCTCTCTCCGCCGTATAAATGACCATGGCAAGCAGGAAGCTCGCTCCCGAACTGTTCCTCATGGGGCTGCCATGAAACACCTGATTATAGACCAGATCGATCCCCGCGGTCAGTGCATAGATCACCATGACAGAAAGAAACGTCTGTAAAACGATCACGGGCCTTTTCTTTGCGAGCCAGACGAAAACGGAAGCGGCGAGAAGCAGCGCGATCACAAATATCATCTGCTTCCGGATCGACATGAGAATGACGCACAGCAGACAGGAACAGATAAAATCTCCCCCCGGGAACGGACGCTTTTTCTCTTCAAAGCATTCCCGATACAGGAAGCCCGTCAGATAACGGATAAAAAGGATAAAAAGAGGTATGGCCAGCGCCTCGGAAAGAATACTGTTGGAATACAATACATGCCGCTTCGCCAGATAACGCGTGAGCAGAGAAAAGACCAGCATCATACAGGAGAGAAGCGTCCCCATCCTCCCGGAGAGCTTCAGCCGCAATACCAGGAATCGGATGATGGAATAATTCGCATATGCGGTAATAAATGCCTGCACAGCGATCACCCAGTACATCCAGCTGTCCGGGCTGCACATCCTCCGAAACAGGTACAAAAAAAACGGATAGGCGGGTTCCCGATGCAGGGCCATATCAATATAGCTATAGCTGTCAGGCCCCAGATAAGGCCCGTCCAGCCATGCAAAAAAAAGCAAGACCAGAAACGGGACCAAAAGCTGTACAGTCCAAAACAGGCGGCGACTTTTCTGTATCATTGAAAACACCCAACCTTTCGTATATTCTTCTTTCCTCTCATCCGAGATAAGGACCGCACGCCCCGCCCCAGCTTTCCTGCAGGCGCTCCAGAGACCATGCGGCGTTGGCCGGAGACGTGGAAGGCAGCCTGACGGCCCTCAGCCCGCAGGATGCCTCACAATACTTTTCATATAGCTCATATGCCTTATTCCCGTTGGCGAACACGGCACGGATCCCGGTTCGGGCCAGCAGTCCGGCAATATCATTCGGCACCACGCCGCGGATGGAGCTGTCCGAGGAGCCGCGGATCTCGCAGGACGCGATCACATCCCAGACGGCGATGTGTCCGGACAGCAGCATGGCCTTTTTCTCCGCGATGGTCTGCGGGACCGGGCTGTCCGTCAGAAAGGCGGTCACCTTCCAGAAGCGGTTCTGGGGATGGCCGTAATAAAACTGTGCCTCCCGGGACTTCACCGACGGAAACGTGCCCAGGATCAGGATCCTGGAATTCCCGTCGAAAACCGGTTGAAATGTGTGTGTTAGAGCTGCCATCTGATCCTCTCCCGCCGCCGGAAAGCCCTGGCGGACAGCAAGCTGTATGATAAAGCATTCCGTCAGGAGCGGTCCGGAGCGTATGCCCCCAGCGCGTTCTTCAGCAAGATCTTCATGAGCTCACTGTTTCCTTTCAGAAAGCTTATCTTCGTCGGGGTTTTTCCGCCTTTGGGGTATGCCCTCGTGACAGGTATCTCGCATGCCCGATACCCCAGCTGTGTTGCCCTGACCGAAAGATACGCCAGCAGTTCATATGTCATGAACACATCCCGCAGCGGTTTTACCCTTTCGTCCCGCAGATATGCGGCCGAATATGCTCTGTATGCGTTTGTCGTGTCCGTAAATCTCTGATGCGCCGTGAGAGAAATGACCGGCGCATGGATCAGCCGGACGGAAAGCAGGCGGATGAGCGGTGTATTAACGGCCTTCCCTCCCTTTATGAAACGGGAGCCCTGCACCAGATCGTACCCTTCCTCCAGCTTTTCGATGAACCGCGGAACATCTTCGATACTGTCCTTGTTATTTCCGTCTATTGTAAGGATGCCTTTATAACCTCTCTGAAGCGCCCACCAGATGCCCATGCGCAGCTGCGCGCCCTGTCTTCCGGCATCCTGCTTCACAAGCAGCGTGTTCACTCCTGTGCCAAGAAGCATCGCCTCCGCCGTACAGCCGTCCGTGGAGCCCCCGTCACAAACTGCAATATCCGCATATTCGTGTATCCGATGCGCAAAAGCGCGCTCCAGTTCTTTTCTGATCCGGTCTCCTTCATTGATGATCGGGATCAGGAGCGCATAATCTTTTGACTTCTCCCGGTATTCGGTACACATAAATCTTGGCACGCCGGCCTGTCTTTCATACAGCACGAAAAATCCTCCCTATATCAACCGGATATTCACCGGCACTGCCCGAATATCTCTTTTACATAAAGCATCGCTCGCTCCAGCACATCCGTTTCTTCCGTCTTCCCCATCTCAATGGAAATAAATCCCCGATATCCTTCTGTCCGCAGGATATCCCGCAGTTCCAGGTGCAAATCCCTTTTTTCGATCGGCTTCAATCCCGGCTCGCTGATGTGCACGTGATTGATCAGAAATACGCTTCCTTTCAGTTCGTCCGCGCTTTCTTTGTTCTCTATCATCGTTCCCGCATCAAGATTCAGCCGAAACCCGGCCCGATCCACCCGATCGATCAGCTCCAGCGCGGCCCTCGTGTCATTGATATAGTTCGTGTGATAGACCGGCGGATTCGCTTCCATCCCGATTACGGTATCATGCTCCGCCGCATATTCCCCCAGCTCTCTGAAAAAAGCGACCGCATCGAGCGCATCCGCCCCCGGCAGGAGCACTCTGTTTTTCGGGCATCCGAACACCAGATTTTGGCAGCCGACGGTCTGCGCAAAATCGACCGCCCGCATCGTATAGGCGAGCAGCGCTTTTTTTTCTTCCAGGGACCCAAAAAGCTTTTCCTGTCTCCCGAACCAGATCGACTGCATGGAGGATACGACAAAGCCGTATCTGTCCGCCAGCTGCCCGGACCATTGCCCGGCCTGTTCCAGCCTGTCATACGGTCTTTCCGGGAACAGTCTCGTCGGTGCGATCTCCAGGCCCGAATACCCCAGCTTCTTCATTTTATCATAAACGGCTTCATCGCATTCCTTCAGCCAGCCTATATTGGAAATCGACAGCTTCACCTTTTCCACCTCAGCCACTTTTATCTTCCCGGGCTTTTCATTCATCCGATGCTTCTTCCGACAAAATCCCTTATTTCTCTGACGACCGTCATCTTATCACAGATATATCCGTCCGAACCTCCGAACAGACCGCCGTAAACCGTTTTATAATCATAATCCGCCGGGACACCGGCCAGCTCGTTCACAAACTTCTTTCCGGTCAAAAATTCATACAGCTCCCCTGCGGACACGGGCTCCGTCGCAGGATGCCATATCCTGAGATCATTTTGGAGCGCTGTCCGGATATCGTCCCATAACCTTCCCAGATCATAAAACTGATATTTGCTCCTGCTGTCCGTAAAATGAAGCGCCGAAAAGCCCAATGTCCGAAACTTCTCCTTCAGCAGTCTTCTGTCGCCCTCCGACATATTCTTCACTCTGTAAAAGCCATTATCCTGCAGCTCATAACAGCCCTTCAGCTGCGGATCCTTTTCGGAAAGTTCCTCCAGCTTTTGCCCGCTGAGCATAAACGGGATCACATTCATATAATCATAAATAAAATTCTTTTTTATATTTGCCCCGAATAAACCCGGCAGCCGGACGATCAGCGCATCCGGGCAGAAATCCCTGACCCACGATTCCAGCTGATACCGGTTATAGCCATATGCGGAAAGGCCCTCCGTATCGATCTCTGAATTTTCATCCACATCCCGGGGGATCTTAAAGACATCTATCGTGGAAATGAGCACCAGCTTCTTCGGAGCGATCCTTCTGATGTTTTCCTCCGCCTGAACGATAAGCTGCCAGTCCTTTTCCGGCGCATGATTTGCCAGATATTTTTCCGCGCGAAGCCCCGCGTAAATGAGAAGCTCCGGCTTCGTACCGTAGGCCTCCGCGATATTTTTTGAATTGTATACAAACTGAATCTGCTTTCCCGCGGAAAGATATAGATTACTCCCAACAAATCCCGTATATCCGACCAATGCCGTCATATGATCCTTCATCCTTGTCTATTTTGTCAATTTTTCAACACTTTCGAAGCTGTACGGCATTCTGCGGAATACGAGATTCACAAGAAGCTGCAGGTATTTGATGATGACCGTCAGAATGCCGAACATTCCCAAAAAAGCGACCGACAGAAACAGGATCGTCGTCGTCCACCCTTCCACCGGATGGGCCGCAGCAAAGATCACCACCGAATATACGATCATGAATACGGAAACCAACATCATCAGCATTGTCATCGCGACCGCAAAACGGTATCCCAGCTGCGTGAACAGGATCAGGGAGTCCACAGCCAGCATTGACCGGTATCCCCGCTCCCTTCTGTCCAGCCCTTCCCCGCCCCTGCCTGTCGGACTGTACATCACGGTATCGGCCTTAAGTCCCGCGCTGGCATATACGGCCTTCCGATAAGGTACCGTTCTGTTCATGGAAGCAGTCCGGTTAATCATCCTGCGGCTGAGGATCCGAAAGCTTTCCGTATGCATTTTGCAGGAAACGTCAGAAAAAAGATCGAAGACCCGATAAAACAGCCTGGAGGTGAATTTCTCTTTTTTATCCGGGGCAGCGTTCACGATATCATATCCCTGGAGCGCTCTGTCATAAACCCTCATAATCTCCTCCGGATCGAAGTCCGGAGCAGTCCGGTCAAACTCGAACACGAAATCCCCGATGGCAAGATCCATGCCCGCATTCATCGCCGACTCCAGTCCGTGAAATCCGCTCATGTTCACGACGGATATGCTCACCGACGCATCCGCCCTGCCCGCTTCCCTTTTTATGACGCCGACGCTGTCATCCTCCGATCCGTCATTGACACAGATGATCTCGGAATGTTCAAAATGGCCTTCCAGTACAGCGATGACCATTCCCAGGAACGACGCTATCCTGTGTTCCGCATTGTGCACATAAATAACAGCTGAGACAAAATTCTTCTCTTTATTTTCCATTTCAGAGCACCTCATCCAGATCGTAGACCGTATTGATCTTGCCGGAAAGCACCGCGATAAACGTCGGATCCTTCGAATATGTCCGGATCACCGTCGGCCTTGAATCATCGATCTCCGAACTCATCAAGATCGGCTTGACGGAAAAAAGGGACCGCCTGTAGGCAAATGTGAATTCATCCCGCAGATACTTGACCGCCAGATTCGCCATATAGGGAAAGGCGGTCTCCGGCCTTTCGGAACAGTCATTACAGTTGCCCAGCCGGAACGCCGAACACGCTCCGCCGCCCTTTCCCTGACAGGGAAAAGCGGGCGTTTCCTGATAACACGTCATGTGAGGCGTGAACGTCACCGACGTCAAAGAGTGCAGCCCCGTCTTCCCAAAGGGCATGATGGAGAAAAACGGGCCGTCCATCACGGTAAAACCGTACTGCTTCAGTTTTTCCCCTGCATCACATAAAATGATCTCACACAGCTCATACTTGATCCGGAACTTTTCAAATCCGGCCAGGTCCAGGATCTGATTGATTCCGGCATAGGCCGCGTTCAGGATAAATCCCGCTCTGTATTCTTTGCCGTCCTCCATACAGATCGCGTACACATCGTTCCGTGCCTCTATGGACCGGATCGCCGCGCCATACAGGATCTTCACGTCCTTCAACGCATTTATCTTTTCCAGGAAATAATCCTTCAACAGCATCGCGTCATAGGTGTATTCTCTCGTCAAAAATGCGCCGTCACACATCCCCGGTTTAAAAAAGCGCTCCGGATGCAGTTCTTCACAGGGAATACCGGCCGCTTTGCAGAAACGTCTGAACTGCTCTCCGTCCGACCAGGAATACCGGGCAGACGTGGCATAGATCTTATCAAATTCCCTGTTGATGCAAAAATCATAATCCCTGTTGAACCGTTCGAAATATCCGGCGGATTTCATTGCCGTCGAGATCGATCTGGGATAATGATACCCCTGATGCACCCGCGCCTGATTGATATAGGTAGCCCGGCGAAACGGCGTGGGATCGCACTCCAGCACAAGCACCTTTTCCCTTCTCTGACCGCAGACACAAGCGGAATAGAGACCGTACAGCCCTGCGCCGATGATGATCTTGTCATACTGTTCCATAACGCTGTCCCCCAGCCCTTTTGACCTCCTTCAAATATCGGTGCGATGCACCCGCTCCGCGGATCCCTGCAGGCCGCAAGGCCCTTTTACGGAAACACCGGCGCCGTCCGCAGTCCTTCCTCTTCCGCCTCCCCGAACATCAGGTTCATGTTCTGCACGGCCTGTCCGGCCGCGCCCTTGACCAGATTGTCCATGGCGCCCATCATGATGACGCGGTGCGTACGCGGATCCACCTTCACGTTCACATCCACGAAATTGCTGCCCTCCACCCAACGGGTCTCCGGGCAGACGCCGGGCTCCAGGAAACGGACGAAATATTCGTCCCGATAATATTTCTCATAGGCCGCGCGGACCTGTTCCTCCGTCGGGAAACCGCTGCCGTCCGGCCCCTGCTGCGCCTTCAGCGACGCATACGCCGTGATCAGGATGCCCCGGTTCATGGGCACCAGATGCGGCGTGAAATTGATGAGCACCGGCTCCCCGGCGGCATAGGAAAGCTGCTCCTCGATCTCCGGCGTATGCCGGTGATTCGTCACCCCGTATGCCTTGATATTCTCGTTCACCTCGCAGAAAAGGTTCACCACCTTGGCCCCTCTTCCCGCGCCGGAGGTGCCGCTCTTGGCGTCGATGATGATCGTGGCCGGATCGATCAGCCCCTCCTTCAGGAGCGGATACACGGCCAGCGTGGAGCAGGTGGGATAACAGCCTGGATTCGCCACCAGCCTGGCGGTCCGGATCCTGTCCCGGTTGATCTCGCACAGCCCGTAAACGGCCTCGCCGATGAACTGCGGCGCTTTATGCGTCATGCCGTACCATTTCTCATAGACGGACACGTCCTTGATCCGATAGTCCGCGCTCAGATCGATCACCTTCACCCTGGAGAGGATCCTCTCGTCCAGAACGGACGCCAGGAATCCCTGGGGCGTCGCCGTGAAGATCACGTCCACCTCCTCCGCCAGCTTCTGCAGATCGTCATCCTTACAGACATCCTCCACCAGCCGGAACATGTTCCGGTAAACATCCGCATATTTCTGATCGATATAGCTCCTGGAGCCGTACCATTTGATCTCTGTATCCTTATGACCCAGCAGAAGGCGTACCAGCTCGCCCCCCGCATATCCCGTGGACCCGATGATCCCTGCCCTGATCATAATGCTCTCCTCCTCGTCCTTCGCAAGCCAGAAATGAATAATAATACTCGTTCTCCCCGTTTTTATCGCTATTTTCAGGAATATAATACATAATTATTCATTATTCCTGCATATTTTTGTATCAAATATCCCTTGCAATTCTCCCTGCCCTGATGTATAGTATTGGAAGAATGCGGCGTATGTACATATACATGTATGTGTCCATCTTGCCACAAATCCACAAAAAAAGCAACTGCAATAAAGGAGAGATCATTTATCATGAAAGAAAAAGTGATTCTGGCGTACTCCGGCGGTCTGGACACCACCGCCATCATCCCCTGGCTGAAGGAGAACTTCGATTACGAGGTCATCTGCGTCTGCATTGACTGCGGCCAGGGAGAAGAGCTGGACGGCCTCGAAGAGCGCGCGAAGTTCTGCGGCGCTTCCAAGCTGTACATCCTGGACGTGGTGGACGAATTCGCGGACGAATACATCGTTCCCTGCGTACAGGCCAACGCCGTTTACGAGAACAAGTATCTGCTGGGCACCTCCATGGCGCGCCCGCTGATCGCCAAGAAGCTGGTGGAGATTGCGCGCAAAGAAGGCGCTGCCGCCATCTGCCACGGTGCCACCGGCAAGGGCAACGACCAGATCCGGTTTGAGCTGGGCATCAAGGCGCTGGCTCCCGATCTGAAGATCATCGCGGCCTGGCGCAGCGACAAGTGGACCATGGACTCCCGGGAATCCGAGATCGAATACTGCAAGGCCCACGGCATCCATCTTCCCTTCTCCGCGGATTCCAGCTACAGCCGCGACCGCAACCTCTGGCATATCAGCCACGAAGGCCTGGAGCTGGAGGATCCGGCCAACGAGCCCAACTATGACCATCTGCTGGTGCTGGGCACCACGCCCGAGAAGGCTCCTGAAGAAGGCGAATATGTGACCATGACCTTCAAGGTCGGCGTTCCCACCTCCGTCAACGGACAGGAAATGAAGGTGTCCGACATCATCCGCACCCTGAACGCGCTGGGCGGCAAACACGGCATCGGCATCGTGGACATCGTGGAGAACCGCGTGGTCGGCATGAAGTCCCGCGGCGTATATGAAACGCCCGGCGGCACCATCCTGATGGAGGCCCATCAGCAGCTGGAGGAGCTGATCCTGGACCGCGATACCTACGCGCTCAAAAAGGATCTGGGCAATAAGCTGGCGCAGGTGGTCTACGAGGGCAAATGGTTCACGCCGCTCCGGGAGGCTCTGCAGGCGTTCATCACCTCCACACAGAAATATGTGACCGGCGAGGTGAGGTTCAAGCTCTATAAGGGCAACATCATCAAGGCCGGGACCACCTCTCCCTACTCTCTCTACAACGAAAAGATCGCTTCCTTTACCACCGGCGATCTGTACGACCACCACGACGCGGAAGGCTTCATCAATCTGTTCGGCCTCTCCTGCAAGGTGCGCGCCATGAAGCTGAACGAGGCGAAGAACGCCGGGCTCGAGATCTGAGCCGGGACAGGGACGGGACCGAAGGCCGGTCAGACACGGGAAGACCGCTGAAGACAGGGGATATTTATGGAAGTGATCTTGATCTTGCTGATTTATTTTCTCGCTGTGAATATCGCCGGTTTCGCCGCGATGGGCATCGACAAGCACAGGGCCCGGCGGCGGGCATGGCGCATTCCGGAATCCACGCTCTTTCTGATCGCCCTGATTGGCGGCAGCATCGGCAGCATCGCGGGCATGTATTTTTTCCGCCACAAAACGCTGCACTGGTATTTCGTCTGGGGAATGCCCGCCATCCTGCTCCTGCAGGCGGCGCTGATCCTCTACCTGCTGTTCGCCTCCCCATTCACATTTGCCATTTTATGAGCCAGACAGGAAACCCGCCAGCGGGTTTCCTGTTATTATGAGGAAATATGACATCCTTTCACATCACAGAGCTGAAAAATTTTATGGGGAAGCTGCTGGGGACGGACTGCTTCGATTCCTTTCTGCTGGAGCAGGCCTCCGTTTCCACCTTCGCGGAATACGCCATAGACGGCCGCATCAACCCCGATTTTTATACAAAAGAAGAACGGGAGGATCCGCAGATCTGTCCCTATGACTTCGCCGCCTGGAGCGCCGTCCGCCCGCTCTGCTTCGAGATCATCAAGGGGAAGCGCAGTCCTTCCCGTTTTAAATTCGTGCTTCATCTGAAGCCGGAATACATTCCCGGCGTGCTGAAGGGAGCGGACCCGTCGCTCACCGCCGACCAGGTCCGCGCGCTGGTGCTCACCGTCAAATATGACGGGAACGAAGCCTGCGCCGTCACGGGCACGGCCTTTTCCACCTTCGTCATGGACAAAACGCTGGACGCCCAGTGGGACAAGACCATGCGGCAGTTCCTGACCCGAAAGGGGATCGCCTTTCGCGAATGATCCTCCGACAATACGAGACTGGGAGGCAGGGCAGACGTCAGAAAAAAAGCGTCTGCCCTGCCTCTTTGCATTGGGTCTTGCCGGGATATCACTTCTTCATTTTGGGATTGAAGATCAGGCTGGCCAGATAGCCGAAGATGAGGGCCGCGGAGGTTCCCACGGCGCCCGCCCTGAAGCCGCCGGAAAACAGTCCCAGAAAGCCCTGCTCATCCACAGCCTCTTTCACACCTTTGATCAGCACATTCCCGAATCCGAGGAGCGGAATGCCTGCCCCGGCACCCGCATACTCCAGGAAGGGCTCATACAGCCCCAGCGCCCCCAGGACCGCCCCAGTGCACACCAGGAGCACCATGATCCTTCCCGGCATCAGCTTCGTCTTTTCCATCAAGATCTGGACGAGGGCACAGATCAGGCCGCCCACCCAGAAAGCTCTGAAATAATCCATTCAGCGCGCCTCCTTTTTCATAGGATGCGCAGCCGGAACGCGATTTATGCCGGGATGCGCAGCAGCGCGCCCTTTTTGCCGTCCGCGTCCGGCCGTTTCCGAGTTTCCGAACAGGCAGATGTCCGAACGCTCCGCCGCCTTTCTCCGCTGTCCAAAAGCCAAAGGCTGGCAAAGTTCTCGAACGGGCCGCAGCCTTTCTCCGCTGTCCGAAAGCCCGAGGTTGGCCAAATTCCCGAACAGGCGGGCGAACGGCCCTGCCGCAGCCCTAAAACAGAATGCCGTCGTAATAAGCCAGGAGCAGCTTCACCACGCCCTCGTAGCTCTGCATGCCTTCTTTCACGCCGTTCATTTTCAGCGCGGCCGTCGTGACCGCGCGGGATGCGCTTTTGGCGGTCTTCGTGCTCACCACCGCGTTCTCCTCCACCTTTTCCCAGGCTTCCTCCGTCAGGAAAATATTATCCGCCCGGACCTGATCCGAAATGGCCGGATGCTTTTTATACTCCTCCGCGCTCCTGTCGATCGAGCGGATGAATTCATTTTCCACGTAATTCAGCACGCCCATATAGCCGCTGTAGCGGAAAAACGGGTCCGGCGAATCGATACAGGCCAGATACCCGATCAGATTCGCTTCGTCCTCCTGCAGAAAACCCTTTAAATGCGCCAGCTCGTGGCAGGCGGTGGAGGGCAGGTTCACCACATACATGGTATCGTTGTAATTGGCCTCCATGGAAAACGGGAAATAATAGCCCATCATGTTCGTCTGGCTCAGGAAATCGGAAAAGAAGATCCGCTTCGGCTGCGGATAATAGCCCTGCAGCTGTCCGTAAACGGTCCCCAGCCGCCCCATTTCGGCAATGGCCGTTTCATGCAGATCGCCTTCATAGATCAGATATCCCCGGCCGTCCCGGACGAACTGTCCGGCCAGCTCGTTGAGATTCTCCACAACATAGTCGCGCAGGGCCGCCAGCTCCTCCGCCGTGTAGCCCTCCGCCCGCGCCTGCATATATTTGTCCTCAAATTCGGTGGCATGATACTGGATAAAGCAGTTGCAGGTCATGATCCAGAAAAACAGGAGGAAGATCCAGGCCAGGGGCCTTTGCAGCGCTGAGAAGACCTTCTTCGTCCAGCTCCGGCGGGCAAACAGATACAGCGCCCCGAAAACGGCCAGGAAGAACACATAGAGGACCGCGGCCGCCAGCATCCATTCCCCCACGCTGAACGGGAACACGGCCGTCAGTCTGGCATAGGCTGTGCCGAGAACCGGAAAAACATGCGTGATATAAAGATCGCAGAACGCCCTGCTGTTCCACGCGATGAGGTTGATCCCCACAGCCGCCGCAAACAGGACGATCCAAAGCCGTTTCCGCATAGGTTGTTCTCTGTCCTTCATCCGCATACCCCCGTCCGACAGTCCCCAATACGCCTTTTTTAAATTATATCAGACCTCTCCCCGCCGCGTCCTGAATGAAATATGAACATTTTGAAAACATCCTCCTGCCTTCCGCCCGAACAGGATGTCCGTCTCCCGCAGCACACATGCTTTCCGTCCCGGGTACAGATTTTTGTGCAAAAAAAAGACGGGAGAAAACGTTTCCGCTCTCTCCCGGTCTGAAAATACTGCTGTTTCGTTTGGAGCTCTGTCCGGAACGGCTTACATCATGCCCATTCCGCCTGCACCGCCCGCGGGCATCGCAGGCGTCTCTTCCTTGATATTGGCGACTACGGACTCCGTGGTCAGCAGCGTGCTGGCAACGCTGGTGGCGTTCTGCAGAGCGCATCTCGTCACCTTTACGGGATCCAGGATACCGGCCTTGATCATATCCACATACTCTTCCTTCAGCGCATCAAAGCCTACGCCCACCTCGGCCTCCTTGACCTTGTTGATGATGACGCTGCCTTCCAGCCCGGCGTTGGCCGCGATATAGAACAGCGGAGCCTCCAGCGCTTTCAGCACGAGCTTCGCGCCGGTCTTCTCATCGCCCTCCAGCGTATCGGCCAGAGCGGCCACATCCTTGGCCGCATGGATATAAGCGGAACCGCCGCCTGCGATGATGCCCTCTTCCACGGCCGCACGGGTCGCCGCCAGAGCGTCTTCCATGCGCAGCTTGGCTTCCTTCATCTCGGTCTCGGTCGCAGCGCCCACACGGATCACCGCCACGCCTCCGGCCAGCTTCGCCAGCCTCTCCTGCAGCTTCTCCTTATCGAAATCGGAGGTGGTCTCTTCGATCTGCTTCTTGATCTGGGCGATCCTCGCCTGGATCGCGCTGCTCTCGCCCTCGCCGTCCACGATGATGGTGTTCTCCTTCTGCACCTTCACGGATTTGGCACGGCCCAGCATGCTCAGATCGGTCTCCTTCAGCTCCAGACCCAGCTCAGAGCTGATGACCTGACCGCCGGTGAGGATCGCGATATCCTCCAGCATGGCCTTTCTCCTGTCGCCGTAGCCGGGCGCCTTTACCGCGACCACGTTGAAGGTGCCGCGCAGCTTGTTCACGATCAGGGTGGTCAGCGCCTCGCCCTCCACGTCCTCCGCGATGATCAGAAGCTTCGCGCCGGACTGCACGATCTGCTCCAGCAGAGGCAGGATCTCCTGGATGTTGGAGATCTTCTTGTCCGTGATCAGGATATAGGGATTCTCCAGAACGGCCTCCATCTTATCCATATCGGTCGCCATATATGCGGAGATATAACCTCTGTCGAACTGCATGCCTTCCACCAGGTCCAGCTCGGTCTTCATGGTCTTGCTCTCTTCAATGGTGATCACACCGTCATTGGAGACCTTCTCCATGGCGTCCGCCACCATCTGGCCCACTTCGTCGCTGCCTGCGGAGATCGCCGCCACTCTCGCGATGTGGTTCTTGCCGTCCACCTTCTGGCCCATCTTCGCGATGGCTTCCACCGCACAGTCGCAGGCCTTCTGCATGCCCTTCCGCAGGATGATGGGGTTGGCGCCCGCCGCCAGATTGCTCATGCCGGCATTGACCATCGCCTGCGCCAGAACGGTCGCCGTCGTGGTGCCGTCACCGGCCACGTCGTTGGTCTTGGTCGCGACTTCCTTCACCAGCTGTGCGCCCATGTTCTCAAACGCATCCTCCAGCTCGATCTCCTTGGCGATCGTCACGCCGTCGTTGGTGATCAGCGGAGCGCCGAAGGATTTGTCCAGCGCCACGTTGCGGCCTTTGGGCCCCAGCGTCACTCTTACGGTATTTGCCAGCTTATTTACGCCCGTCTCCAGAGCGGTACGCGCTTCCGCGCCGTATTTGATTTCCTTTGCCATGATCTAAGTTCCTCCTTTTTATTCTTTCCCGCAGCTCATGCCTCAACGATCGCTACGATATCGGACTGCTTCACAACGATAAACTCTTCATCCTCCAGCTTGACATCCGTGCCCGCATACTTGGAGTAAATGACCTGATCGCCTACCTTGATCTCCATCTTCACTTCCTTGCCGTCCACCATTCCGCCGGGGCCCACGGCAATGACTTCCGCCTGCTGAGGCTTCTCCTTGCTCTGACCGGGAAGCACGATCCCGGATTTGGTGGTCTCTTCCGCTTCCAGCTGCTTCAACACAACTCTGTCGCCTAAAGGTACTAACTTCATGATAACTGCCTCCTTATATTTGATTTTACCGTCTTTCGTGTTCTGTTAGCACTCAACTTCATCGAGTGCTAAACACTATCTGTATATTATGAGCCTTTTCCATAAGATGCAACACGAAATAAATCGTTTATACTCTTGTTTTCACATTTTATCTCCCGTTTTCTTTTTATTTCTCCGTTTTTCTTATCGTGTCTTAAAAAGTTTGATTTCATAATTTTTTTAGATTTTCACGGGCCGGATAAAAACAGGCGGCCGCAAAGCGGACATTTGCCCTCTCCCGGCCCATGAATACAGCGAAGGAACCAAAGCGCTCACGGGTCCGCTCCCGGGAAGAAAGAGAGCCGCAAAAAAGGCACCCCTCCGGCCGAAACGGCCTTCGGGATGCCTCCGTGCATTCTGATTCAGACCCTGGACAGATACTCGCCCGTGCGGGTATCGATCTTGATCACATCGCCTTCATTGACGAACAGCGGCACATAGACCTGCGCACCGGTCTCCACGATCGCGGGCTTATTCGCGCCGGTCGCCGTATCGCCCTTAAAGCCGGGCTCCGTGGAGGTGATGGCCAGCTCCACGAACAGAGGCGGCTCCACCGCGAAAACGCTGCCGTTGTGAGAGCAGATCCGGCAGGTCTCGTTCTCCTTCACGAACTTGAGCGCGTCCCCGATGGTATCCTTGTTCAGAGAAAGCTGATCGTAGCTCTCCATATCCATAAAGGTGTACAGATCGCCGTCATTGTACAGATACTGCATATCCCTTCTGTCGATATGCGCTGTAGGGCACTTCTCAGTCGGGCGGAACGTGCGCTCCACCACGCCGCCGTTCTTGATGTTCTTCAACTTGGTCCTGACAAACGCAGCGCCCTTGCCGGGCTTCACGTGCTGGAATTCGATGATCTGGTAAACATTGCCTTCGTATTCGATCGTAACGCCATTCCTGAAATCGCCTGCAGAAATCATATCAAAAGTCCTCCTAATCAAATATCGCGTATGAATCTTCTACAAGTGTATCCTATACGGCGCTATTTTTCAACAACTTTTTTTCAAAAATGCCGGGTTTGTGGCTGCGGAGGGACCGCCCGGCGCCCTACTCCTTCACCAGCTCCAGCTCGAACCAGAAGGCCACGCCGTTTTCGTAGTTGATCACGCCGTACTCCTGATTCATGGACTCCATGATAGCCCGGACGATGGACAGCCCGATCCCGCTGCCGCCGTACTCCCTGGTCCTGGCCTTGTCCACCTTGTAAAACTTCTCCCAAAGGTGCGGAAGGGATTCCTCCGGAATGGGCTGTCCCGTGTTGAACACGGAGATCCGGGCGCAGCCCTCCCGCCGCAGGACCTTCACGTCGATCACCCGTTTTCCCTCGCAGTGATTGACCGCGTTGGAATAATAGTTCATCAGCACCTCTTCCGTCTTGAACTCATCCCCCCACACGTAGACCGGTTCGCTCTGTTCATAGGTGACGGTGATCCCGTTCTGCTTCGCCAGAAGCCCCGCGGACTGGAGATAGTTCCGGATCAGCGCCGTGATATCGAACCGTTCCATGGTGACCTTCTCCCCGCCGGACTCCAACTGGTTCAGCGTCAGGAGCTTTTTCACCATTTCGTTCATCTTCGCGGCCTCGTCCGCGATGACCTCGCAGTAGAAATTCCGGCTTTCCGCGTCGTCGCTGACCCCCTCCATCAGTCCCTCCGCATAGCCCTGGATCAGCGCGATGGGCGTTTTCAGCTCGTGGGAGACATTGGACAGAAACTCCCTGCGCATCTCGTCGATCTCGTTTTTCTTCTCGATGTCTCTGGTCAGCTCGTTGTTGGCGGTCTTCAGCTCGGAAATGGTCTTCTCCAGCGTCTCGGACAGATAATTGATGTTTTCCCCGAGCACCGCCACCTCGTTATGATTTTTTCCTTCATATCTGGCGTCAAAGTCCAGGCGGGCCATTCGGCGGGAAATATCCGTCAGCTGCAGGATCGGCTTGGTCACCTGCCTGGAAACCACCCAGATGATGATGCCGCTGGCCAGCGCGGCCAGGATCCCCACGTAAGCCAGAAAGCGGTTGGCGATCCGCACGCTGTCCTGAATGCCCTCCAGCGCAGTGCGGATGATGAAGAAATTCCCGTTCCCCAAAACGCCCCACAGCTCGATATATTCCATGTGGGAAAGGGAATCCCCCACCCGCTGGATGATATACTGGGGCGTTTCCTCCATCACCGTGGCGTTTTCCCCCGGACGCATGAACACATGCTGCAGAAGCTGCCGTTTCATGAAATCGGAATCGTTTCCGGAGATCTTGATGGTCCTGGAATTGGCATCCACCACCAGCAGGGAGAGGTTGTGCTTGGCGCAGCTCTGCTGCAGCTTCAGATCGTAGCTTTCCGACTCCAGCGTCCCCGTTTCCACCGCGCGCTGCAGATCCGCATAAACATCCAGCAGCACGGTCTGCTTGTTCGTGATATAATACCGCTCCAGAAATGTATTGTTGAGAAACCAGCACAGCAAAACCGTCCCGGCCATCAATCCGATGAAAATGCCCGCGAACTGTCTGCGGATCGAATGTTTTCCCATCTGTTCACGCCTCGAATTTATATCCCATGCCCCAGATCGTCCGGATCAGATCGCCCTTGTCTCCCAGCTTGCTGCGGAGTTTTTTGACATGGGTGTCGATCGTCCGGGCATCCCCGAAGTAATCGTAATTCCATACGTTGTTGAGTATCTTCTCGCGGGAAAGGGCCAGTCCCCTGTTTTCCATGAAATAAGTGAGAAGCTCGAATTCCTTATAGCTCAGTTCCACATTCCGCCCGTCGATGGTCACCAGATGGGCCGCCTTGTCCAGCCGGATCCCCCCGGCCTCCAGGATCTGATCCTCCGCCTCGGTCTGTCCGGTCCGCCGGAGGATCGCCTCCACCCGGGCCACCAGGATCCGCGGCGAAAACGGCTTGGAGATATATTCATCCACGCCCAGCTCAAAGCCGAGCAGCTCGTCCTTCTCGTCCCCTCTGGCCGTCAGCATGATGATCGGGACCTTGGAATAGTTCCGGATCTCCCGGCACACCTGCCAGCCGTCCATCTTCGGCATCATCACATCCAGGATCACCAGCGCGATCTCCTTTTCCGCAAAAAAGATATCCAGCGCCTCGCTGCCGTCTCCGGCCTCCAGCACCTCGAAATTCTCCCTCTGCAGAAAATCCTTCACCAGCTTGCGCATCCTGCTCTCATCGTCCACCACAAGCACTTTCCGCTTCTCCATATCCGTGCCGCCTTTCTCCCGCTTCCTCCAGGTCCGTTTCCCCGGACAAAAACATACTCCCAATGCCCCTGTCCATTGAGAGTATAACACGCAAATATGTATAAATTGTGATAATCCGAAAAAAACGCCGAAAAACTTCTATTATATCCGCGTTGCCGGACAGTGCGCCCGTGCCGACATAATGCGCTGCTCTGCCCCGGCTGGCAGTACATCCCGGCCCGCAGGACCCGCACCGGCTCTAGCAGTACATCACCGGCCCGCAGCAGCCCGCGCCGCCGCAGCAGAGATTGCAGATGATATTCGCCAGACAGAGCTTCCAGCAGAGATTCCCGCCGCCGTAAGAGGGCATGCCCCCGTACATGCTCTGCCGCCCCGTATACCAGGTCTGCCCGGATTCCAGCTGACGGACCCATCCCGCAAAGCGGCCGTTCTGCGGCTCCATGGACTGCGCCTTCCGGGCGTATTCCAGAGCCTGCGCGTTGTTGCCCAGCCCCTGATTGGCCACGGAGCTGTAATAATACCAATCTCCGGTCCGTTCCGAAATGCCGTCCAGCACGTTGAGGGCCTCCTGAAAATGGCGGCTGTTGATGTAGTTGGCCGCCGCGCGCATGTGCACCGTATATGCATCCTCGTCCGCGGCCGCGCGCTGTCCGTAACCGGCCCGCCCGTATCCGCCGCCGAAGAAATCGCCGAAGAAGTCGTCGAAGCCGCCCCGGTAGGGGCCTCCCTGCGCACCGCGGTACGGCCCGTATCCGCCGTTCTGCGCGTCCCCGTCATAGGACGCATATCCCTCCGTGCCGCCTTCCCGCTCCTTCATGATCTGCTGATAGGCCTGCTGGATCTCCTTGAACTTTTCCTCCGCCTGATCCCGGTTGGGATTGTTGACGTTGGCATCGGGGTGGTAAATGCGGCTCAGCTTTCTGTATGCCTTTTTGATCTCTTCTTCCGTGGCGCCCCGCTGTATGCCGAGCACCTGATAAGGATCACGCATCTTTTTTCTTTTCCTTTTTCCTCCGCGCGGCTTCATACCGGCACCAGACGCCGGAATACAGAATATTGCGCAGGATCTCTATATTTTCCAGGATAGGCAGCGTCTCAAAGGCGCGGGAACACTCCGCCATCATCATCCGCAGCACGCCGTCCGCGTAAGCCGCAAACGCCTCGCCGTCCGCCATCTCCCTTTTCTTCATCAAAAGCACGTTATAATTGCCGGTCTGCGCGTCCCGGTCCATATCCTCCCAGGCATCCATCAGATAGATGAACTTTCCCAGGAAAAACCCCATCCTGCGCAGACAGTCCTCCCATTCGTCCTGACGGCACGCGAAGATCTCCGCCATGATCTCCCCGAAGCAGCCGCTGGCCAGATCGGGATTGGGCTCTCCCGCCTTCTCATAACAGCCGATCTTCTCCATCAGGGCGCCGATCCGCCCCACCTTTTGGAGATATTTCGCGCTGACCGCGTCCCTTTTCCCGCGAAGGAAAGCCATGGACACTCTGCTGGCCGGGCTGTGCTCATCCTGCCAGTCGTCCGCCCGCTTGTACCAGGACAGCAGGATATTCATGTCCGCGGCATAATCCGTGAACGCGCTGCGCCGGTTCATGCGCGGCGCAAAAGGATGGGCGATGCAGCGGTCCTTCCCGACCGCCGTCTCTGACTCATAAAGCCCCGTCAGCAGCAGGATCAGAAACGTCATGTCATAGCTCAGCGTCAGCTGTCCGGAGACGCCGTAGCGCTCCTTCAGGGCGCGGCACAGACCGCAGTACCAGGACTGATAGCAGTCAAACTCCCGGAACCTCAGCTCCGGCTTATTGACGATCACATAGCCGAACATAGCGGTCTTAGCTCCTTTTTATGAAAGTGGCGCTGCATTTGGGACAGCGGATCTCGATCCTGCCGTGCCCCCTGGGCACACGGACCTTCTGGCCGCAGGACGGGCACTTATAAATATGATGCGTCTTCTTCTGCGCCAGTTCCCGCCGCTTTCCGGCCAGCCGCTGCCGAAACACCGCCGTCAGCGCCAGATATTTCTGTTCCTCCGCATACCGCTTCGGGATATTGCGGGAAAACATCCGGAAATAGCTGTATATCAGCACCAGCAGCGCCGCCAAAAACCAGATCCGGTGTCTGGAAAACAGGGAGATCACCAGAAGCACCATGGTGACGCCGGACAAAAAGCGGCAGAAATGATCCGCCCCGTAACGCCCCTGCATAAACCGCATGAACTTCTCTCTCATCGCAAACGGTCTCCTTCCCAACGTCTTTTCCCTCATTTTACCCGTTTCGCCCCAAAATGCAAGCCGCGATCGCATCATGAAATATGAAAAAAGGATAAAGACCTTTGCTCAGACAAGATCCGTTCCTCTGCGCGCATCCTCCAGGATCAGGCGCCGCAGCGCCTCCACGCCCGTCCGGATCGCGCTCTGGGTGTCGTGCACCACAGGATTGGAGAGCCCCGCTTTTTCCCGTTCCTGATTGGCCACCGTCAGGAAAACGGAACCACAGCGCACCTTCAGATAGCTGGCCACCACGAACAACGCCGCAGACTCCATCTCGGAGGCCTTGCAGCCCAGCCGCAGCCAGGCGTTCCATTTCTGCTCCAGCTCACAGCTCACCGGCATGAGCTCCGGCTCATGCTGTCCGTAAAAGGAATCCTTGCACTGCACGACCCCCACATGACAGGGCAGAGACAGCGCTGCCGCCGCCTTCCGCAGAGCGCAGACCACGTCCGGATCGGCCACCGCGGGAAACTCCACCGGCGCATACTCCCGGCTGGTTCCCTCCGCCCGGACCGCGCCCGTGGCGATCACGAGATCTCCGCTCTTCACCGCCGGGTCCATGCCGCCGCAGGTCCCCACGCGGATAAAGGTGTGCGCTCCGGCCTTCACCAGCTCCTCCATGGCGATGGCCGCCGAGGGCCCGCCGATCCCGGTGGAGGTCACGCTGACCTTCGTCCCCTCCAGATACCCGTTGTATGTAACAAACTCTCGGCTGTCCGCCGCCAGGACCGGATCGGACAGAAACCGCGCGATCTTCTCACAGCGCTTCGGGTCCCCCGGCAGGATCACGTACTTCCCTACCTCACCGTCATGGATCTGCAGATGATACTGCATCCCCGCGTCCGCATATTTCATAGATATCCTCCATAAAGAATCCGCAAACGGACGGCACCGCGCCGTCCGACCGCTAAAAGCTCAGTTCCGTCTTTTTCTCGTAGACGGCAGCCATCATATCGCCGTCTCCCTGCCCCGGCACGAGACAGATCCCGTCTCCGCTGCCCAGCTGTGCGCACCGGCTACAGATCTTCGCCCCGTCGCCGTCCCCGACAGACAGCTGTTCCGGATCATATGTAAAGAACGGAACGTCCAGCCATTCCGCCAGCTGCGCCACCGCCGGTTCCTTCGCCAGCGGCGCGCTGGAATAAACGGCGCAGACACGCTCCTTGGAGATATGGTTCCCGGCCAGGGTGCTCACCGCGAGCTGCCGCAGCCCCAGCGCGTCGCAGCCCTCCCGGCAGAATATGCCGAGCACCACGTTTTCCGGGAACATCCGGCATTCCTTTTCGAAGTGCGGCGCTTCCCAGTCGTCGGTGATGGAAATGCCGCATTCCGGCGGCCTGCCCTCTCCCGCCCCGGGATCCGCCATGACGGTGCCGACGCCGACCATTCCCTCCGGCATCACGCCCTCTACGGGATAATCGCTGTAAACGCCCACCGTGTGTCCGGCCGCCAGCGCCTCCGCCACCGTCTGGATCCGGAAAAGATCCTGAATGTACAGACCGTTCTTCCGCGCAAAAGCGTCCACCTCAAACCGGCGCGCCTTTTCGCCCCGGGACAGGATGACGGGCGCCGCGCCCACCAGACCCGCGAGCTGGCGGCACCAGCCGTTCAGCCCCTGCATCCTCCCTTTCGAGAAGGGGATCAGGAACTTTCCCTCTTCGTCCATCACCACGGCGGCCGGTCCCTCTCCCTTTTCCTTCAGGAAGGGAACGTATACGCCCGCGATCTGTTCCAGCTCGCCCAGAAACAGAAAGACCTCCTGCGTATCCCAAAGGTCCTCCAAAAGCAGCCGGAAGGATTTGAACGGGATCAGACGGCGGCCCGTGAACGCATGCCAGCTGTAACTGGCCGCCTGATGGTTCTTCTCCTGCAAAACGGCGGCCAGCTCCAGATTCTTTTTCGCTCCCGCCCGGGTAAAGGAGATCACGCTGATTTTCATAACGGCACGCCCTCTCTATTTGTAAAGATCCAGCCTGCGCGCCAGCTCCGTCCCGCTCTGAACGCCGACCATGCGGTCCACTTCCCTGCCGTCCTTGAAGATGATCAGCGTCGGGATGTTCATGACCTGATATTCCGCCGCCAGCGCGGGCTGCTCGTCCACGTTCACCTTACCGGCCTGATAGCCCTCCTCCGCCAGCTTCTCCACCGCCGGGGCCTGCATCCTGCAGGGGCCGCACCACGGAGCCCAGAAATCCACCAGCACCGGGCCGGATGCGCCCAGCACTTCCGTTCCGAAATTATCGGATGTGAGTATTTTTGCCATATCTTCGGCCTCCTTTTGTTCTCTTTTTTCACGGCAGCCGTCGGCGCGGACGCGCCCCGCATGCCGCTGCCTATAGTATACCTGTTTTCTTTCATAAAATCCACGGTTATTTCATCATATTTAAAAGTTCATCCTCGTGAAAGGCTCTGTATCCTGCTCCGCAGTCCGTTCCTCGTCCAATGCGCCGGTCGGCCCACTTCGCGAACATACGGAACAGGAATGCCGCCGTCACGCGCCGTCCGAGATCTCCCGGCGCAAAAGCCACAGGCAGAAAAGATTGGGCAGCGCCATACAGGCGTTCGCCAGATCCGACAGGTCCCAGACCAGCTCCAGAGAAAGGACCGCCCCCAAATAGACAAATACGATATATACGGTCTGAAACAGCTTCACGCCCCGCTCTCCCCACAGATAGCGGGCCGCGCACTCCCCGTAAAAGCTCCACCCAATGACGGTGGCGAAGGCGAACAGTACCAGGCAGAGGGAAAGCAGTTCCTCCCCCGCGAAGGGCAGACTGCCGAAGGCCACGAAACAGTAGGCATCCTCCCCCGCCGCAAGATAGGGAGCCGGATCTCTGACCATACCGCTCAGAACGGCGAGGCCCGTGACGGCACACATGACCAGCGTATCCCAGAAGATCCCCGTCATGGAAATGAGCGCCTGCTGCCGGGGCGCGGTATCCGCCGCGGCGGCAGCGGCCATGGGCGCGGAACCCATCCCCGCCTCGTTGGTGAAAAGGCCCTTCGCCATCCCGACGCGGATGCCCGTCGTCACCGCGCATCCCGCCACGCCGCCGATCACGGAGCGGGAGGAAAAAGCGCCCCGGAACACCGCCGAAACCGCCGCCGGGAGAAAGGCCGCGTTTTTCAGGATCACATACAGACAGCCCCCCAGATAGATCAGGCACATGACCGGCACCAGGCGGGTGCACACCCGGGCGGTCTTTTTCGCGCCGCCGATCAGGACGCTGCCCGCCAGCAGGGCCGCCGTCATCCCCACCAGGTGGGGCGACACGGGGATATGCCGGGTCACCGCCGCCGTCAGCGCATGGGCCTGCACGCCGCTGCCCACGCTGAGCGCGGCCAGGAGTGCGAACAGGGAAAAGACCGCCGCCATCCCCTTTCTGTGCAGTCTGTGCTCCATCACGTACATGGGACCGCCGCAAGCGCTGCCGTCCGGCCTTCGGATCCGATATTTCGCGGACAGAAAGCACTCCGCATAGCAGGTCGCCATGCCCAAAAGCCCGCAGATCCAGCACCAGAACAGCGCCCCCGGCCCTCCGACGGCGATGGCCGCAGAGATCCCGATGATATTGCCGGTGCCGATGGTGGCCGCCAGCGCCGTCGAGAGCGCCTCATAGGCCGATACCTTCGTTCCTTCCTCTTTTCTCCCCGCGAAGCTCATCCGGATCCCCCGCGGGACTTTCTTCTGAATGAATCCCAGCTTCACCGTGAAGCAGAGATGCGTCCCCAGCAAAAGCACCGGCATGGGAAAGCCCCAGAGAAAATCGCAGAGTGTTCTCACCAGGCCGCCGATCTGTTCCATATGCGCATTCCCGCCCGTATCCGATCCATCTGTACAGGATATGGCGCCTGGGCCGAAAATAAAACCGGCGGGCGGTGCCTGTGACCCATCCGGTCAGGGCCCCGGGGAGATACGGTGTGTATGTCAGGCACGCTCTCGCTTCGTGAAAAACGCAGCGGTACTAGGCTCAGTTTCGCCCGCAGACGGGCTCACTTCGCCAAGGACCGGCGTTTTTCAAGAGCGCTGACATCACACACCGTATCTCCCCGGGACCCTGACCGGATGGGCGATTTTCTTGACATCGGGACGCAAACGTGTATACTTTACAGAGAAAAGAAATATTTATTTTTTCAAAGAGATACGATCCACGGCATACCCGAAGCCAGGGACTTGACAAAACATGGGTATGAATTATTGAATATCAGGAGGAACAGCTATGTGCGGAATTGCCGGTTATATCGGGCGCAGTCAGGCCGCGCCCATCATCCTGGACGGACTTTCACGGTTGGAATACAGAGGCTATGATTCCGCCGGTATCGCGGTATACGACGGAGAAAAGATCCACATGCAGAAGGCCAGAGGGCGTCTGCGGGTTCTGGAGGAAATGACGCGGCACGGCGCTGCCCTGCCCGGCTTCTGCGGCATCGGCCATACCCGGTGGGCCACCCACGGCAGCCCGTCGGACACCAACGCCCATCCCCATATGAACGAGGAAAACACCATCGCGGTGGTCCATAACGGCATCATCGAGAATTACGCGGCCCTGAAAAACAGGCTGGAACAGAAGGGGTACAAATTCGCCTCCGAAACGGATACGGAGGTGCTGGCCCATATGCTGACGGAATATTACCGCGGCGATCCGGTGGAGGCCATCGAGAAGGTCATGCACCGGGTGGAGGGCTCTTACGCGCTGGGCATCATGTTCCTGGACCATCCTCATCACATCTACGCCGCCAGAAAGGACAGTCCGCTGGTGGTGGGAGAACGGGAGGACGGCAAATTCATCGCCTCCGACGTACCCGCGATCCTGCACTACACCCGCACCGTCTACTACATGGAAAACGAAGAGATCGTCTGTCTCTCCAATGAGCACACCCGTTTCTTCAACGTGGACGGCGAATCCATTCAGAAGGAACCCGTCACCATCGACTGGGACATCCACGCCGCAGAAAAGGACGGCTATGAGCACTTCATGCTCAAGGAGATCCACGAGCAGCCCAAGGCCATCCGGGATACCGTCTCGCCCCGCATCCGGGATAACGACATCGACCTGGGCGACATCGGACTGAGCGATGAAAGGATCCGGGCTCTGCGCAAAATATCCGTCATCGCCTGCGGCTCCGCCTATCATACCGGCGTCACCGGGAAATATGTGCTGGAGGATCTGGCCCGCATTCCCGTGGAGGTGGATCTGGCCAGCGAATACCGCTACCGCAATCCCATCTATGAACCGGATTCCCTCACCGTCGTCGTCAGCCAGTCCGGAGAGACGGCGGATTCCCTGGCCGCGCTGCGGGACGCCAAAGCGCACGGCAGCCATGTGCTGGCCATCGTCAACGTGGTAGGCAGCTCCATCGCCCGGGAAGCGGACAACGTGCTCTACACCTGGGCCGGACCGGAGATCTCCGTGGCGACCACCAAGGCCTACAGCGCCCAGCTGGCCGTCTTCTATCTGCTGGCCCTGAAATTCGCGCAGATCCGCGACACCGTGACCCCGGAACGCTTCCGGGCGCTGCTGGACGCCCTGCGCCGCCTGCCCGGACAGGTGGAAAGCCTGCTGGCCCAGAAAGAGAAGATCCAGTATTTCGCCAACCACTATCTGGCCACCGAGCATATTTTCTTCATGGGGCGCGGCATCGACTATGCGCTCTGCCTGGAGGCCTCCCTGAAGCTGAAGGAGATCTCCTACATCCACTCCGAGGCCTATGCCGCCGGAGAGCTCAAGCACGGCACCATCTCCCTGATGGAAGACGGCACGCTGGTGGTGGCGGTGGCTACCCAGGACGCGCTCTACCCCAAGACCGTGAGCAATATCGTGGAAGTCAAGACCCGCGGCGCCTTCGTCATGGCGCTGACCACCTTCAAACACAACGATATGGAGAAATGCGCGGACTATGTGCTGTATGTACCGGAAACGGAAGGCCCCTTCATGGGCTCCCTCTCCATCATCCCGCTGCAGCTTTTCGCCTACTACGTCTCCCTGGGACGGGGCCTGGACGTGGATAAGCCCCGCAACCTGGCCAAATCCGTCACTGTAGAATAAAGCAAAAACCGGAGCGAGTCGGGCTTTTTGTTTGAGCGTATGCGCTTTTTCGATAGTCTGACGGGGAATGAATCGTTCACCGTCACCGGTGAAGGAGATGGCGAACCGCTCCCATTCTATGTATGCCGTTTTCAGATGGAAGCCACCGGCTGTAAGCTGTACACCTGGGTAAACTGTTCTTTCCGTTCGGGGGTCAGGTGGTGGCTGACCAAAATCAGCGTCAGATCGGGATTCGCCAGCAAACTCTTTTCTACGATATCCGCGTTCTTCTGGTCCAATGCGCTGGTTCCCTCGTCCACAAGGAGAATAGAGCGGTCATGGATCAGCGCGCGGGCAATGGCCACACGCTGCTTCTGCCCGCCGGAAAGATTGCCGCCTTCTTCGCCCACGATGGTATCCAAACCGTCCGGCATGGAGGCCAGATCACCCATGAGGGCGCTGTCCCGCAGGGCCTTCTCCATCTGCCCGTCGGTAAACGTCTCGCCCAAAGTGATGTTGTCCCGGATGGTGGAATTGAACAGGAACACGTTCTGCTCGATGTAGCTCATCTGCTGCTGAAGCTGTTCCGGGGTGAAGTCCCTGGCGTTCTTATCGTCAAATCGGATAGTCCCGGCATAATCCGGCAGCCAGCCCAGCAGGAGCTTCAAAAGCGTAGATTTTCCGCACCCGGAGGGGCCGGTGAGGGCGTACTTGCCGCCCCTTTGGAACTGCAGGGACAGGTCTTGAAGAACGGGCTTCTCGCCATACCCAAACTTAAGATTTTCCACAGTAATGGTGCTTTTCACCGGGTCAATGCCCGCCTTGGGCTGGTAATCGCTCCCATTGCTATGAACGGCAATATGGTCAAAATACGCTTTGGAGGATGCCAGCGCCAGACGCAGCGCCGCGATCTCTTTGATGCCGCTGCTGACGTAACTGCAAAGATTGCCTGTGCCGGTGAGCGCGGCCTGGATGATGATCCCCTGGAGAGACAGCATGGCTACCAGGATGGTGGTGCCAATACTCAGCAGGGTCTGGACATTCCCGATGACACCGGCAGAAACTGCCCGCTGGATATATGCCTGCCGGTACTTTGGTTCCTCGATCTGATCGCTGGCCTGCTCAATGCCTCGGAGGAAACGGTCTTTTCTGCCGAAGAAGCACAGTACATCAAACCCGCCCAGCAGTTCCTTCAGCTTTCCAGTGGCCGCAGCCTGCTCCTGGGCACAGACCTCCCCCAAACGCTCCATCCTCTTTTGAAACAGCTGCGGAACAGCCAGCAGGATCAATCCCGACAATACAGAGGCCAACAGCAGGGACCAGTGGAGGGCGGCCAGCGCCGCCAAGCTGGTAATCACCCGGGTCACATAGGCAGTAAAGCCGAAAAATGAGTTCCATGCGGAGGATTCGATGCGCTCTACCCCGGTGGTGAGCCAGGACAGGTATTCTCCGCTCTCCTGGGCGTGGTAGTCCTGATGCGTTTTGCGCAGCAGCGTGGCGGCCATATCCTGCCTGACCTGGTTGTTCATGACCAGGATCGCGTGGGATGCAGATTTCTCACATAAGATTTCCAGCACAGAGATTGTCAGCCATATTCCGGTGTTAAGGGTTACGATCAGAAGAAACCGGTGCGTGTCCCAGTCAATGATCGCCTGAAACAGCTGAATCTGTACCAAGGACTGCCAGGAGATCAGACCATACATTACGAGCTGAAGCAGAAGAACAACAAGGTTTTGCTTCCAGAATTTTTTCAAATAATATGTCATATCAATTTTCCTCTTTTTCCTTCCATTTTTCTCCCCGCAGCACAGGGGCCGTCCGTCCGGCCGAAGTGATAGGAGGGACGCCGCCCGTGGTCAGCCAGCGGGCGAAGTAAAGGAGCGGTACGATCGCGTCATACCCCCATATGCGGAAAGAGTGACATACCCCGTCCTCCGTCTCCAGCATTGCCGGTTTCAGCATACCAAGGTCTGTCAGCGCCGCGATCAGGTTTTCTGCCTCTTGAACTTCGATGCCCAGAGCCTTTGCTATCGCCCCGGGTGTATAGTGGCGGCAGTCGCGGGCAGGCTTGCTGTGCAGATACTCCAGAAGTTCAAGGCAATGGGGCATGGCCAGCACCTGAAACAGCTTCCGACACAGGTTGTTTTTCGCCATGAACGGTTCATAGCCAGCCTCCGGCTCCGGCCAGATGGAGACGAAGGACATATCATCGGCGTTGACCCCAAACACGAAACCGTCCTCCTTGAAAATAGATGTCCGCCGCAGGATGGGATATGATTTTCCGTCTACCTCATCGATCCATTCACAGCGGCTTTCACGGTTAAATTCCGGGGCTGTTTTGTAGTCCCCGCCTTTCGGCAGGACAAGCGGCCCCATGGCCGACCACACCAGCCGACACAATTCGTTCAGCCGCTGCCCTTGGGGGACTGTAACGATCCATCGCCGCACCGCGTCCTCCACGTTGATCTGTTCTCCGCCATCCAAACCAAAAAGATTGTCGATGGTCACGCCCAGCTGGCGGGACAGGACCGGCAGCAGCTCCACATCCGGCGCACCGCCTTTTTCCCACTTGCCTACGGCCTGGGAGGATACGCCTACCATCCTGCCCAGCTGCTCTTGGGTAAGGCCTCTCTCCTTTCGCAGAGCGGCAATGCGTTCACTTAATATACTCGACATTCAGAACACCGTCCTTTCGCTTTCTGGTTGTATTATAGCAAAAGAGTCGGTTGGATTCAACGGAGGCGCTTTTTCACAAAATCAACCGTGGGTTTCAAAGCGAAACCGCCGGGGCATCCCAATGCCATACTTGACAATCAACAGCAAATGGTATCTTTCACACATTCGGACATTCCTCCGATATGCGTATCAGTCCGGTCATACCGGCAGGGATTACAGCGTTTAAAAATTTCCTCGGATAATTGAAAATCCCGGATAATGCGCCCTTCGGGAGCAGCGGGGGAAATTATAAAATTCACATTATCCCGCTATACTTTTTCTGACGGAAAGAGTAAAATGTTCTCAGCGAAAAATCGTTATTTAGCGGAGGTAAGACATGAACAAAGTTTGGCAGTATTTTTTGCTGGGTATTGTAGTGGCTATTGTTGGATTGTTTGTAGCTAATTTTATAGCGAGCATTCTCAATATGATTATGAATTACGAAACTGCATATGTTATAAGCATTTGCATGTATCTTAGTGTTGTCGTTGTGACTTGCACTGGAATCATTATCGCTAAACTTAATAAATAGAATCGCACATTCCGAGGAAATACATGATAAGCAAAGCGACTGATAGATTCCTGCTTGCAGAGCTATAAGAAGGGACATGACCGCCCATCAGCGTATCATGCCCCTGTTTGTTTTGCAATTTTACTGTTTTACGACCATCCAGCAAACGCCGGTTCTTTGCTTTACCCTGTGAATTGAGAACCCCTTTTCCTGCGGTATCCTCCATCCCGCCGATTCACAGCACCTCTCTGCAGAAATAGCAGGTATAGTCCTCCGGCTTCCGGTACTCGGAGATCAGGTTTTCCGCCGCGCAGTATCGGCAGCGGACCACGCGGGTGCCCTTCGGCACCTCTTCCCATTCCAGATGGCGCATTCCCGTCATCCGGCCTCCGGTCTCCTGATGCAGACGTCTCTCCTCCTGACTATTCTCCCGGGCATGATCCTTCGCGTCCTCCAGCGCCTTCTGGCGCAGATACTCCGTGGTGGACATATCCGCCCCGCTCCCGGCGTCCGCATCGGCTCCGGCGGACCTGCGGGCCGTCCCCGTGCTGCCCTTCGCGGCAGCGGACGTCCGGTTTCCGGCGCCGCCCGACCTGCCCGCACCGTACGACCGATTCCCGGCGGAAAATGACCGGTTCCCGGAACCGCCTGTTCCGGCTCCCGCGCCGGTATGGGACCGGCGTCCCTCTCCGGCATACTGCTCCGTCCGGCCGCCGGTCTCCTGCCGGGATGCGGAGGGCTTATGCGCCCCGTCCCTTTTCTTTTTTGAAATGATATTGCTCACGACAAAAAATATAACGATCAGATAGATCAGTGTGCCCAGCATGGCGTTCCCTCTCTTTCGCGGCGTTTCCGTTCATTCCGCCGCCTCCTCCTCCAGCGTTTCCTCCGTTTCCCCGGTGGGCTCGGTCTCCTCCGTCTCAGGGGTTTCAGGGATGTTCTTCTCATCCCGTTCGAACGTGATATTTCCGCTCTCCTCCGTATAATTCTCCAGCTTCAGCACGCCGCTCTCGCCCTCCAGGCGGGGCAGGATATACGGAAGCCGCATGACCTTCTCCTCATAATCGCTGCTGCCCAGGCGCACGCGGACATCTCCGAAATACAGCGTGACGGAATCGTCCTCGTTGAAATAGATCTTGTCCGCCGTGATCTCGTATTTGGACAGCATCTGCGTAATGGACAGGATCTGCTGGAAAATGGACGCATCCTCCACCGGCAGCGGCTCATAGAGCACCACATGGTCGAATTTCACGCCCGTCACCTGGGGGATCCCCATGGTCCTCGTCTCCGAGGATTCCACCACCACGCCGTCCCGGTCAAAATACATGAACCTGCCCATGTACTCCACATACCCGGCCACCGTTTTTTCATAGACGATGATCCGGATGGAATCCGGGGAGACCACATTGACGCTCATGGTCTGGATGAACGGAATGTCCTCGATCCTTCGGTTCCTGTATTTCAGCGTGAGGTAGAGGGAATTGTAGGACAGCCTGTCCGTCAGCACCATATCGATGATCTCTTCCCTGGTATAATGCAGATTGCCCTCCACCGAAATGTTTTTCACCTGAAAACGGTTTGCCGCGAAAAGCAGACCGCCCGCCGCCAGACAGAGAAACGCCGCCAGGACGGCCAGGGCTGTCCTTCCTGACCTGGAAATGCGCGGGCCCCCAGCCGGGAGCTCTCCCTCCCTGCCGGACGCCCGCCGTCCTCCGTTCCCTTTTCGGCCGCCCGTCTTTTTGCCTTTCCCGCCGGGCATCAGTTTAAAGTTCCGTTTTGTCGTCAATGTCCGCTCCTAAGCACCTGAAATCCCGCACGATATCCTCATATCCGCGGTCGATATACTGCCGTCCGTACACGCGCGTGGTCCCCTCCGCGCAAATGCCCGCCAGGACCAGGGCCGCTCCGCCCCTCAGCTCCCGGGCCGTCACGTCCTGCCCGAGCAGTCTGCATCCGCCCTCCATGCGGGCACAGCAGCCGTCCACCGCGATGGACGCGCCCATGCGGTTCAGCTCCGATGCCACCGCAAACCGTCCGTTGAAGATCCGTTCGGCCACACAGCTCTGCCCCTGCGCCTGACACAGCGCCGCCAGCAGGGGAGACTGCAGATCCGTGGGAAAAGCGGGATAGACGCCGGTTTCCACGAAGCCCGGCGCGCACAGCCTTCCCGTGCGCTCCACATAAAGCCCTTCCCCGGTCTTCACGAGCCTTGCGCCCATCTTCCCGGCCAGCGCCGTCACGCTCTCCAGCTGTCCGGCAGGGGCGTTCCGCAGAAAAGCACGGCCTCCCGCCGCCAGCACGCCGATCAGACAGGTCCCCGCCACAATGCGGTCCGGCTCCACGCGGTATTCGCTCTCCCGCAGGGCGTTCACGCCGGACACGCGGATATGTCCCCTTTCCGGCAGGACGATCCGTGCGCCCGCTCCGTTCAGAAATGCACAGAGCGCCAGGATCTCCGGTTCCATCGCACAGCCGCAGATGTCCGTGCGGCCCTTCGCCAGCGCCGCGGCCAGGATCACGTTTTCCGTCGCGCCCACGCTGGGAAACGGCAGGACGATCCGCCCGCCGCGCAGTCCCTGCGCCCGCGCGGTCATCAGCCGTCCCTCTTCTTCAAATACAGCGCCCATCTGCTCGAGGGCGCGGACATGCCAGTCAATGGGCCGGTCCCCGATCACACAGCCTCCCGGCGTGTGCAGACAGACCTCCCCGCATCTTCCCAGCATGGCCCCGGCCAGGATCACCGAGGAACGCATCTTCGTCACGAACTCCTCCGGCAGACGGCAGGACGTGATATGGGAAGCGTCGATGCGCAGCGCATCCCTGTCCCACTCGGTCTTTGCGCCCACACTCTGCAGGAGGCTGCACATACAGAACACATCGGAGATCGCGGGGCAGTTTTTCAGCACCGTGACGCCCCGCACCAGCAGACACGCCGCCATGATGGGCAGCGCCGCGTTTTTGGAACCCTGAATGGCAACCTCCCCGTGCAGAGAGGTGCCGCCTTTGATCTGAATATATCTCAATTATCCACCATCCACACAAAAAAGCAAGACTTATTGTATTTTATGTAGAAAAGCGGATCCGTTGCCTGTCCACCCGAAAAACAGACAGTTTCCGACACTGCCGCAGGCGCCCGGGACAGGCAGATGCCCCGCAGCTGGACACCGGCCTTCTCAGCCCCCGGCCGTCTGCGCGCTCCCCTGCTCCGTCTCAGGCGTCCTTCAGCCGGATGCCCCTGGCGACGCTCATCACCAGCCCCATCTCGATGAGCAGGAACAGCACCGAGGTGCCGCCGTAGCTGATGAAGGGAAGGGAGATCCCCGTATTCGGGATCGTATTCGTCACCACCGCGATATTTAAGATCACCTGGATCGCGATATGTCCCATGACGCCCACCACGATGAGCGCACCGAACAGATCGGGCGCGTTGTTGGCGATCACCATGAACCGCCAGATCAGCAGAATAAAGATCATGATCACCGCGATGGCGCCGAACAGGCCCAGCTCCTCGCAGATGATGGAAAAGATCATATCGTTCTGCTGCTCCGGCAGGAATCCCAGCTTCTGCATGCTGTTCCCCAGCCCCTTGCCGAACAGGCCGCCGGAACCGATGGCATAGAGCCCCTGCAGGACCTGAAAGCCCTTCCCGGACGCGTACGCCTCCGGGTCCAGCCAGGCCATGATGCGGGCGCTCCGGAAGTCGGTGTCCTCCGTCATGGACGATTGGGAAATGAGATAGACCACGCCCGCCGCCGCCGCCAGGCCCGCGCCCACGATCAGCACGAACTTCTTATAATCCGGGCTGGCCACGAACAGCATCAAAAACGCGATGCCGCCGATGATGATGGCGGAGCTCAGGTTATCCGTCACCTGCCAGACCAGCAGGCAGACCACGCCCGCCGAGCCCATGATCAGGAAAAAGGCCTTCGCCGTTTTGATCCCCCGGCCGATCTTGCAGATCAGCGCCGCCAGGAACAGGATCATGCCCAGCTTCGCGATCTCCGCAGGCTGTACGGAAATGCCGATCTTCAGCCACCGCCTGGCGCCGTTGGCCTCGTATCCCAGGGGCGTGAGCACCAGCAGGATCAGCACGATGGACACCAGATAGGCCAGTGTCGCGAACTTCTCCCAGAAATGGTAGGGGATCCAGGATACCACGATCATGGCCACGATGCCGATGGCGGCCGCGCCGCCCTGGTGGATCAGGTAATACGCCTCATTGTCCATCTGGTCCGCCGCGTCGTAGGCGCTGGCGGAATAGATCATGATCAGGCCGAACACCACCAGAAAAAGGATGATGAACAGCAGACTGTAATCAAAATAATGCTCTTCTTTTTTTCGAAACCGATTCCGGACGCCGGCCATACGCTCACTCCTCTATCTGTCTGACAAACTCCTTGAACTTCCGTCCGCGCTCCTCGTAATTCTCGAACATGCCCCAGCTGGCGCAGGCGGGAGAAAGCAGCACCGCGTCCCCGGGCGCGGCGTTCTGCTCGCAGATCTCCAGCGCCTCCTGAAAGCTGTCGGCCGTCACCACGTTATACATCCCGTGCACCTTCGCGCAGGCGGCGATCTTGTTCTTCGTCTGCCCGATGAGCACCAGGAGCTTCACCTTTCCGTCAAACGCCTCGATCCATTCGTCATAGCGGCTCTTCTTGTCATAGCCGCCGCCGATGAGAAGGGTGGGCCAGCGCATGGCCCGGATGGCCTGAATGGCCGCGTCGGGATTGGTGCCCTTGGAATCGTTGTAATAGACCACGCCCTTTTTGGTGGCCACATATTCGATCCGATGCTCCACCGCCCGGAACGTCTTTACCGTGGAGAGGATAATGTCCATGGGGACGCCGAAGGCCGCGGATACGGCGATGGCCGCCATCACGTTCTCGTAATTGTGGACGCCGATCAGGTTCATATCGTTCACGTTCATCAGCGCCTCCGGCCCCTCTCCCAGGTCGCGGCAGATCGTCTCTCCGTCCAGATAATAGCCGTTTTTCAGCTTCCTTTTGGAAGAAAACCAGATCACCTGCGCGGGACAGACCTCCCCGAAGGCGGAGAGATACGGGTCCTCATAGTTCAGGACGCAGAAGTCGGAGCGGTCCTGATTCTTCGTGATGGATTCCTTGACCGCCGCGTAGTTTTCCATCGTGTGATGGCGGTTCAGATGATCCGGCGTGATGTTCAGGATGGCGGATACCGCGGGGTGGAAATCCACTATCGTTTCCAGCTGGAAGCTGCTGATCTCCGCCGCCGTCACGCTGTCCTCGGTCATGTTGGGGACCTCTTTCGTATAGGGGATGCCGATATTGCCCACCACGAAAGCGGAATCGCTGTACCGTTTCAGGATCTCCCCCACCAGCGCCGTGGTGGTGGTCTTGCCGTTGGTGCCGGTGATGGCGATCAGACGGCCCTTACCGTAGTGCCAGGCCAGCTCCACCTCGCCCCAGACGGGGATCCCCTTCCCGCGCAGCTCGGACACCAGCGGGCTGTCCACCGGCACGCCCGGGCTGACGACCGCCAGGGAAAGCTCGCTCCAAAGGGGATCCGGAACAGCGCCGGTGATCACGCGCACATCCTCCGCCAGCCCGTTGTCCCGCCGCAGCTTCTCCGCATCCAGGCTTTCGTTGGCGTCATACAGAACCGGTACGGCGCCGAACCGTTCCAGCAGACCGGCGGAACCGATGCCGCTCTTTCCGCATCCCACGATCAGTACTTTTTTCCCTGTCAGATCCATCTTCTTTTTCCTTTCCTTTCCGGACAGCGGACCCTTCAGTCCCTCTCCCGGTTTTTCTAATAGGCCGCCAGAGCGATCAGGCACAGCAGCGCGGTGAGTATGGAGAACACCGCGACGACCCTGGTCTCCGACCAGCCGCAAAGCTCAAAATGATGATGCAGCGGCGCCATCCTGAAAATGCGTCTGCCGCCGCTCAGCCTGTAATACCCCACCTGGAGGATCACCGAAAGCACCTCCGCCAGATAGACGAAGCCCACGATGGGCAGAAACAGCGGCAGATGGAGCATATAGGCACAGCCCGCCACAAAACCGCCCAGCGCCAGAGATCCGGTATCGCCCATGAACACGCTGGCGGGATAGACATTAAACAGAAGGAACCCCAGCAGACCGCCCGCCACCGCGCAGGGGAGCGGGGTGAGGGAGCTTCCCGTTCCGATGGCTATCGCTGAAAAAAACACCGCCACCAGCACGGTCACGCTGCCCGCCAGGCCGTCCAGGCCGTCGGTGAAGTTGGTGCCGTTGGCCGTCCCGATCACCACCAGGAACAGAAACGGCACGGAAAGGGCGCCCAGCTCCAGGCGCATCGTGGGCAGGAACGGGATCCGCATGGTCAGATCCGTATGTCCGCTTTCCATCAGATAAAGGACGAACACGCCGGTCACCGCCGCCTGTCCCAGGAATTTCTGCCAGGGGCGAAGCCCCATGGAGCGCCGCAGGACCACCTTCAGATAATCGTCCAGAAATCCCACGAGTCCGAACCCCAGCATCAGAAACAGCACCGGGACGATATCCGGGCTGTCCTTTCCGAACACGAGGCAGACCGCGGCCACACCCGCCAGGAACAGGATGCCGCCCATGGTGGGCGTCCCGTTCTTTTTCAGATGGCTTCCCGGCCCCTCCTCCCGGACCGTCTGTCCGATCTTCAGCCTTCTTAAGTAAGGAATCACAACCGGTCCCAGCACGGCGCTCACGCCGAAGGAAATGAGAACCGGCAGCACGACGGTATCCATCATCTCGCTCATTCCCTTTCTGCCCCGTTTTCAGGCTGATCTGCCGTCCCCGTCTTCTCGATATCCAGATAGGGGAGAATGTTTTCAAAGAGCTGTCGGATCACGGGCGCGGCGATCTGTCCGCCGTAGTAGACCCCCGTGGGATGGCGGATGATACAGAGCGCCAGCACCTTCGGGTCTTCCGCCGGTGCGAATCCCAGGAACGCGGAGATATATTTTCCCGTGCCTCTGGGAAGCGTCTCGCTGGTGGCCGTCTTGCCGCCCACCCGGTAGCCCTCCACCCTGCCGTTTTTTCCGCCGCCGTTTTCCACCACCTCAAAGAGGATCGCCCGCAGCCGTTCGCTGGTACGTTCCGACAGGATCCGCTCCCCCGCCTTCAGCGGAAAGGGGCTGACCGTCCCGTCTTCTCCGTTCTTCGTGCCGACGCCGAAGTGCGGCGTGATCCGAATGCCGCCGTTGATCAGCGAGGCCGCAGTGGCGGCCAGCTGGATCGGCGTGATCTGGAAGGACTGCCCGAAGGAAACCGTGGCCAGCTCCACGTTCCCCATGTCCTCCATCTTATGCATGATCGTTCCGGCCTCTCCGGGCAGATCCACGCCCGTCTTTTTCTTCAGCCCGAACTGTTCGAAATACCGATAGTAGTTTTCCACGCCCAGCCTGAGACCCACGGTGATGAACACCGGATTGCAGGAATTCATGGTGCCCTGCACAAAGGTCTCCGTGCCGTGTCCGCCCACCTTGGCGCAGCGGATGCGCCGGTCGTCCACCATGATGAACCCCGGGCAGGAGAAGGTATCCTCCTCCGTCACCACGCCCTCCTCCAGCGCCGCGGCGGCGGTAACGATCTTAAAGGCCGAGCCCGGCTCGTAGGTATCGTTGATGCAGGCATTGCGCCACATGCGGTTCAGCGCGTCCTGCTTTTCCTTTTCCGGGACCTCCTCCGGCAGGGTGAAGGGATCGTTGAGATCGTATTCCGGCGTATCCACCATAGCGAGGATCTCTCCGTTGCCGGGACGCATGACCAGAATGGAAACGCTCTGGGCCTCCTTGGCCTTCTGCACCTGTTCCGCGAGCTGTTCGGCATACTGCTGGATGTTCACATCCATACTGATCACCAGATCCTGCCCCGCGATCGGCTCGATCCGCTCCTCTCCCATCTCGGAGATCTGCAGCCCCCTGGCGTCCGTGGTCTCCAGGATGGTCCCCGGCGTTCCCTGCAGGTATTCCTCATAGCTGCTCTCCAGCGCCAGGATCCCCTGATTGTCCGCTCCGGTGAAGCCCAGCACCTTGGAGGCCAGCTTCCCGTACGGATAATAGCGTTTGTAGTCCTCGTCCACCTTGACGCCGTCCAGCCCGTACGCACGGATGGCATCGCCGGTCTCCTTGGGCACGTTGCTCTTCACCCGCTCGATGGAGGAAACCTTTTCCACCCGCTTTCGCACCGTCTCCTCGGAAAGCCCCAGCTCCTCCTGCAGGACCGCGATCACCCTTTCCGGATCCTTCACCTGGCTGTGGATGACGGAGATCGTGCAGACCGTCCGATTGTCCGCCAGCACGGCGCCGTTGACATCCAGGATCCGTCCCCGCCTCGCCTTGATGGAACGTTCCCTCTGGTGCAGATCCTGCGCCAGTCCGGAATAGTGTTCCGAACAGAAGATCATCAGCCAGCCGGTCCGAACCGCCAGCCCCAGAAACAGGGCCGTACAGAGGAAAAAGACGATGACGATCTTCTTTCTGTGATAAGTTCTGCTTTTCTCCATAAAAGCCTCACGGGCCGGTCATCCCTATAATCTATTAACCGTTCCGTGAGGTTATGACGCCCGGAGATATTCATTTCTCCGGCGGTATGTCATCTTTGGTCATTCGTTTCCCGGCTGATCCTCCGCGGTGCTCTCCGGCGTCGGCGGCTGTCCGCCCAGGATGCCGGACACCGGCGTGTCAAAGCCCGCCGCATCCTCGTCCAGCGGCTCTCCCGTGGAGGGATCGATGACCTGCCCGGCCTCGTTCACAAAGGGATTGGATTCCTGCTCCCCGCCGTTCTCACCGCCGCCCGTTTCTCCGGAGGCGCCGGAGTCCTGCCCCGTTCCGCCTTCTGGTTCCTCTGTGCCGGACGCGCCGCCCTCCGGCTGCTCTGTGCCGGACGCGCCGCCTTCTGCGTTTTCGACGCTTCCGCTCTCACCGGCCTCGCCGTTTTCAGAGCCGTCCTCCGCGCCCTCGCCTTCCTGGTCGGTCTGCGGCGCGCTGTCGATGAGCTGCTGACGGATATCCGCCTGCATGGTCTCCAGCTCCTTCTGCTCGTCCTCCGTCAAAGGCTCCGTCATGAAGATGTTCAGATAAGGCAGCACTTCTATGAGAATGTTCTTGGCCATCAGGGACGCTTTGCCCGTCTCATTGTCCTGCTGCGCGGAATTGGGACGGTTCAGCACGATATATATGGCGATCTGCGGATCGTCCGCAGGCGCATAGCACATAAAGGAGCAGACATATTCGTCCTTCTGACGGGTGCCGTTGGCGGAAACGGTCTCCGCGGTGCCCGTCTTGCCGCCGATCCGGTAGCCGGGCGTCCTGGCCCGCCAGCCGGTGCCGTTCTCGCCGTAGACCACCTGCTCGCAGTATTCCCGCACCTTGGCGGAGGTCTGACTGGAGATCACCTGCTTCAGCAGTCTGGGCTCGATGTTCTCCACCACGGAGCCGTCGGAAGCCGTGATCTTGCTGACCATGTGGGGCTCGTAATAATAGCCGCCGTTGATCAGCGCGCAGAAGCCGGTGATCATCTGGATCATGGTCACGTTAAAGCCCTGGCCGAAGCTGGAGGTGGCCAGCTCCGTGGGGCCCATGGTGGTATCGTTGAATACCAGGGACGCCGTCCTGGCCTCGCCCGCCAGATCGATGTTCGTCTTCAGGCCGAAATTGTACTCCTGAAAATACCGGAGCAGTTCCTCTTTGCCGATGACCTGCGCCATGCGGATCAGCGCCACGTTGCAGGAGCGCTCGATGGCCTCGCCGATGGTGAGCCATCCCTCCGCGCCGCTCCGATAGTTGTGACAGCGGATGTTCCGGTCCGACACCTGGATGACGCCGGTACATTCAAAGGACTCGTTTCCCGTCAGCTTGCCGCTCTCCAGCCCCGCCGCAGCCACGAAGGGCTTCATGACGGATCCCGGCTCGTAGGTGGAATTGATGCAGTAGTTTTTCCAGAGGGCGTTCAGATTCTGCACCAGCAGATCGTTGTTCTCCTCCTTCATCATGTCCTGCGCCATTTCCTCGTTGATGACGGTCTCCGTCATCTTCCCGTCCAGATCGTACATCCGGGAGCCCACCAGCGGCATGGCGTCCCGGTAGTTGTTCAGGTCGAAGAAGGGATAGCTGGCCATGGCCAGGACATTGCCGGTGTTGACCTCCATCACGATGCAGCCCACGTCCCAGGCGCCGTTTCCTTCCCGGGCCACGTTCTTGTTCTCTTCGTTGTATTTGAGCAGATTTTTTTCCACCACGCTCTGAATGGTGGCGTCAATGGTGGAATACACATTATAGCCGTCCACCGCCGCCCTGGTGGTGCGCTGCAGATTCTCATCCGTATCCAGATAACCGTACTGCCGCCCGTTGATGCCGCAGAGCACGTCGTTGTACTGCTCCTCCAGCCCGTAGGAGGCGGTGCCGTCGTTGCGCACGAAGCCGATCACATCCGCGGCCAGCGTGCTGTTCGGATAGACGCGCTTGTAACTCTCGTCGAACCAGATGCCCTTGATCAGCGCGCTGGTATCCTTTTGGTCCTCATCCGCCATCATCTCCTGGAACGGGCCGATCTCCTCATAGGACATGCGCTTTTTCAGCACATAATACTGGACGTTGGGATGCTCCTGGGCATAGGTGCGCACCTGGGATTTGTTGATCCCGAAGTAGGTATAGAGCGCGTCCACGGTGGCATCCACATATTTGCCCTTGTCCCCGTTCATCAGCTTGCAGTCCAGGATCAGATCGTACACCTTTTCGCTGACCGCCAGCTTGGTCCCTTTCCGGTCCAGGATCTCTCCCCTTTTATACGGAATGGTCTTGCTGGAATACTGCTGCTGGGAAAGCACCTGGCGCTTATACTGTTCGCCGTTGTCCCGATTGATCAGGACCAAACGGGCGCTTAACCCGGCAAAAGCCAGCAGTACTATGATAAACAGTACCACCAGCTTTTTTTGCATCCTCGCAGTGAATTTATTTTTGCTCCCGTCATTCCCCGCCGCAGCCCCTGACCGCGCCGGTGTCCGGTTCGGCATCCTTCTCCTGTCCACGATAACACCCTGCTTTATCTGTCAATTTCCGCCCTCCGGCGGCGGCAGAACCCGCCCCTCACGGGTGGATCTGCTCGTATTGCCGGACATAATCGCTGCCCTCGCTGGGGATCTCCACGATCTGCCCGTCTCCGGCATATACCATGCCCAGCTCCGTGATGGCGATCCTGCGGATCTCCTCGAGATCGATGCTGCTGTCGATGCGGCTGAGCGTCTCCGCGTTCTCCTGCTTCAGGTTGTTCAGCTGGCTCTCCAGCCTGGCGACCTTCTCCACGCTGGTGGTGATGCCGGACTGCAGCCTAAGATATCCGATCAGCACAAAGCCCGTCACAGCCATGGCGAGGCTCAAGAACAGCAGGTACGCGGGATTCATATAATGCGCCCGCTGCCGGTTCTTTCGCGCCGTCTGGGAAAGCTGCTTTTTGGGCGCGCCCAGCTGTCTTTCGATGTCCAGCTGCCGCGCCGCGGAGCCGTACACGTAGGCGCCCCGCGCCGATGTCCTTCCCGCGTTTCCGGCTCTGACATTTCCCGTTCTGCCGTTTGCTGTTCCGGCGGCTCTCTGTCCGCCTCTTCCTGCCGCTGCCATACCCGTGATCCCCTCACTCCCCTTCCGGGGCGTTTTTCTCAAATATCCGAAGCTTCGCGCTCTTGGCGCGAGGATTATGTTCTTTTTCTTCCTCTGTGGGCAGCACCGGCTTCCTGGTGACCGCCCGTCCCCTGCTCTTCTTCCCGCAGACGCACACCGGGAATTCCGGCGGGCAGATACAGGGATTTTCATTCCGGCGGAACGCGTTCTTGACGATGCGGTCCTCCAGGGAATGGAAGGTGATGATGCACAGCCTCCCGCCCGGATTCAGCAGATCGATGAACGCATCCAGGGAGGATTCCAGCACCTCCAGCTCCCGGTTGCAGGCGATCCGCAGCGCCTGAAAGGTCCGTTTGGACGGATGCCCTCCCGTCTCCCGCATCTTGGCGGGAATGGCCGCTTTGATGATCCCGTTCAGCTCCCCTGTGGTCTCGATCGGTTTTTTCTGCCGCTCTGCCGCGATGTGCTTCGCGATGTTCTTCGCGAATTTCTCTTCGCCGTAATCCCGAAGGATACGGTAAATCTCCATTTCATCGTATTCGTTGACGATGGTCCCCGCCGTCAGGGCCTGCCGCCTGTCCATCCGCATATCCAGCGGTGCGTCGAAACGGTAGGAAAAGCCCCGTTCCGCGCTGTCCAGCTGCCAGGAGGAAACGCCCAGATCCAAAAGGATCCCGTCCGCGCCCGTATATCCCAGCCCGCTTAAGACCGCGGGCAGATTGCAGTAATTGTCCCGCACGAGAATGACCCTGTCCGCCGCGGGGGCCAGCCGCCTCCCGGCCGCCTCGATGGCCTCGCCGTCCTGGTCGATCCCGATGAGCTTCCCGGATGTCAGCTGTGCGGCGATCGCGGAAGCATGTCCGCCTCCTCCCAGCGTCCCGTCCACATAGATGCCGTCCGGCCGGATGGAAAGTCCCTCGATCGTCTCATTCAGCAAAACAGATGTATGCGCAAATTCCATCCCGCACTTTTCTCCCAGCGGTCCTTGGCGGAATCAAAAGCCGAAATCCATGATATCCAGCCCTTCCGCGATATCCTCCATGGTCCCTTCCTGTTCCTCCTCCTGCGCCCAGCGTTCAGAGTCCCAAATCTCGATGTGGTTCCCGGTCCCCACCAGCGTGACGTCCCGGGTGATCCCCGCCTTCTCACGCAGCTTGGCAGGGATCAGGATGCGGCCCTGCTTGTCCACCTCCACTTCGGTGGCGCTGGCGAGAAACAGACGGACAAAAACGCGGTGGTCCCTCTTGTTGAGGGACAGGCCGCGGATCTTCTCGCCCACGCCGGCCCAGCCCGCATCATCGTACACAAATAAGCAGCCGTCCATTCCCTTCGTCACCACGAATTTATCCCCGAGCGTTTCGCGGAATCTGGAAGGGATGATGAGCCTGCCTTTCGCGTCCAGTGTATGGTTGTACTCGCCCATATACATGATGACAACCACCTGCCGTTCGATGCGGTCCCAAAGACCGGTTCCGCGGCAGAAAGCCTCCCGGCCCCTGCCGTCCTGCGAAGCGGTACGGGATATGTCACCGGCCTCCCACGCCCCTCAAAATGGGGCTCCGGTGAACCACTTTATGACATTTCCCTCCACTTCGTACCACTTCATATCCATCTTAGTATAAAAACACAGCTTTGACAAGACTTTTTTGCAAAAAAAATATGCCCGGTTTCGTCTGAACCGGACACATTTTTCACGTTTATCCATATATTGTGTTTATTGTTTTCCGTTATACAAGATATTGATCCGTCTGTTACAGAAGGGCGTC
>CANRMT010000003.1 GCA_947631815.1 uncultured Eisenbergiella sp.
ATAAAAAAAGCAAGTAAAACCTTGCAAAATACGGAAAAAATTTTAGTTAGGATTAACTGACAAGTGGCAAACTCGGGGGATCCTCCGCCGCGCTCCGGCCTGTACGTATAAGATACTCAAAGTGTATCATAAGGAAAAGGGAAGCACAAGGAATCTTTTGACAGGATTCCGGAGGATTTTTCCGCGGATCATTGAGTTATACCCCTTCTTTTGATATAATAAAAGAAATGATAACGCCGTCGGCCGCACTTTTCGATCCGCACTGCGGTCCGGGAGGAGACCGCGGTCCGACACGAAGCTATCAACTGCCGCTTTTCAATCCGCATTGCACCAAAGACAGGGGGTCACACTATGGAAAACCGCAATCCTTTGCTCCAACACGACAGCGATTCCGCCAGATTTCTGGCGATCGGAGAGATCATGCTCCGCCTGACGCCGCCGAACTACGAAAAGCTCCGGATGGCTAGCACCTTCGAAGCCAGTTACGGCGGCAGCGAGGCCAATATCGCGCTGGCGCTCGCCAACCTGGGCGTGGACAGCACCTTCTTTTCCGTAGTGCCCAATAACAGCATCGGTAAAAGCGCGATCCGCATGCTGCGCAGCAACGACGTGCACTGCACGCCCATGATCCTGAGCACGCCGGAAGAGACACCCTCCCACCGGCTCGGCACCTATTATCTGGAGACCGGTTACGGCATCCGCGCCAGCAAAGTCATTTATGACCGCAAACACAGCGCCATCACAGAATACGATTTCAGCAAGGTGGATCTGAAGGCGCTGCTGGCCGAATACAACTGGGTACATTTAAGCGGCATCACGCCCGCCCTCAGCCTGAGCTGCGGCCAGTTCATTCTGGACTGCCTAAAAACGGCAAAGGAGCTGGGACTGACGGTGAGCTTCGACGGCAACTTCCGCAGCGCTCTCTGGACCTGGGAAGAGGCCCGGGATTTCTGCACCCACTGCCTGCCCTACGTGGACGTGCTTCTGGGCATCGAGCCCTACCATCTCTGGAAGGATGAAAGCGATCACAGCAAAGGGGACTGGAAGGACGGCGTTCCGCTGCAGCCTTCTTACGAACAGCAGGACGAGATCTTCCGCGCCTTTGTAGAGCGCTATCCGAATCTCAAATGTATCGCCCGTCATGTCCGCTATGCACACAGCGGCAGTGAAAACAGCCTGAAGGCCTTCATGTGGTTCGAGGGTCATACCTTTGAGAGCCGCCTCTTTACCTTCAATATTCTGGACCGCGTGGGCGGCGGCGACGCATTCGCGGCGGGACTGATCTACGCGATGATCCACCAATACCGCCCGATGGACATGATCAACTTTGCCGTGGCGAGCAGCGTCATCAAACACACCATCCACGGCGACGCCAATATCACCGATGATGCGGCCACCATCCGCAACCTGATGAACATGAACTACGACATCAAGCGGTGAGCGCCGTTCGGGGCAGTTCATAAAAGAAGATCTTTTTTATCAAGGGAGGATATCGCGGGTCCCGCGGTATCTTCCTCTGTTTGTGCGTCCGGCGGCGCACAAAACCACGCCGCCAGACAAGAAGCTGGCAGCGTTATCATATCGGTAAGCGTAGGATTTGATGTTTACTTTGTATGAGTTTCTGAATGCGGAAAGGGAGTGTCTCCCCTCCCCCCTCCCGCCGCCGGAGACGGAGCCGGAACGGGCCGCACGAAAAAAGGGCTCCCCGGTCTCCCGGGAAGCCCCATGCGTTCTGGAACGGTCTGCTATTATTCGATGATGGACGCCACACGGCCGGAGCCTACTGTACGGCCGCCTTCACGGATAGCGAAGGTAAGGCCCTGCTCCATGGCTACGGGATGGATCAGCTCGATGGTCATCTCTACGTTGTCACCGGGCATACACATCTCGGTACCGGCAGGCAGATTGCAGACGCCGGTAACGTCCGTGGTGCGGAAGTAGAACTGAGGTCTGTAGTTGTTGAAGAAAGGAGTATGGCGGCCGCCCTCATCCTTGGTCAGCACGTACACCTGAGCGGTGAACTTGTGATGGCAGGTAACGCTGCCGGGCTTCGCAAGGACCTGTCCTCTTTCGATCTCGGTCCTCTGTACGCCGCGCAGCAGAGCGCCGATGTTGTCGCCGGCCTGCGCCTCGTCCAGCATCTTGCGGAACATCTCGATGCCGGTCACGACGGTCTTCCTGGTCTCTTCCTTGATGCCGACGATCTCGACTTCCTCATTCAGATGCAGGGTGCCTCTCTCAACTCTGCCGGTGGCAACGGTGCCGCGGCCGGTGATCGTGAACACGTCCTCAACAGGCATAAGGAAAGGCTTGTCGGTATCGCGCTGAGGATCCGGGATATACTCGTCCACGGTGTCCATCAGCTCCAGGATCTTGTCACCCCACTCGCCGCTGGGATCTTCCAGGGCCTTCAGAGCGGAACCTCTGATGATCGGGCAGTCGTTGAAGCCGTACTCTTCGAGCTGTTCGGTGACTTCCATCTCAACCAGCTCCAGCAGCTCCTCGTCGTCTACAGCGTCGCACTTGTTCAGGAATACGACGATATAGGGAACGCCCACCTGACGGGACAGCAGGATGTGCTCCTTGGTCTGCGCCATCACGCCGTCGGTAGCGGCCACGACCAGGATCGCGCCGTCCATCTGCGCCGCGCCGGTGATCATGTTCTTCACGTAGTCGGCGTGACCGGGGCAGTCAACGTGCGCGTAGTGCCTCTTCAGCGTCTCATACTCGACATGCGCGGTGGAAATGGTTATGCCGCGGGCCTTCTCTTCGGGGGCCTTGTCGATCTGGTCGAATGCGACGATCTGGCCGGTGCCCAGTCTCATGTTCAGCGTCTTGGTGATCGCAGCCGTCAGAGTGGTTTTGCCATGGTCAACGTGACCGATGGTGCCGATGTTGCAGTGCGGCTTTGTTCTTTCGAATTTAGCTTTGCCCATTGTTGGTAATCCTCCTTAAACAAGAAAAATTGTTTTTTAAATCAGCTATTTATGATTATATTCGATAACAGCTGTATTTTCAAGTCCTATTTTGCCGGGAATATGCATTTCCCGGCAAAAATCGGATAAATCACGGCCGTTCGGCCCTGGGGCCGTCTTCCCGCGGTCCGCTCCGCCGGTGCGGAGGGATGCGCGTGCGCCGATATCACTTGCTCTTGGTGTCGAGCACCTTCTCCTGTACGCTCTTCGGCACCTGTTCGTAGCGCTCGAAGAACATGGAGTAGTTGCCGCGGCCCTGCGTCTTGGAGCGCAGGTCGGTGGAATAGCCGAACATCTCAGCCAGCGGCACATAGGCCTTGACCATCTTGCCTCCGCCGATATCTTCCATGCCCTCGATCCGTCCGCGGCGGGAATTGATGTCGCCGATGACGTCGCCCATGTATTCCTCGGGCATCGTCACCTCCACCTTCATGATGGGCTCCAGCAGCACGGGATCGGCCTTCTTCATCGCATCCTTGAACGCCATGGAACCGGCGATATGGAACGCCATTTCGGAAGAGTCCACTTCGTGATAGGAGCCATCGTACACGTTGGCGTGCACGCCCAGCACCGGGAACCCGCCCAAGATACCGGCCTTGGTCGCCTCTTCGATACCTTCCCCGACCGCGGGGATGTATTCCTTCGGGATCGCACCGCCGACAACGGTGGATTCGAACTTGAAGGTCTCCTCACCGTTGGGATCCATGGGCTCGAACTTCACCTTGCAGTGCCCGTACTGGCCGCGGCCGCCGGACTGTCTCGCATACTTGCTGTCCACATCCACGGCCTTGGTGAAGGTCTCCTTGTAGGCCACCTGAGGGGCGCCCACATTGGCTTCTACTTTGAACTCGCGCAGCAGGCGGTCCACGATGATCTCCAGGTGCAGCTCGCCCATGCCCGCGATGATGGTCTGTCCGGTCTCCTGATCCGTATGGGCCCTGAAGGTGGGATCCTCCTCCGCCAGCTTCGCAAGCGCGATGCCCATCTTATCCTGACCGGCCTTGGTCTTGGGCTCGATCGCCAGCTCGATGACAGGCTCCGGGAACTCCATGGATTCCAGGATCACCGGATGCTGCTCGTCGCAGATCGTGTCGCCCGTGGTGGTGAACTTGAAGCCGACCGCGGCCGCGATGTCGCCGGAGTAGACCTTTTCCAGCTCCATCCGCTTGTTGGCGTGCATCTGCAGGATGCGCCCCACGCGCTCTTTCTTGTCCTTCGTCGCGTTCAGCACGTAGGAACCGGAGTTCAGCGTGCCGGAATACACGCGGAAATACGCCAGCTTGCCGACGAAGGGATCCGCCATGATCTTGAAGGCCAGCGCGGAAAAAGGCTCCTCATCGGAAGAATGCCTCTCCACCTCGTTGCCGTCCAGATCGACGCCCTTGATCGAAGGGATGTCGGTAGGCGCCGGCATATAGTCGAGGATCGCGTCCAGCAGCTTCTGTACGCCCTTGTTCCTGTAGGCGGAGCCGCAGCATACCGGGATCGCCGCACATTCGCAGGTCGCTTTCCGAAGGATCGCTTTCATCTCCTCCACGGAAGGCTCTTCCCCTTCCAGATAGCGCATCATCAGGTCGTCATCCAGCTCGCAGATCTTCTCGATCAGCTCGGTGCGGTACAGCTCCGCGTCGTCCTGCATATCCTCCGGCACGTCTGTTACGGAGATGTCTTCGCCCTTTTCATCGTTGTAAATGTAGGCCTTCATCTCGAACAGGTCCACGATCCCTTTGAAGGTCTCTTCCTTGCCGATGGGAAGCTGCAGGATGATCGCATTCTTTCCCAGCCTCGTCCGGATCTGATCCACGGCGCCGAAGAAATTGGCGCCCATGATGTCCATCTTGTTGATAAATGCCATACGGGGAACGTTATAGGTGTCAGCCTGACGCCATACGTTCTCAGACTGAGGTTCAACGCCGCCCTTCGCGCAGAAAACGCCCACCGCACCGTCCAGTACGCGCAGAGAGCGCTCCACCTCTACGGTGAAATCAACGTGTCCGGGCGTATCGATGATGTTGATACGGTGTTCCAGTGCGCCTGGCTGTTTTTTGGTAAATTCTTCGTGAGTCCAGTGACAGGTGGTAGCGGCGGAGGTGATGGTGATGCCTCTCTCCTGCTCCTGCTCCATCCAGTCCATTGTCGCGGTACCCTCATGGGTGTCGCCGATCTTGTAGTTCACGCCGGTGTAGTAAAGAATACGCTCTGTCAGAGTGGTCTTGCCTGCGTCGATGTGCGCCATGATGCCAATGTTCCTGGTCCTCTCCAACGGATAATCTCTTCCAGCCAAAGTATTTCCTCCTCAAATCGGGGTCCCGGACGGACCGGGCCCCGTCATGTCCGGCTGGCCTGCCGAACCTTAAAATCTGTAATGCGAGAACGCCTTGTTCGCCTCAGCCATCTTATGAACGTCTTCTTTTCTCTTCACGGACGCGCCCGTGTTGTTGGCGGCATCCAGGATCTCATTCGCCAGCCGCTCTTCCATGGTCTTCTCGCCTCTCTTGCGGGAAAACATGGTCAGCCAGCGCAGGCCCAGCGCCTGGCGTCTGTCGGCCCTGACTTCGATCGGCACCTGATAGGTTGCGCCGCCGATCCTTCTCGCCTTGACCTCCAGAACAGGCATGATGTTGTTCATCGCTTCTTCGAATACTTCCAGCGCAGGCTTGCCGGCCTTCGCTTCCACTCTGGCGAACGCCCCGTACACGATCTTCTGCGCGACGCTCTTCTTGCCGTCCAGCATGATGGTGTTGATGAGCTTCGTCACCACCTTGTCGTTGTACAAAGGATCCGCCAATATCTCTCTTTTCTGAATATGTCCTCTACGTGGCACGGTTCTTCCCTCCTTAATCATCCACAATTAATTCAAAGGTACTCACATGTGCAGCTAATGTGTTCGTGCGGTCTATCTGTCCGCCTGCGGCGAACTGCGGGCCTTCGCCCGCCACAGAATCCCAACACTGAAATTAGTTTACGTTTGTGGTACTGCTTGCGGTATCAGCCGGTCATTTCTTGCCGGCCTTCGGCCTCTTGGCGCCGTACTTGGATCTGGCCTGGCGTCTGTTCGCCACGCCCGCGGTATCGAGTGTGCCTCTGATGATGTGGTATCTCGTACCGGGGAGATCCTTAACACGGCCGCCTCTGATCAGCACTACGGAGTGCTCCTGCAGATTGTGGCCTTCGCCGGGAATGTAGCTCGTCACTTCGATCCCGTTGGAAAGGCGTACTCTGGCGATCTTTCTGAGGGCGGAGTTAGGCTTCTTGGGAGTCGTCGTCTTCACAGCCGTGCACACGCCTCTCTTCTGCGGAGAGGAAGCATCCGTCGCCTTCTTGTGAAGGGAGTTGTAGCCTCTCTGAAGAGCGGGCGCCGTGGACTTCTTCTCAGAGGTCTGACGTCCTTTTCTGACTAACTGGTTAAATGTTGGCATTCTGTTTCACCTCCTGCGTTTTTTCCTTATTTTAGTGTGGACGGAAACGTCCCGCTTATGCATCCGGCTTCCCCGGATCCCGTCACGGACGGCCGACGCCGCGGCGCAAATACGGCTTCGGCCGCATCCGGCGGACTCCTTCGAATCTGTGCGGTACGCGCCGCCTTGCCGCGGCAAGCACGCACAAAAGAAAGGCATCCGGATGCATGCTATACCAGTATACGTGCAACCGGGTGCCTTGTCAAGCCTTTTTTCAGTTTTTTATCGGATGCGGTGTAGCGCAGCGCGGGCCGGGGCGCTCACCCGGCGGGTCCATCCGCCGCCGTGTGCGGGCTCTCCGTCCGGCTCACTCGCCGTCGTCCGGGCCGCCGTCCTCCGGGTATTCCCCGTCGTCCGCATACTCGCCGTCGTCTGCGTATTCGCCGTCGTCCGCATACTCGCCGTCGTCCGTGTACTCGCCGTTCTCCGCGTACTCGCCGTCGTCCGCGTATTCGCCGTCTTCCCCGTAGGCCTTCGCCGCGTTGTCCAGCGCCTCGTCGATCGCTTCGTCCGTCAGAGCTTCCTCCGCGTCCGTGACATCGTCCTCCAGATATTCCTCGTCCTCCGAAAGCTCCCGTTCTTTCCTGCCGGAGCGGTCGGCCTCCTGCGCGAGCCTCGCTTCTTCCGCCGCTCTGGCCGCGCGTTCCGCCTCTTCCGCCGCGATCATGGCGTCGGTATTGAGGCGCACGTCGCGGTAGCGCTTCATGCCCGTACCGGCGGGGATCAGCTTGCCGATGATGACATTTTCCTTCAGGCCGATCAACGGATCGATCTTGCCCTTGATCGCGGCCTCCGTCAGCACCTTGGTGGTCTCCTGGAAGGACGCCGCGGACAGGAAGGAATTGGTGGCCAGCGCGGCCTTCGTGATGCCCAGCATCACCTGACGGCCTTCCGCGGGCTTCTTGCCCGCCGCGATGAGCTCCTCGTTCATGTCCTCGAAATCCAGGACATCCACCATGACGCCCGGCAGGTATTCCGTATCGCCGCTGTTCTCGATGCGGACCTTTTTGAGCATCTGGCGCACGATCACCTCGATGTGCTTGTCGGCGATATCCACGCCCTGCAGACGGTACACGCGCTGTACCTCGCGCAGCATATAGTCCTGAACAGCGCGGATCCCGCGGATCTTGAGCAGGTCGTGAGGGTTGACAGAGCCTTCCGTCAGCTCGTCGCCCGCCTCCAGCGTCTGGCCGTCCATCACCTTGATCCTGGAGCCGTAGGGGATCAGATAGCTCTTGAGTTCGCCCGTTTCCTCATTAGAAACGATGATCTCTCTCTTTTTCTTGGTATCCTTGATCGTCGCGACGCCGCCGAACTCGGCGATGATCGCGAGACCCTTGGGCTTCCTGGCCTCGAACAGCTCCTCGACACGGGGAAGACCCTGTGTGATGTCGTCGCCTGCCACGCCGCCGGAGTGGAAGGTACGCATCGTCAGCTGCGTGCCGGGCTCACCGATGGACTGAGCCGCGATGATGCCGACCGCCTCGCCGACCTGCACCGCCTCGCCGGTGGCCATGTTCGCACCGTAGCATCTGGCGCAGATCCCGTTCTTGGAGCGGCAGGTCAGGATCGTGCGGATCTTCACCTCTTCGATGGGCTCGCCCTTTTCGTTCACACCCGTCTCCAGAATGCGCTTCGCGCGGGTGGGATTGATCATGTGGTTGGCCTTGACGATCAGCTGTCCGTCCTTATCGTAGATATCCTCGCAGGAATATCTGCCCAGGATCCGATCCTTCAGGCTCTCTATCGTTTCTTTCCCGTCCATGAACGCTTTCACGGTCATGCCGGGGATCTTGTCTCTTCCCTCCGAGCAGTCCACCTCGCGGATGATCAGCTCCTGGGAAACGTCCACCATACGGCGGGTCAGATAACCGGAGTCCGCCGTGCGCAGCGCGGTGTCGGACATGCCCTTTCTGGCGCCGTGCGCGGACATGAAGTATTCCAGAACGTCCAGACCCTCACGGAAATTGGACTTGATCGGCAGCTCGATGGTCCGGCCCGTGGTGTCCGCCATCAGGCCGCGCATACCGGCCAGCTGCTTGATCTGCTGGTTGGAACCGCGCGCGCCGGAGTCGGCCATCATGAAGATGTTGTTGTAGATATCCAGGCCGTTGATCAGCACGTCCGTCAGCTCGCGGTCCGTCTCCTGCCAGGTCTCCACCACGGCGCGGTAGCGCTCCTCCTCCGTGATCAGGCCGCGGCGGAAGTTCCTGCCGATCTTATCCACGGTGGCCTGCGCCTGTGCCAGCATCTCTGCCTTCTGCGCCGGGACCGTCATATCGGAAATGGAAACCGTCATGGCCGCCTGCGTGGAGTACTTGTAGCCGATGGCCTTCACGTCGTCCAGCACCTCCGCCGTCCGGGATGCGCCGTGGATGTTGATGACGCGCTCCAGGATGGGCTTGAGCTGTTTTTTGCCCACGTGGAAATCGATCTCGGGCAGGAGGAAATTCTCGGGCTTGCTCCTGTCCACATAGCCCAGATCCTGCGGGAGGATTTCGTTGAAGATCAGGCGGCCCAGAGTGGTCTCCACGATGCCGGTCACCGTCTCTCCCTCCGCATTGACCTTCGACATCCGCACCTTGATGCGGGAATGCAGCGTACATGCTTTATTTTCATAAGCGAGGATCGCCTCGTTGACGCTCTTGTAGGCGTTGCCCTCTCCCAGCGCGCCGGGGCGCTCCTGGGTCAGGTAGTAGATGCCCAGCACCATGTCCTGGGACGGCACGGCCACGGGGCCGCCGTCGGAAGGCTTCAGGAGATTGTTGGGGGAGAGCAGCATGAAGCGGCACTCCGCCTGCGCTTCCTGGGAAAGCGGAAGGTGCACGGCCATCTGGTCGCCGTCAAAGTCCGCGTTGAACGCCGTACACACCAGCGGATGCAGCTTGATCGCCTTGCCCTCCACCAGGATCGGCTCAAACGCCTGGATGCCCAGCCTGTGCAGCGTAGGGGCGCGGTTGAGCATGACGGGGTGTTCTTTGATCACGTCCTCCAGCACATCCCATACCTGCGTGTCCAGACGCTCCACCAGCTTCTTCGCGTTCTTGATGTTCTGGGAAATGTTCCGGCTCACCAGCTCCTTCATCACGAAGGGCTTGAACAGCTCGATCGCCATTTCCTTGGGCAGGCCGCACTGGTAGATCTTCAGCTCCGGACCGACCACGATAACGGATCGACCGGAGTAGTCAACGCGCTTCCCCAGCAGATTCTGGCGGAAACGGCCGGATTTTCCTTTCAGCATATCGGAAAGAGATTTGAGGGCGCGGTTGCCGGGGCCGGTCACCGGGCGTCCTCTCCTGCCGTTGTCGATCAGCGCGTCAACGGCCTCCTGGAGCATGCGCTTTTCGTTGCGGACGATGATGTCCGGCGCGCCCAGCTCCAGCAGTCTCTTCAGACGGTTGTTGCGGTTGATGATCCTTCTGTACAGATCGTTCAGATCGGAGGTCGCGAACCTGCCGCCGTCCAGCTGGACCATCGGGCGCAGGTCGGGCGGGATGACCGGGATGGCGTCCATCACCATCCACTCCGGACGGTTGCCGGACTCGCGGAACGCCTCCACCACCTCCAGGCGCTTGATGATGCGCGCTCGCTTCTGGCCGTTGGCGTCCGCCAGCTCCTCCTTCAGCTCCTGAGAATCCTTCTCCAGGTCGATGGCCTGCAGCAGCTCCTTGATCGCTTCGGCGCCCATGCCGACGCGGAACTGATTCCCCCAGGTTTCCCTGGCGTCCTGATATTCCTTCTCGGAAAGCACCTGTTTGTATTCCAGATCGGTCTTCCCCTGATCCAGTACGATATAGGAGGCGAAATAAAGCACCTTTTCCAGCACTCTCGGGGACAGATCCAGGATCAGCCCCATCCGGCTGGGAATTCCTTTGAAATACCAGATATGGGAAACCGGCGCGGCCAGCTCGATATGCCCCATGCGCTCCCGGCGGACGGTGGCCTTGGTGACCTCCACGCCGCAGCGGTCGCAGACGACGCCCTTATATCTGATCTTTTTATACTTGCCGCAATGACACTCCCAGTCCTTGCTGGGGCCGAAGATACGCTCGCAGAACAGTCCGTCGCGCTCCGGCTTCAAAGTCCTGTAGTTGATCGTCTCAGGCTTCAAAACCTCGCCCCGGGACCATTCGCGGATCTTATCCGGCGACGCCAGACCGATCTTGATGGCGTCGAAGGTCATGGGCTGATAAACTTCATTCTTGTCAGGCATTTTGGCACTCCTTTTCATTGATCGGCCGGCAGCGCAGCAGCGCCGTCCCGGCCGTTGATGGCTCACATATCGTCAAAAGAACTCTCGAACTCCAGATCGGACTCGTCAAAATCAGGCTCTTCCTCTTCGTCCTCCGCGGATACCAGCTCCTCGCTGTCCGCGTCGAACTCCTGCTTCTGATAGCCCATCCGGCCCAGATTCTCTTCGTCGTTATAGTTGTAGCCTTTGGAATCCCCTTCCAGATCGTAGCGGTAATCGACATCCCCGTAGTCCACGGACTCCATGATCTCCACTTCCGTGTTGTCGTCCCGCAGCACTCTGACGTCCAGTCCAAGGGACTGCAGCTCCTTCAGGAGCACCTTGAAGGACTCCGGAATGCCGGGCTCCGGAATGTTGTCGCCCTTGATGATCGCCTCGTAGGTCTTCACACGGCCCACCACATCGTCGGACTTCACGGTCAGGATCTCCTGCAGCGTGTAGGACGCACCGTAGGCTTCCAGCGCCCACACCTCCATCTCGCCGAACCGCTGTCCGCCGAACTGCGCCTTGCCGCCCAGGGGCTGCTGCGTCACCAGGGAGTAAGGGCCGGTGGAGCGGGCATGGATCTTGTCGTCCACCAGATGGTGCAGCTTCAGGTAGTGCATATGACCGATGGTCACGGCGCCGTCGAAATATTCGCCGGTCCTGCCGTCGCGCAGCCGCACCTTGCCGTCGCGGGAGATCGGGACGCCCTTCCAGACTTCCCTGTGGTCCCTGTTCTCATACAGGTAATCCATCACCTCCGGAAGCAGCTCCTCTTCGTGCTTCGCCTTGAATTCGTCCCATTCGAGGTTCACATAGTCGTTGGCCAGCTCCAGGGTATCCTGGATGTCCTTCTCGTTGGCACCGTTGAAGATCGGCGTCGCCACGTTGAAGCCCAGAGCCTTCGCCGCCAGGGAAAGGTGGATCTCCAGCACCTGCCCGATGTTCATACGGGAAGGCACGCCCAGCGGATTCAGCACGATGTCCAGGGGGCGTCCGTTGGGCAGATACGGCATATCCTCCACGGGGAGCACGCGGGAAACCACGCCCTTGTTGCCGTGGCGTCCGGCCATCTTGTCGCCCACGGAGATCTTTCTCTTCTGTGCGATATAGATGCGCACCGCCTGATTGACGCCGGGAGAAAGCTCGTCGCCGTTCTCCCTGGTGAACACCTTGGCGTCCACCACAATGCCGTACTCGCCGTGCGGCACCTTCAGGGAGGTGTCGCGGACTTCACGGGCCTTCTCACCGAAGATCGCGCGCAGCAGGCGCTCCTCGGCGGTCAGCTCCGTCTCGCCCTTGGGCGTCACCTTGCCGACCAGGATATCTCCGGCACGGACCTCGGCGCCCACGCGGATGATGCCGCGGTCGTCCAGATCCTTCAGCGCGTCGTCGCCCACGCCGGGCACGTCCCGGGTGATCTCCTCGGGCCCGAGCTTGGTATCGCGCGCCTCCGCCTCATATTCTTCGATGTGGACGGACGTGTAGACATCGTCCATCACGAGCCGCTCGCTCAGAAGAACGGCGTCCTCGTAGTTGTAGCCTTCCCAGGTCATGAAGCCGATCAGCGGGTTCTTGCCCAGGGCGAGCTCGCCGTCCGCGGTGGAGGGGCCGTCCGCGATGACCTGTCCCGCCTCCACGCGGTTCCCTTTAAATACGATGGGGCGCTGGTTGTAGCAGTTGGACTGGTTGCTCCTGGCGAACTTGGAGAGGTGGTATTCCATCTTCTCCCCATCGTCGCAGGTGATGCGGATGATCCTGGAGGAAACGTAGTCCACCACGCCGGACTTCTTCGCCACGACGCAGACGCCGGAGTCCACGGCGGCCTTCACCTCCATGCCGGTGCCCACCACGGGGGCCTCCGTCGTCAGGAGCGGCACCGCCTGACGCTGCATGTTGGAGCCCATCAGCGCGCGGTTCGCATCGTCGTTCTGGAGGAACGGGATCAGCGCGGTCGCCACGGAGAATACCATCTGCGGGGAAACGTCCATATAGTCGAACATCGCCCGGGGATACTCGGAGGTCTCGTCCCGGTAGCGGCCCGCCACGTTGGGACGCACGAAATGCCCTTCGGCATCCAGCTCCTCGTTGGCCTGCGCCACATGATAATTGTCCTCTTCGTCCGCCGTCATGTAGACCACCTCGTTGGTCACGCGGGGGTTCATGGGGTCGGATTTGTCTATCTTGCGGTACGGCGCCTCCACGAAGCCGTACTCGTTGATCTTGGCATAGCTGGCCAGCGAATTGATCAGGCCGATGTTGGGACCTTCAGGCGTCTCGATGGGGCACATCCTCCCGTAGTGGGAGTAATGCACGTCACGCACCTCGAAACCGGCGCGGTCACGGGACAGGCCGCCGGGCCCCAGGGCGGAAAGACGGCGCTTGTGGGTCAACTCGCCCAGCGGATTGTTCTGATCCATGAACTGAGACAGCTGGGAGGAGCCGAAGAACTCCTTCACAGCGGACTGCACCGGCTTGATGTTGATCAGCACCTGGGGAGTGATCTCCTCCGCGTCATGGGTCGTCATGCGCTCGCGCACCACGCGCTCCAGACGGGAAAGGCCGATCCGGTACTGGTTCTGCAAAAGCTCGCCCACCGCGCGGATGCGGCGGTTGCCCAGATGGTCGATATCGTCGTCGCTGCCGATCCCGTATTCCAGGTGAATGTTGTAGTTGATGGAAGCGATGATGTCTTCCTTCGTGATGTGCTTCGGGATCAGCTCATGCACGTTCCGGTGAATGGCCTCCGCCAGCGCCTCCGGATCGGACGAATACTGCTCCAGGATCTCGGCCAGCACCGGGTAATACACCAGCTCCGTGATGCCCAGTTCTCTGGGATTGCAGTCCACGAAGTGCGTCAGGTCCACCATCATGCTGGAGAGGACCTTGACCTTCTTCTCCTCCGTCTGGATATAGACGTAGGGGATGGCGCTGTTCTGGATCTCGTCGGCCATCTCGCGGGTCAGCTTCGTCCCGGCGGCCGCCAGGATCTCTCCCGTCGTCAGGTCCACGACGTCCTCCGCCAGCACATGTCCGGCGATCCGGTTGCGGAACATCAGCTTCTTGTTGAACTTATATCTGCCGACCTTGGCCAGGTCATACCGCCTGGGGTCGAAAAACATGGCGTTGATCAGGCTCTCGGCGCTCTCCACGCTCAGCGGCTCGCCGGGGCGGATCTTCTTGTACAGCTCCAGCAGGCCCTCCTGATAGTTCTCAGCGGTATCCTTGGTGAAGCTGGCCTCGATCTTGGGCTCGTCGCCGAACAGCTCGCGGATCTCGTCGTTGGTCCCCACGCCCAGCGCGCGCAGCAGGACCGTGATCGGCACCTTCCTCGTGCGGTCCACGCGGACGTAGAAAATGTCGTTGGAATCCGTCTCGTACTCCAGCCATGCGCCCCTGTTGGGGATGACGGTGCAGGAGAACAGGCGCTTGCCGATCTTATCGTGGCCGATTCCGTAATAGATGCCGGGGGAACGCACTAGCTGGCTGACGATGACACGCTCTGCGCCGTTGATCACGAAGGTGCCCGTCTCCGTCATCAGAGGCAGGTCGCCCATGAAGATCTCGTGCTCGTTGATCTCTTCTTTTTCCTTATTATAAAGGCGTACCTTTACCTTTAGGGGGGCGGCGTATGTGGCGTCTCTCTCCTTGCACTTCTCAATAGAATACTTCACGTCGTCTTCGCACAGCTCAAAGTCCACAAACTCCAGGCTCAGATGGCCGCTGTAATCGGAGATCGGAGAAATATCGTCAAATACCTCTCTGAGGCCCTCGGTGAGGAACCACCTGTAGGAGTTCTTCTGAACTTCGATCAGGTTGGGCATTTCCAATACTTCTTTCCGCCGCGCGTAACTCATACGTATGTTCTTGCCAACGGCAATGGGACGTATTCTGTTTTTTTCCATCGACATTTCACCCCGTTCTTATTATTCTCAGCCAACAAATGTTCGGAATTACACACAAAAAATAGCGCACTCCAACACAGTAATGCAATCTACAATATAACACACCCGCAACAGCAAGTCAACAAAAAAATTGTTAATTTTTATGGCAAAAAAAGAGCGCCCGCATATGCGGACGCTCCCGGTCTCTCTTCCCATATCCCGCGCGGCGCAGGCCGCGGCGGCAAAAGCGCGAGAATCTTCCTTATTTAAGGGTGACCTTGGCGCCTTCGGCTTCGAGCTTCTTCTTGATCTCTTCCGCCTCGTCCTTGGAAACGGCTTCCTTCACGTTCTTAGGAGCGTTGTCAACGACATCCTTCGCTTCCTTCAGACCAAGGCCGGTCACCTCACGGACAACCTTGATGACCTTAACCTTGTTGGGGCCGATCTCGGTCAGCTCAACGTTGAACTCGGTCTTCTCTTCCACTTCCTCAGCGGGGCCTGCAGCGGCGACAACAACGCCTGCAGCGGCGGACACGCCGAACGCTTCCTCACAAGCCTTGACCAGATCGTTCAGCTCCAGTACGCTCATCTCTTTGATCGCATCGATAAATTCCTGAGTTGTAAGCTTAGCCATTTTTATTTTACCTCCGTTTGATTGTAAAATGGTGTTCTGCCGCATCCGTGCGGCACTTGGATCCTCACGGAGAACTCCCGCGGGGCGCGGGTCCCGTGATGCTTCGGCGGTCTGCTTATTCCGCCGGTGCGGCTTCCGCGGGAGCCGCTTCGGAATCCTTCTCCGCGATCTGCTTCAGAACGCGGGCCAGATTCGCGATCGGGGACTGCATGCTGCCCAGCAGTCTGGAGATCAGTGCTTCCCTTCCCGGGATCTTCGCGATCTCCATGATGCCCGCCGCGTCGTAGACAGTGCCTTCTACCACGCCGCCCTTGACCTCCAGCTTGTCAGCGGTCTTGGCGAAATCCGCTATCTCCCTGGCCGGTGCGGTGGCATCGGTCTTGGAAATGGCGACTGCGGAAGGGCCGTTCAGGTAGGGGACCAGCCTTTCAAAGTCCGTACCCTTGAACGCGAGATGCATCATCGTGTTCTTGTACACTTTGTAGGTGACCCCGGCTTCACGCAGCTTCTTGCGAAGCGCGGTATCCTGCTCAACGGTCAGACCGCGATAGTCCACCAGGACAACGGACTGGGCATCCTTGACCGCCTCCGAGATCTCGGCGACGACAGGCTGTTTGAGCTCAACTTTTGCCATTTTTGTACCTCCTTACAGATTGCTTTGCCGCACGGCGGGAACCCCGCCGCGGGGAATAAAAGAGGGTTCTTCAACGGACTTGCCGGACGTCCCGGGCGGAACGCCCTTCTGTGGCCGCGCGCCCGCGGGGCCGCCGCCATGCGTCAAAAAACCTCTCCGCACAAAGACAGAGAGGTTCTAAGTCGTTTCCTAAACTCTTCATTCCTCGGCAGGCGCTTCTTCTTACACCGGTTAGCCGGTACCTGCTGTCTTCGGCACGGTCTCTTCGACCTTCCTAACCATACCACAACCGCCGGGCGGCGTCAAGCCCCGTTTTGCATTTTCTGCGGCGCTTTCGTGACAAAGCCATCCGCGTCGATAGACGCGTCCGGCGAGATGCTTCTTATATAGGAAAGGATCCGTTCCTTTTCCGCTCCGTCCGCCAGGGACACGGAACAGCCGCTCTGAATGCCCGGGATGAACTGCAGGCTCTTCAGGCCGCCGCGGTCCAGCTTCACGCGGATCAGGCAGTTGTCCAGCGTTTTGGAGTTGAACCAGAAATTCCCCAGGCTGTAGACCACCGGGACGTCGCCGCAGTAGCCGAGGGGCTGCAGGATGTGGGGATGATCCCCGATGATCAGGTCCGCACCGGCCTGCGCGATCTGGGGGCCCTGTTCCGCCTGCGCCCAGTCCACCTCCACCATGTTCTCCGTCCCCCAGTGAACGTAGACGATCACGAAGTCGCTGTTCTGCTTCGCCTCCCGGATCTCCTCCAGAAGCCGGGTCAGATCCAGACAGCGGAACACGCCCGGCTCCGTCTCGGTGGCGCCCTTCGTGCTGGGATTGTCCATCCGTTCGATCTGGGTCGCGGAAAGGATCGCGATCTTGATGTCGTTGGCGATGAAATAGACCGGCCGGGACGCCTCCGCCAGGTTCCGCCCGGCTCCCACCCAGGGCATACCCAGGTTCGCCAGCGTGCTCAGCGTGTCCGTCAAAGAGATCTGGCCGTAATCGTGGGCGTGGTTGTTGGCCAGGGATACCACGTCTGCGCCCATGTCGAAGAGGTAGGACGCATATTCCGGCTTCGCCCGAAAGGTGAACTTCTTCTCCGGCATGGGTTCTCCCCGGTCCGTGTAGGGGAACTCGTTGTTGACCATGAAAATGTCCGCACCCCGGGTGACGTCCAGCACGTCTTCGGAAAAACAGCTTTCCAGCTGTCCGCCGCGCTGCTGCAGGCTGGCCATGACCGCGTAGCGGTCGTCAAAGAGGATGTCGCCCGCGAAGACGAGGGAGACCTCCTCCGGGTCCGCGGCCTTCATCGGATAAATGTTCTGCTCCCTGCAGAGCTCCGGGTCGGCCAGCAGCGCGCCGTAACGGCTGCCGTCGGCTGAGGCCGGGTCGGCTGCACCGCTGCTCCCTGCGGCTGTACCGGTTGCGCCGGTTCCGGTGCCTGCTCCGGTTCCGTCTGCACTGCCTCCGGCCGCGCCGGTTCCGGTGCCGCCTGTGCCGCTTCCGCTGCCCGTGTCGCCCGCTCCGCTTCCGTTCGCTCCTCCGGCCGCGCCGCCTCCGGTGCCTGCGCCTCCCGCGCCGGTTCCGTCTGCTCCGCCGCCGGACAGGCCGCCCGTTCCGGCCCCGCCGCCCGCGTTCCGCGCAAACGCCGTCCCGCCCGCTCCGGTCCCGCGCGCCGTCAGGCCCGCGCCTCCGAAGATCCGGACGCCCAGCAGAAAGACGCCTCCGGCCGCCACTGTCAAAAGCAGCGTCAGCAGGAAAATCTGCGCGTTATTCCGTTTTTTCTTTCTCTTTTTCTTCCTGGCGCTCATGTGCGGATCCTCTCCCGGAACAGGTGTCAAAACCCCGGTCTCACAGGAGGCCGGGGTCCGTTTTGCAATGCTTTAGTTATATTTTGCGGTGGAGACCTTCACGCCGGGGCCCATGGTCGAGGCCAGGGTGACGCTCCGCATATACTGGCCCTTCAGCACGCTGGGTCTCGCCTTGGCGATCGCATCGATCAGCGCCGTGTAGTTCTCCTCCAGCGCTTCCTGCGTAAAGGAAGCCTTGCCGATGGGCGCATGGATGATGTTGGACTTGTCAAGTCTGTACTCGATCTTACCGGCTTTGATATCCTTGATGGCCTTGGTCACATCCATGGTGACCGTACCGGCCTTGGGGTTGGGCATCAGGCCCTTGGGGCCCAGGATGCGGCCGAGACGGCCTACCACACCCATCATGTCGGGGGTGGCGACCACCACATCGAAGTCCAGCCATCCGTCATGCTGGATCTTCGGGATCAGCTCCTCGCCGCCCACGTAGTCGGCGCCCGCCGCCTGCGCTTCGTCCAGCTTCGTGCCCTTGGCGAACACCAGGACCCTGACGGTCTTGCCGGTGCCGTTGGGCAGGACCACGGCGCCGCGGACCTGCTGTTCCGCATGACGGCCGTCGCAGCCGGTCCGGATATGGACCTCAACGGTCTCGTCGAACTTCGCAGTCGCGGTTTTCTTCACCAGAGCGATCGCATCTGCAGGATCATAAAAGGCTGCGCGGTCCACCAGCTTGGCGGTCTCGCGATATTTCTTACCATGCTTCATTTTCATTACCTCCATTGGTTGATAACGTAACGCCCCGCGGGGCCGTTACTCCCAGATTTATACTGTTTTGCGGCCATTTCGAGCCGGCCGCAGGCCGCTGAACGATCAGTCTTCCACAACAATGCCCATGCTTCTCGCCGTACCGGCGACCATGCTCATGGCAGCCTCCACGCTGGCCGCGTTCAGATCGGGCATCTTCAGCTCCGCGATCTCACGGACCTTATCCCTTGAGATCGTGGCAACCTTGGTCTTATTGGGCACTGCGGATCCGCTCTTGATATTGCAGGCCTTCTTCAGCAGCACCGCAGCAGGCGGAGTCTTGGTAATGAAGCTGAAGCTTCTGTCCGCGTACACTGTGATCACCACAGGGATGATAACATCGCCTTTGTCAGCGGTTCTGGCATTGAACTGCTTCGTGAACTCCATGATGTTGACACCGTGCTGACCGAGCGCGGGACCAACCGGGGGAGCCGGTGTCGCCTTGCCAGCAGGGATCTGCAGCTTGATATAACCAGTAACTTTCTTTGCCATTTTAGGCACCTCCTAAATATATTGTGGTATGGCGCAGCGTTCTCCCCGAACGGGGCGCTGCTTCCACGGCTCAACGGACGGCACAGGGCCGATCCAATGAACGTCTTCTGCCGGACTGCAGTGTCCTACTGCATCTTCCTCACTTCCGCGAAGCTCAGCTCCACAGGGGTATCCCTGCCGAACAGCTCCACGTTGATCGTGACGGTCTGCTTGCCGCGGTCGATCTTCTGCACGACGCCCACCGTCTCCTTCCACGGTCCGGCGACGACGACGATCGCGTCGCCCTCGGTGAAGTCGATGGTGACGGTCTCGGCCCGGATGCCCAGGGGCTTCATCTCCGCCTCCGTCAGCGGGACGGGCTTGCTCCCCGGCCCCACGAAGCCGGTGACGCCTCTGGTGTTGCGGACGACATACCAGGTATCGTCGTTCATGACCATATTGACCAGAACATAACCCGGGAACAGCTTCTTCTGCACGGTCCTGCGCGCGCCGTTCTTCATCTCCACAACTTCCTGCATGGGAACGCGGACCTCCAGGATCTCCTCCTCCAGGTGCCGGTTCTCAATGGTCTTCTCAAGGTCGGCCTTCACCTTGTTCTCATATCCGGAATAGGTATGCGCTACATACCATTTTGCCTCTGCCATAAAACACCCCTCACCGTCACATCGTCAGGAAATTGACACCATACTGCACTATCATATCGGCAAGCGCGATGATCACGCCCAGAACGATCGTGATGGCGACGACGGCGACGGACTGCTTGAGCAGGGTATCCTTATCCGGCCAGATGATCTTCTTAAATTCGGCTTTGACACCGTCAAAGAACTTCGTCCCGGGTGTCTTCCCTTCCTTCGGCATACGAAACTCCTTTCCAGACACAGAGCGGCGGTTTATTTCGTCTCCTTATGTGTCGTGTGACGCCTGCAGAATCTGCAATACTTCATGATCTCCATCCGATCGGGATGCGTCTTCTTGTCCTTCGTCGTATTGTAATTCCGCTGTTTGCATTCTGTACATGCCAGTGTGATCCTTGTACGCATTTTTCTACCTCCGCGCGAAGCTTTCTTTTTCTCTGTCCGAGTCATCTCTCCCCGGCCGAAACGATGAAGGGGAAGCTTCGGACTGTCCTGTATGTGTAGAGGTCCTTTTTCGGTGTGGGATGCCCTGCGCTGGCCGACGCCATACGGACACAGCGGGAAATACGCCTGACGGACTTCCTGCTGTCAAAAATCAGAGCATAAAAAAAAGACCCTAAATCCATCTTGCTATTCGACTATAGCACAGGATCGGATACACGTCAAGTAAAAAATCCACAATATTCGCGCAATATCAGCGATAACACCGCCCACAGAAGGCCCGGCCCCCGCCCGGAGCGAAAGCGATGCCCGGCCGTCCCTGTGCGCGCATTCCATTTTCCCGGACCGTTAGAAAAACGCCGGTGCAAGAGCTGCTTCGCACCTCTGGTGAGGCCAGCCCGAAAGGGCGCCGCCGAACTTAGCACCGCTGCGTTTTTCTCCGAGCGCGAGCGTGTCCGGAAAAGGAATGCGCGCACAGGGGCGGCCGGGCATCGCTTTTGCTCCGGGCGGGGGTCTGCGCGTTTCGTGGGCGGTGTTATCGCTGGGCCGCAGCCAGGTCCAGGGCGCTGCGGATCACCTTGTCCATGTCGTAATAGCGGTACTGTCCCAGGCGGCCGCCGAAGAGAACGTTCTCCTCCCGTGCGGCCAGCTGCGCGTACCGCTCGTATAGCCGCCCGTTTTTCTCATCGTTGATGGGATAATAGGGCTCGTCCCCCGGCTTCCACTCCGCGGGGTACTCCTTCGTGATGACCGTGCCCGCGCCCGTCCCGAACTCAAAATGCTTGTGCTCGATGATGCGCGTCCAGGGCACCTCCCGCGCCGTGTAGTTGACCACCGCGTTCCCCTGATAATTGTCCTCGTCCGGCAGCTCCTGTGTCTCAAACCGGAGAGAACGGTATTCCAGCGGGCCATAGCAATAGCCGTAATACTCGTCGATCATACCCGTATAGACCAGCTTATCCCATTCGTCCCGCTGTCCTTCCGGCTTCTCCGCGTTCTGCCGCATGAACTCCTGACAGGAGATCCCGGTGCGCACCGTGCAGCCCTCCAGCAGCTTCTCCACGATCTGCGTATAGCCGCCCTTTGGGATCCCCTGATACGGGTCGTTGAAATAATTGTTGTCAAAGGTGAAGCGCAGGGGCAGTCTTTTGATGATGAAGGCAGGCAGGTCCCGACAGTCCCTTCCCCACTGTTTTTCAGTATAGCCCTTCACCAGCTTCTCATAGACGTCCCGTCCCGCCAGGGAAAGGGCCTGTTCCTCCAGATTGCGCGGCTCCGTGATAGAAAGCTCCGCGATCTGCTCCGCGATCTTCGCCTTCGCCTGCGCGGGCGTGCGCACGTTCCACAGCCTGCTGAACGTGTTCATATTAAAAGGAAGGTTGTAGAGCTCTTCCCCGTATACCGCCACCGGGGAATTGATATAATGGTTGAATTCGGCGAAGCGGTTCACATAGTCCCACACCTCCCTGTCGGAAGTGTGAAAAATATGGGCACCATACTTATGTACGCTGATGCCCATTTTTTTCTCGGTATATATGTTCCCCGCAATATGATCCCGCTTTTCCACCAGAAGGACATTCTTTCCCCGCGCGCGCATCTCATGCGCGAAAACCGCTCCGAAAAGTCCCGTTCCGGCGATCAGATAATCATAGTGCATCGATTTCCCTGTCCTTTCGCCGCCTGTGCGGCCATCCGATCATTTTGCCCTGTATTTCTTGATCTGAATGAAGTCCTCCATCAGCTCCAGGATCTTGTCCCGGCCCTCCTGATTGAGCTTCACATAATTCTGCATCACGTGATTTTCCAAAAGCTGCTCACTGATCGTGGTATCGCGTTCCAGGGAGCTGAAATCCACGGGGTTCAGGTTCAGCTTATTGCACATCTTGATGACTGTCCCGTACGCCATGCCGTCGATCCCCCTTTCCAGCGCCGTCACCAGCGTGCTGTAAGGGATCTGCATCTCCAGCGCGAACTGCCTCACACTCCGGTACTGACTCAAAATCTCCTTCTTCAAAATCTGTGCTTTCGTCATGGTATCTCCTCCATCATATTTTTCAATACCGCCAGTGGGCGGCAGTCAGATTCTTTTTACAGCGCACACGCGCATCTCCCCGGGGGCGCACCCGCTTTTTCTATTTTACACCATTCCAGGTCCTCTGGCAACAGTATATTTTCGAATATGTAATTCTTTGCATAACTTTACAGGAAAACGGTGAGAAAAAATACTTTTTTTAGTCACTTTTTAGAATTTTTCGACAAAAAAGCTGTGACCCCGAAAGATCACAGCTGTCTCTGCTCTGCGGACATTCCGCATCCGCGGCGGGAAAGGATCAGATCCCGTTCCCGGGCTTTAGGACGATCACGCGGGGGCCCGCGCCGGAGACGGCGCTTTCCTCCCCGTCCAGCTCACAGACCGGTCCGTCCGCCAGGACCACATCCTCCATTTCCTGAAGGAACGCATCCACCGTCCCGATCACATCGTATCCGCCCTTCGCGCTCCTGTAATGCATCGGGATGACGCGCTTCGGCGCAAGACGGCGCACGAGCTTCGCCGCCTGTGCGGCGTCGATGGTGAAAAATCCGCCCACCGGGATCATCAGAAGATCCAGGCCCGTGAGCGCCTCCATCTGTTCCGGCTCCGGCTCACAGCCCAGGTCCCCCAGATGGGCGATCCTGTGCACGCCGTCCGAGATCAGGCGGATCGTGTTCGGGCCGCGCTTCGCGCCCTTTACATCGTCATGGTAACTTGGCAGGTCCGTCACCTGCAGCGGCACCGCGCCCTCCGCCGGAGGCACGACCGTCACGCAGCTTCTCGCATTGTGATCCCCGTGCTCGTGGCTGCACAGCACCTGGTTCGCGCGCTCCCGCACCGGCCGGTATCCCGGCACGGATCCGTCCGCGTAAGGGTCCAGAACGAGCGACCAGTCTTTCGTTTCCACCCGGAAACAGGAGTGTCCGATCCATGTGATCTTCATGTTCTCTTACCTTCCTTCTGCGTCACAGTCTTTTGTAAACCGATACCCTTATTGTAAAACGAAAAGCGGAAAAGCGCAACCAAAAGTGAGCGCGTCAGCCACCTTCATGAGGGATCCTTCCGGCTCCCATGACCGTGAAGCTCCCCTCTGTCAGCTCACAGGAAAACAGCACATCATCCGCAGCGGCCCCTGTCCGAACGTCCAGCAGCACGATCCGGATGTCCTCGTCCGGATTTTCCCACAGACCGCTGAAGCAGACACCTCCGTTCCGGTATACCTCATAACCGCCTGCATCGTTTACGGCCAGCCGCAGACTGCCGACCGGCGACGCCGCGCCCTGCGCCGCCTGTTCCTCATCCAGGGCCGCCGTCTCCCGTTCCCCGTCCGATCCGTCCGCATCCCTGAAACCGCCCGCCGCGATCAGCACGGTCCCCGGTTCCATCGCCCTTTCCGGTACGCCCAGCTTCCGAAACAGTCTGCGCAGGGAAACATCCTGCCAGACATCCGGATTGCCGATCCGGATGACGGCGGGCTTTCCCGCGGCCGCCAGCATTTCCAGATAAAGCGGCAGGCTGATACAGGAATCGGCCTGTACCTGAAGCTCATATGTGTTTCTGCCGTCCTCCCGGGAAAGCTCCAGCTCCTCATAATAAGCATCCATCGCCCCAAGACGCTCCGCCACATAGACACGGAAGGTATCCAGACCCTCCCCGGGATCTCTGTAGGAGCCCTCCGGCCAGCGCGCCATTTCCCGCAGATAAGCGCCGGAACCGTAGATATCCGCTTCATATTCCTTCAGCAGGGCATCGATACGTTCCTCCGACCAGCCCGTCCTTCGCAGGGTACGGTATTTTTCAAACAGCGCTTTCCAGACGGGATCCGATCCGTTGACCAGGAGCTGATTGAGATATCCGCTGTGCATGAGCACATGATTTGATGGCGTCAGCTCATAGGGGGCGGAAAGGTTCACGCTCAGATCATTGACAAAGGAGCTGCCCCATGTGAGATCCATATCCCAGGGACAGTAAAGGGCGGTGGGGCCATACTCTCCCTCCCTGAGCGCCAGATACAGATTTTTGATGTTCTTTCCTCCCATGGCATGATCCACGCCCTGGATCAGATTCACAAAGAGATAAATATCGATGGCATTGTCCAGATCGATCCCCGCCAGAAGCTTCTCATCCTCCTCCCGATACCGGTCCAGATCGCAGTAATACTCCAGCAGCGGTTCCCAGTTCTGCGCCTGTTCGTTTTCCAGTCCCTTGATCCGAAATCCGCTCACGCCGGTGCCCGTGAAAGAAATCGTCCCATCCGCGAACCAGCTGACGCCCTTGTAAAGGACCTCTTCCCCGGAAGCGGGGTTCATCTGAAGCAGCTTTTCATCAATGGGATAGCCCAGGGCATACAGTCCCCAGTATTCCCCGTCAAAAAACAGCTCCAGATACTTATATTCCATTCCCGTGTCGAGCTTCTCCGCGTTGTCCGTCCCGCAGGAGTACTTCCACAGATTGGCGGAAAAGACGTTCCGGATCTTTTCCTGATCGTTATAAGCCGGATACAGCAGCCAGTCGTCGTCCTGACGCATCCCCAGCAGGGAAACGGCATTGGAACGCGTATGATCGCCCACGGACTCCTGCGTCAGGGAAAAACGGTAGCCTTTTTTGGGAAGCAGCTTCGTGGTATTTCCCCGCACATGGATCGAACCGTCGGATACCGTGACCCTCTGCGCCGCTCCCGCCCGATTGTCATACAGCGTGACGCGCATGGAAACAGCCTCTTCCCCGATCTGTTCTCCGCTCTGTACTTCCGCGTCGGTTTCGATGTTCATCAGGGGCAGCGTCGTACACCGCAGCACATATTCCGCATACCTGTCCTCCGTATAAGCGAGGACGGAGATGGACCGGTTATTCCGGATCTCCTCCTCCGTGATGCCAACTGCCGCGCCGTCCTTTTCCCCGGCCTGCCCCTCCGGACGGTCTTCCTCCAGGAAAACGATCTTTACCGGTCCTCCGCCTCCCCGGGCACGCACGCCGGGATTCCTCCCCTCCCGGCTTTCCTCGTTCAGGGAATAATAAAACGTCCGATCCGAAGGATCGAAAAAAAGCGCTTCCTCCTCAAAGACCAGCTCCTCCAGCAGATCGCAGGCTTCTGTGCGCTCCTCTCTGATCCGTTCAAACTGTTCTTTTGAAACCACACATTCCGAGTACCGGACCGTTCCCGCCGCCATGCAGAGCAGAGATGCCCCCACAAGCACGGACAGCACCAGAACGGTCAGACCCGCCATTTTTTTCATACCAGGCTTCTCCTCACAAACGCACAGCGGTTCCTGCCCGGAACGCTTTGTCCCTTACAAAATATCCTCACTGTCATATTCGATGACGGAGAACTTCTCCGCTCCCGCCTCCCGTACGCTCTCCGCCAGCTCCTCCGGCCGTTTCACGGACAGTTCGATCACCAGGTCCATTCCGCGCTCCGTATAATTCCGGCTCTTGATCCGGTACTTTCTGGTATGGCTGCGTATGCCTTCCAGAATGGCAGCCTCCTTCTCCGGCGCACAGTGCAGTACCAGCACGAAGGGCCGCCTGCCGATGACGATATGCTCCATGCACAGCAGCACGACCGTCACCATAACGGAGGTCAGCACCGCGATCTCATACAGCTGACACCCGCAGGTAATGCCGATATGCACGGACCAGAGCAGATAGAGCATGTCTACGGGATCCTTCACTGCCGTCCGAAAGCGCAGGATCGCCAGAGCGCCGATGGTTCCCAGCGTGATCACGATATTGGACTGCAGGCACAAAATGATGGTGGAAATAAAAAAGGGCAGCACCGAGACACAGATATGGAAGGAGCGGTTATAAAAGGCCCTGTGAGAGACCAGCCTGTAGACGACGAACTCATAAGCGCTCAGGAACAGGACCATGAGCAGCACGGACAGCACAACGCCCGTTCCCAGAACAGGATTTTGAAACGCGTCGGTCAGATTTCCCAACGCACGAACGACAGCATTCATTTGATCAGAACTCCTTTCCTTTCCCGCGGGCACTCCCGCACACCGACACCCGGATACAGCGGTATCCGGCCCATACTCTGCAGTTTTTTCCTCCCCAGCGCATATTTGGAGAAGGAAGAAAACAGCAGATTTCGCTCCGTGACGATCTGTTTGACGTATCCCGGCAGAAGCTCGTCAAATTTCACCTCCAGCACATGCTGGTTTTTGTCCAGCAACGGATAACGGATGTAATCCCCATCCGTAAAATGAGAAAAATCGTCCGAAACGGAAATATTCTCATCCAGCGTGATGCGCACATGCAGGATCTCGTCCACATAAGCGGTCCTCTCGTAGTCGATCACGGCCTTCGGAACAAAGCCGTCCGCCATGCACCGGACGCAAAAGCGTTTCAGCAGGGGCTCCTCTGCCTGCCAGAACGCTTTCTCCGGGTCCTGCTCCAGGATGTCCCGATACGCCTCCAAAGAAAGCATACAGCTTTCCTTATGGCAGCGGCCGCCCGCTTTTTCCTTGCGTTCCAGCCAAAGAGGACCCTCTTTGTTTCCGTAACGGCGGATCCGGTATTTCACCCGTTCCGATATCCCGGCGTCATTTTCCCGCACACAGCTGTCTCTCCAGTCATCAAAATAAAGGCTGTGAACCGTGTATTTTCCCGTCGGGTCCCCGTGGATATCCTTTTGGAGCGCTGCATCCAGCCGGACGCCGATCAGACGAAGCTCTCCCGAGGTACCGTAATATTTCCATTCATTTCTGTATTTTTTGATCCCGCTCACCTCCGGACGGGCCGGTTCCCGTTTTCCTGTCCGCATTGCTTCGGACAGGTCCGGCCTAAAACAGGAGTATACCTCATTTTTCTTCATCTTTGGTATGCAGCCAGCATACAATTGGGCCGACGTGGATCTGACTCCACGTCGGCCCGTATGCTTCGGCCCATATTCATAAGCGGTCATTCCCCGCCATATGTCTCGTAATAACACCAGGGGCTCAGATACTCCTCCGGCACAGGCTCCGGCGGTTCAAAAGAGCTGTACTCGTTCGGCCTGGAGGTATAGACCCGGACCGCAAAGCGCCAGGCATTCCCTCTTTCCGACAGATATTCGCTCCGGATCCGGATCCCGCCCCTGCCCAGTCTGACGATCTCTTCCTTGGACAGATAGCTGTTGATCACATAGGCGCCGGACTTATCGTATACCCACACATCGAAAATGTCCTGATCCGCATATGCCTCAAGATTATCCCAGGAAGCGACGATCTCCCGCCCCAGCTCGCCGTCCAGAAATTTCCACGACAGCCCCGTGGGCGCAGGCAGCGGCGGCGCATCTTCTCCCATAAACACGAACGCATCCGAAACCACATAGGGACTGTCCGCAAAACGGACGCCGTCCCCCAGGGCGGACACCGTAAAGTAATAGGTCCCGTCGCCCTGCAGCTCTGTCACCAGGCTGCAGAGAAAATCCATCTCATCCGGCAGATTGCCGGTGGCTGTACCCGTCCGGATCCAGCCTTCTCCGTCCTGCTCCGGAGGGACGTCCGTTTTGTAAAGCCTCCAACGATAGGCCACCCCGCTGCCTTCCCCGGAATCCGGGACATTTCCCCAGACGGCCGTTCCCGTCTCTCCGTCCCAGTGCGGATCTGCCGGAGCAGGAAGGACCGTCTGCGCTCCCTGTCCGCCGCTCCCGACGCCCCACAGCACGGCCGCACAGCAGACAGCGGCCAGAAGCGCCGCGGCGCCCGCCCACAGGGGAAGCCGCCCCGCCAGGGAAAGGACCCGCCTCACCTGGCGGACGGACTGATACCGCTTGTCCGGGTCCAGCTCCGTGCATTTCAGGAGGATCTTCCTGTAACGGGGACGCCGGGCCCGCTCTCCCAGAAGCTGGCGCAGCGTCACGCCCAGGGCATAAATGTCCGCCCGCTCGTCCGTCTGGGAAAACCCGAACTGCTCCGGCGGCGCATATCCCCGCGTGCCCAGCAGCCTCGTATCCTGCTCCAGATCCTCCTTCGGCATCCGCGCCGCGTCAAAATCGATGAGCCGGATATGGCCGTCCGCCGCCAGAATGATATTGGATGGCTTGATATCCCGGTGAATGATGCCCTTCTCATGCAGATACTCCAGTACGAGACACAGCTCCCGCGCCGCCTTTTTTATCTGTGCCTCCAACAGCTCCGCGCTGCCGAGGGATTGCCCCTCTATATACTCCTCGACCACCGTGACGGCGTCCTCGTCCTGGGTCACCTCATACAGGCGGGGCAGGCCGGGATGCGCGCACTCCTTCAGCGCCGCATAAACGGGAAATCTGCCGTTCAGCCGCTTCCGGATGCAGAGCCTGCCGCCGTCCTTTTCCCGGACCAACTCCACAACGCCCTTTTCACTCTGTTTGATCAGCCGAAGCCGTTCATACTCCATCTCCATGACCCCTGCAAAATTCTCCGCCCGCGGCTCTCATCCTTCTTGTCACCTTTTCGGACATTTGCTATAATTATAGCAATTATAGCAGAAAAATAAAAGAGGTGGCAATATGAATCCAAAAAGCGGGGCCGCAGAACCCATCAATATACAGAAGAGCACGGAAGCCCTGAACAGCGAGCTGACGTCCGCCACGGACATCGAGGACTATCTTGCGGTCAACCGCTCCTATCTCCTCCCGCACGCACAGCCGCTGGCCCGGCATTTGACCTCCCTGCTGCGCCAGAAGAAGCTGAAGCGGGGCGAAGTCGCGCGGGCCTCCTTGTTGGACCGGGTCTATGTCTACCAGATCTTTTCCGGGAGGCGGACGCCCTCCCGCAACAAGCTGATTGCCCTTGCCTTCGGGATGCGCCTGTCCGCGGACGAGACGCAGCGGATGCTCAAGCTGTCCGGCAACCTGGAGCTGTACGCCAGATGCCGCCGGGACGCCCTGATCCTCTTCGCCCTGCAAAAGGGAATGAACATCCAGCAGGCGAACGAGCTGCTGTTCGCCCATGAGGAAAAGCTGCTGGGCGCGCCGGGGGAGTGAAAGAGCATTGACCTCAGGAAACGGATACGGGCCGGGGATCTTGCAGCATCCCTGGCCCGCCATATATTCTCCCCAACATACTTTCCAACCGACAGATCTATCTACATATGATAGATAACCGGCCGGTCTTTTAACACATCCTGCCAAAGCACTTCAATATCATCGCGCAGATCATCCCATTCTTTCGATATGATTTCGTCAACATAACGGTCTCTCAGTTTCGGTTTTTCGATCAACGCCCACTTCACCTGTTTGATAGAGTATTGAACAAAAACAAGCCATTGAGGATAATTAATGTTCAGAGGATCCTGTGTCAGCGCCACTTTTCCGGCATTGATTGCCGCAGATGCAGAATGCGCAATAAACAGCATCGCGCCAAGCTTTGGCGTCTTTTCATGGTCCGTATTGAACGGGATCGATTCCCTGAAAGAATACCCCTCATACAGACGCTTGATAAAATAGGAAACGCGCACTATCACTTCTATGATCATCACCGGAATCGACATGGAGCAGAAATGGCGAAAATCATATCCCTGGCCGTACATTGACTGTACCATTTCAGCGATATTCAGTTTTTCCTCCCCGATGCTACCAAACTGAAGTTTATTGAACAGTGCCATGAAAGGGACCGGAAGACCGGCCGGCGTATTCACATCGGAAAGCATATGCAGAAAAACCTTTGATATCGCCTCAAACGGATTCTTCGCCTTTCTGTCCCTGTAAACATCCATCACCTGAATCACGAACCTGCCCTTGCGGTCCAGCGTCGTCATAGTCCCCCGCAGTTCATCCAAAACCCCACAAATGAAACCGAGGATCGGATCATGCCCAAGTGACACCAGACGGTGAAAATAAGAGGATAACCCATCCACATATACGGCAGTATCCCTATTATTCACCGCATCATAAGTAACTTTCGCTTCCTTTTCAAGCTCTTTGATCGTCTCGGGGGGAAGCGCTTTATCAAAAAGCTTTCCAACATATTCAGAAAACGGTCCCGGCACACCCTTCCGATTCTCCGGCCTGATAAAACCGCCAAACGCACAATCAAGAGCTCCGCTCAAGATTCCCGCCAGCGCAGAAATAATAATATCCACTTCATCCAGACGGTGAATGGAGTCAAACTCCTTCCGATAGATTCTCAACTCCTCTCGGTTGCGCGCTATCTCTTCAGGGGTAAAAATATCATCAAATCCCACTTCTCCCGGGATTTTTTCATTTGCTTCCCGCAGCAGTTCAGCGAAAGGCTTCACAATGATCGGTTCTTTGAACGAATCTATTCTCTGTACCTCAACCGGGGGCTTCTCCTCCGGGTCCATCACCGGAAGTTCACGGCCATTGGATTTGATCACCCTCTCCGTATCCTCAATGCACTCTTCCACCTTCCGGCTGCTGTCACCCAAAATCTGTTCCTGCTTCTTGCCCTCTTCCTGCGCTGCCTTGATCACTTTAAGAATATCAGCCTGCCATTGTTCCGATTTCAACATCTCCTGCGCCCTCTCATTCTCCGCTTTTACACAACACGGCCTGCTGTTCATGCCCTTTCTTATTTCCCCAGATCCGCTTTAAGATCCTTTATGATGAGCTTCAGGACCGTATTCAAACTAGCCAGATAATCAGCTCTTTCCTGAACCGCATTCACCTCCGCCTTGATCCTGAACATGATCGCATTCTGCTTTTCGATCGCCTGCTGTAAAAGTCTTTCTTTCTCCGTTTCCAATTTTTTCTTATTTATTTTTCCGACCGCTATCGCACCTGCACCGGCCAGGGCCGCGATCGGAACTGCAAGAACGAAAATGCCCGCCACCATACCGCCGCCGACCAGTGCGCCCAATGCAGCCAACGCGGAGGTAATTCCGGCCGCGCTCAATCCGATCACACTTCCCATAAAATAAAGCGCCAGGAAGGAACCGACCGCACCAATTCCCCCGCCGATAAAGCAGCCTGCCACCTCCGGAAAGCTCCCCACGAGAATAGCCGCATTCTTGCCGCTGTCCCTGATCATCCGGCTTTCATCTTTGATACCTTTATCCGCTTCCTTCAGAATGCCATCGATCGGCTCAAGGGACTCCAGCGTTTTATATCGTATTTTCCCTTTTTCGGGCGCTTTCTGCTGTTCTGCAGTTTTGAAAAAGGGTTCCTTAAATAACGCAAAAAACGCCATTTCCCCAAGTTTTTCATAACTGCGGTCACCCCATGCGATCACTTTGCTTTCCCTGTCCAAAATACGGAAGTATCCGCCTCCTTTCTGTAATCTGTATCCGTCCCGGGTTTCTTCCGTATTCCACAATCCCTGTTCCGCCGCTGCCGCATTATACTCTTCCCGGTTCGGGAGCTGCTGTACGATCTTTACAAACGCTGGATTCCGAGGATCTGCCTCCGCCATGAACGAATCAAACCCTCCCCAGTCCAAAAATTCATGGATCAGGGCTGAATACTGACAGCGATAAGTCGCCCGTTCGCCTTTAGCCACCGCATCCCCAGCGGCTTTCACAAGATTTTTATGCGGCAGCGGAACATCCCTGTATATCCTCTGCATATTTTCGCAGTAGTTCCGGAATTCCTCAAAATAATCCTTCCATTTCAGATCATCCAGTGAAGCGTATATTGTACACACATTCCCTGCCCATCCATAACGCATTCCGAACTTACTGAATTTCCACCGTGTTTTTTTATCTTTTTCCCAGTCCTTTTCCTTTCTGGCCTCTCCGAAATAAATGATCTTATCCAATGGCGAAATCGCCAATGTCCTTTCATCGAAATTCTTAGCGTAACGCACGATGACATCATAATTTGCAGATTTTATCCGGATTTTATCTCCCAAGCGTCTTCCGTATTCCTCCTCAGGGGAATTTTCCACTACGATAATAATTTTTTTCCTTTCCATAACCATCGCTCCTTTCTGAATTTTTCTTTTTCACAGCATGGGCATCTGTCATTTCTCCTTTTGACCGCCGCTGTTACAGTTCATTATAAAGGAAAGTCTTTATTCCATGGTCTGCTGACAGCATACAATTTATCTTTTTCGCTTTCTCCGAACCTGCTCATTTTTTTATTATAAAGGGAACAGCGCCGTAAAGGGTAAGCACGCAGCATACAATCCGTCAAAAACATCTTGCCTGACCATAATAACCATCTCTAAAAAAAGCAAAGACCGGCAGTGCCTCATACTGACACCGTCGGTCTTCGCCCTTCTAAGCCCACAATATGCAGTTTCATTCCGAAAAAACACCGCACGGACTGTCCCATTAAAGCAGCGGCGCGACCGCCTTCAGGACGAAGCCCTTCAGCTTCACAGTCCATTTCTCGTTCTTCACCGTCTCCGGCGTCACCCGGCGGCATTTGGCCAGCGTTTCCTCAAAATCCGCCTCGATCTGCGGAATGCACGCGGTCCGGTACAGATAGGACGCACATTCGAAATGGTGATAGAGGCTGCGGTAATCCAGGTTGATGGTGCCCACCACCGCGCGGCAGTCGTCGCTGACGAATACCTTAGCGTGGACGAAGCCAGGCGTATATTCATAGATCTCCACGCCGGAATCCAGCAGAGAGCGGTAATGGCCCTTTGCCAGCGCGTAGGGCATGGGCTTATCCGGAATGCCCGGCAGGATCAGCTTCACCTCCACGCCCTTCTCCGCCGCGAACTTCAGCGCGGTCTCCATCTCCCCGTCCAGGATCAGATAGGGAGACATGATGTGGACATACTTCACGGCCCGGTTCAGGATATCCATATAGATCCGTTCGCCCACCTTATCGCCGTCCAGCGGGCAGTCCCCGAACGGGAGCACGAAGCCGCCGTCCTCTTTCGCGGCCTTTTCCGACACTTCTGAATGCGGGACAGACTGGGTCCCCTTCTCCGGCGCATCCAGATACGGATCGACGGTTTTCTTTTCCGCCCCGTCCAAATGCCGGTCAGACAAGGTTCCCTTTTCCGGCGCATCCAGATACGGATCGAATACGGCCTCCTTTTCCGTGATGTTCCACATCTGCAGGAACAGCAGCGTAAAGCTCCTGACCGCCTCCCCCTTCAGCATGATGGCGGTATCCTTCCAGTGTCCGAACCGCTCCCGCTGATTGATGTATTCGTCCGCCAGGTTCACGCCGCCGGTGAAGGCCGTATGGCCGTCGATCACCAGGATCTTGCGGTGATCCCGGTAATTATAGTGGGTGGAAAGGAACGGCGTGACGGGCGCGAACATCTTGCACTGAATGCCCAGCTCTTTCATCTTTTTCGGATAATTGAAGGGAAGCGTGGAAAATTCGCAGGTGCCGTCGTACATGACGCGCACCTCCACACCCTCCCGGACCTTTTCCGCCAGGATCTCCAGGATCTTGCCCCACATGAGCCCTTCTTCGATGATGAAATATTCCATGAAAATGAAGTGCTTCGCCGCCTTCAGCTGCGGGAGCATGGCCTCAAACTTCGCTTCCCCGGAAGGAAAATACGTCACATCTGTGTGGGAGTACACGGGGAAACAGCCGCTCCTGCGCACATAACGCGCTAACACTGCCTCCTCCGGGTCCGCCTGCTCCAGCGCTTCCCATGCGGCTTCGTCCTGCCCGATCTTTTCTTTCGTCTGCCCGATCAGCTGCTCCAGCCGCCCCTGCACGGCCCGATGCCCGATCTCGCTCTGGGTGTACCAGAAAAGCAGCGCGCCGAACACCGGAAGCAGCATGATCACGATCAGCCACGTGATCTTCGCCGTGGGGTCGATCCTGCTGTTGATCAGATAGAGCACCATGAAAACCGTGAACACCACCGTCCCGCCGAACAGATGCGGCAGGAACTGCGCGAACCGGTACAGCATCAGGAACAAAAACGCGGCCTGCAAAAGCAGCAACACGATCATGATGCCCACCCGGCTGAATATCGCGTAAAAAAGCCCCTTCTGTCCTTTTTTCAGCAGGCTCAGCCCGCGGTCTGAAAGCTCCATATCGTTTTCCTCCTTCGCAGTCCGTCCGCCTTTGGACGGCCCTCTTTTGCTTCCTCTATCTTACTCCCATTTTGCCGCAAAGTAAACTTTTAACTGATTCAAGCCTGATGCGCCTTTTTCTCTGTCTCTTCAACCCGGTCCCATTGCGGCGCGGCATATCTTTCACAGGCCGCCCAAAACTGCTCTATGAACCGTTCTGCGGCCCGTTTCGCGTCCTCCGCCTCCGGATGCATCATGTCGTACGCGTGGTAAAATCCCCGATAAACATCCACCTGCGCCTCCACGCCGGCCGCCCGCAGACGTCTTCCGTATTCGAGGGTCTCACAGTAAAACGGCTCGATGTCCCCAACGAAGGTATAGCAGGGCGGCAGTCCGCCGTAATCCTTTCGCCTGGCGGGCGAAGCGTAGGCCGGGATCCTCCCTCTTCCCTTCAGGCTCCTCAGATACAGCCGCCAGGCGAAACGATTACGCCTCGTGTTCCAGATCCGTTCCCGGTTGTTCGCCGAGGACAGCGTATCCCAGCAGTCCAGCATGGGATACAGGGGCATCTGAAACGCAATGTTCACCGTACGGTGATCCTTCGCATACATGCAAAGGGCCGCGGCCAGGCCGCCGCCCGCGCTTTCCCCGCCGACCATGATCTGGTCCTGCCGGATCCCCAGCGCATCCGCGTTTTCCTTCATCCAGACCAGCGCCGCATGGCATTCCCGCAGAGCCTGTGGATAGGGCGCGAAAAAAGACAGCGAATAGGCGGGCGAAACGACCACCGCTCCGCCCTTCGTCACGAGATCGGCCGCCCGGGACATATAGACCATTTCCGGCATCCCCAGCAGATAGCCGCCGCCATGGATCCAGAGAACACCCGGACGTTTCCCGCCTTTGTCCCGCGCCGCCGGTCTTACGATCAGGAGCTTCAGGTTCTTTTTTCCGACCCGGATCTGTTTATATTCTGCTTTGGCTCCCCGCGGTCTTTTCAGCGAAAACATGTTTTTTCTCCGATCGCAAAGGGGCCGCACGACGGCAGCCCCTTTCGTCAATCCTTATTTTTCAGCTTTCAGGATCTTTTCCCACTCGTTCACGATGCGCCGGTCCGCGAAATAATCGATCTGCATGGCCTTCTGTACCCGCTCCAGCGTCCCGTTCGTCACTTCTCGCGCCTTCATCGTGCCCTTCAGAAGGATATCATAAACCGCGTCGATATCCGCCTCCCATCTGGCGCGCTCCGCCCGGATCGGGCGCAGGGTCTCCTCCAGGATCTGGATCAGGAACTTTTTGCAGGTGCCGTCGCCCAGACCGCCCCTGCGGTAGTGCTCCTTCATCTCCTCCAGGCAGGAATACTGCGGCAGATATTCCGCGAAATGTCCGTCCGTGCAGAACGCATCCAGATAGGCGAACACCACGTTGCCCTCCGTATGGCCCGGATCTTCGATCCGAAGGTGCGTGGGATCTGTAAACATCTTGCCGTTGATCTGCTTTTTCACAGTCTGAGGCGTATCCGACAGATAAATGCAGTTCCCCAGGGACTTGCTCATCTTCGCCTTGCCGTCCACGCCCGGCAGTCGGCGCTGGCACTCGTTCTCCGGGATCACGGCCTTCGGCAGGACCAGCGTCTCCCCATAGATCCGGTTGAACTTCTCCACGATCTCCCGGGTCTGCTCGATCATGGGCAGCTGATCCTCCCCCACCGGCACGATGTTGGCGTCAAACGCCGTGATATCCGCCGCCTGGGAAACCGGGTAGGAAAAGAACCCCACCGGCAGTCCTTCGTCTTCAAAGCCGCGCATCTGGATCTCCGCTTTCACGGTAGGGTTGCGGGCCAGTCTGGCCGTGGTGACCATGTTCATATAATAAAAGGTGAGGCCGTGCAGCGCGGGCAGGGCCGACTGGACACAGAAGGTGATCTTCTCCGGATCGAGGCCCACGGACAGGTAGTCCAGCACGACCTGAACGATGTTGTCCCGGATCTTGCGGGGATTGTCCGCATTGTCCGTCAGAGCCTGGTCGTCCGCGATCAGAATGTAGATCTCATCGAACTGTCCCGAATTCTGCAATTCCACGCGGCGCTTCAGCGACCCGGCGTAATGTCCCAGATGCAGCCGCCCGGTGGGCCTGTCCCCTGTCAGTATGATCTGCTTGTTTCCGTTATCCATGGTTTCCCGTTTCCTTCCTGTCTTTCTTTTCCGCCGCCGCTTTGCCCTCTGCAGCGCGGCGGCCCATTGACCTTATTACACACCATGTCCCCCGTTTTGTCAAGAACCCGATGCGGCCATTCTGCTCCGCAGAGCATGTCCTCGGATGCGAGCTGTACTGTTCTGTGGGGCCGCACGCTATTTCAACTGCGACAGCAGAGTTTCCCGGTCCATGCACGGATCCATATAGACGTAGCCGCCCACGTCGTAGGGATCGTCCGCCGCCTCTTCCGCCGATACCTGGACGCCGTTGACGTATGTGACCCCGTACTTTCCGGCGGAATCCTCCTCTTCCTCATCAAGCATCCCGTTGCCGTTGGCATCGTCAAAATTCACGGTCTCGATCTCCGCCACGGTATCGACAGAGCAGGACGGACCCAGCGTCATATATGTCGTATACATGATCGCTCCCGCGAAGTCGGCGTTGTAATTGCGCAGGCTGTTCTGATAGGGGGAATACTCATACCCCGCATTCCCCATGGCGCCGTAATACCATTCCTCAATGGGCTGATACAGCATCCCGTCCCGGTACATATAGAGGCTCACATAATAGCCCTGCTCTCCCGCCAAAAGCTCCGGCACCTCATCGCCGTCCACATAGATCAGATCGAAACCCACACGGTCCTTCCCTTCCAGTTCATAGAGCCTGCTGGCCGCACGGTAGGCTTCCTGATAACCGGAAAACGATCCGTTCCGCTTTCCCTCGGAAAGCAGCGCGCGGATGCCCGTCACGCTCACCTCCGCCGCCTGCCTGGTCAGGTTTTCGGAGAGCGCCTCCTGATACCAGAAATAAGCGCTGCTGTATTCGTTCGCCGCCTCGCCGTAATACACCGAAGCCACGGCGTTTCCGCCCTTCGTCCCGATCAGCAGGATATCCGTCTCTCCGTCATAATTAACGTCGTAAAAAGAAACCGCGTCCAGGCTTTCCAGCCCTTTTCCGAAATAAGTCCCCAGCGTTTCCTCATGCATGTCCTGCAGGACTTCTCCGTTCTGCACGATCTGCATATGGAACCCCGCACCCGTCTCATCCGGCGCAAAAGGAACAAACCAGACGCTTCCCTCGTATTCGCTCAGCTCCACCTCAAAGGTCTGCTCCGGGATACAGTCCTCCCCGAATTCCGCCCGCAGGGCCGCCGCCCTTTCGGCATCCGCTCCGGCCGCATCTCCCGTCCCGGACAGAGCTCCGGCATCCGCGGCTCCATCCGTGCCGCTTTCCGACACATCGCCTTCCGCTTCCGCGCCCGAAGCCGCGCCCGCTTCCGGCTCCGCGCCCGCACCTGACTCCGTGCCTGCAGTCGATCCCATATCCGACTCCTCTGCGCCAGAAACCGCTCCGTCAGCGCCGACAGCTCCCGCCGTCCCGCTCATCCCCGCATTCTCACCGACGCCGGACACCCCGGACTCATTCGCCGCCCCTTTATCCGAAGCGCACGCCGACACAAACAACAGCGCCAGACAAACCACACATACCGAAACCGTTCTTCTCACTCTGCCCATTTCTGCAACCCCTTCTTATCATGTAGATTCTGCAGGCATATTGAAACCCATACCCCCATTATCCCCTCAACGCGCCCTTTGTCAACAACTTTTGGCACAAAACTGTAATTTTGCATCTGCCCGTGGCGAAACGCGCCCCCTGCCCTCAGACCCCACAGCAGAACACACCGCCCCCTGCCCGTGTACATTCCATTTCCCGGACCGTTAGAAAAACGCCGGTTCTTAGCAAGGCAAGCCCGACAGGGCGAAGCCGCGCTTAGAACCGCTGCGTTTTTCTCGAGCGAGAGCGTGTCCGGAAAAGGAATGTACACGGACAGGGGGCGGTGTGTTCCGCTGCGGGGTCTGAGGACAGGGGGGCGCGTGTTCCGCTGTGGGGTCTGAGGGCAGGGGGCGGTGTGTTCCGCCGCAAAGCCTGAAGACAGGGGGCGGCGCATTCCGCTATGAAATTTGAGGGCATGCGGCCGTCTCACTTCGCCAGTTCGTAGTACAGGCCTTTTTTCGCCATGAGCTGCTCGTGCGTCCCTTCCTCCGCGATCCCCTTGTTGCTGATATACAGGATCCGGTCGGAATTGCGGATCGTGGACAGCCGGTGCGCGACGATGAACGCCGTTTTGTCCTTGATCAGCACATCCAGCGCCTGCTTGATCAAAAGCTCCGTCTCCGTGTCGATGGCGCTGGTGGCCTCATCCAGGATGATGACGGAGGGATTTTTCAGCACGATCCTGGCAAAGCTGATCAGCTGGCGTTCGCCCGCGGACAGACCTGCGCCCCGCTCCTCCAGCACATGTCCGTAACCGTCCTTCAGCCTCTGGATGAATTTATCGGCGAAGATCGTTTTCGCCGCCTCTATGCACTCCTCGTCCGTGGCGTCCCGCCTGCCGTACCGGATGTTTTCCAGCACGGTCCCCTTGAAAATGAAGGGATCCTGCATCAGCACGCCCACCTCCCGGCGCAGCGAATCGATGGTCGCGTCCCGCACGTCGATGCCGTCCACGGTCACGCTCCCCTGCTGCACATCATAAAACCGGGTGAGCATATTGATGATCGTGGTCTTTCCGGCGCCGGTGGGCCCCACCAGCGCGATGGTCTCTCCGGGCTTCACATGGAGATCGAAATGCTCCAGGATGTTCACGTTTTCCTCATAGGCAAAGGTGACGTCGTTGAAATCCACTTTGCCCTTCACATTTTTCAGCGTGACCGCGTTTTCCTTATCCTGTATGCCCAGCGGATAGTCGATGGTCTCGAACACCTGCTCCAGATTGGAGCACACCTGGGCCAGCTCCTGGATGATGGTGGAGATCTGGGACAGCGGATCCTGGAAGGAGCTCATGTATGTGGTGAAGGTGATCACCACGCCCGCGGTGATCAGGTCGTTGCCCCCCAGGATCAGGGCCAGCGCCACGCCGTAGATCAGCAGCGTGCCCACGTGCCAGAAGCCCATGACCACGGGCTGGTTCAGCCGGGAGCGCTTCGTGATGCTCCACCACATTTTCACGCTCTCCTGATGGATGTCCCTGTAGGTCTCCTTGTTGATCTCGATGCGGTTATAGTTTTTGACGATCTGCTCCCCCATGATGGACTCCACCAGAAAGGCGGTACGGTTGGAGTTTTTCAGGCGGTGCAGCGTGTACATCCTGCGCAGCACCGTGCGGAGAATGAACACGATGACCATCATCGGCACGATGGTGGCGAACACGATCAGCGTCAGCATGGGACTCAAAGAAAGCATGAACACGGTCACCACGACGATCTTCACGATATAGATGGCGAACATCATCACATAGTTGGAAAAAAAGTCCGCCAGCGCGTTGATATACTCCGTCACGCGGACGACGATCTTGCCGTCCGGACGGTTGTCGAAATAATCAAACGGGAGACGCTGCAGCCGTTCAAAGATATCCGTCCGGATATTGGAAATGATCAGAAGCCCCATCTTTCCCATGCTCCGGGCCTGGATAAAGGTGGAAAGGATCTCCACTGCGGCCAGAAGCACCAGCCCCGCTCCCATCAGCGCCAGCTGCCGGTAATCCTTGTTGACCACCACCTCATCCACGATCCGCTTCAGAAGCCGGGGCGGATAAAGGGACACCACGGCGGCCACCAGCATCATGCAGGTGACGAGGACCAGGATCTTCCGGTAGGGAAGGATGTATTTCACCGTTCTGCCCAGCTGCTTGATATCTATCTTTTTCTCGATCTGCTCGTCTTCAAAGAAAGTATTCCGCTTAGCCATTGCCCGCATTTCCTTTCTTCCCGGCGCCGCCCGTCTTCGTCCGTGCCCCGGCGCTGTCAGACTTCCCTGCCGTCCCGGCGCTGCCGGAACGCCTTTCGGCTCCGGACGCTCCCGGCTGAGCGCCCGCGCCGCCGGACGGCTCCTGCTTCTTCGCCAGGCTGTCGTAGTCCACGACGGAATCCTGCTGCTCCTGCTGAACGCTGTACACATGGGCGAAGCTGCCGCCCAGCGCCATCAGCTCCTGAAATGTCCCGCGCTCCGTGATCTCCCCGTCCTTCATATAGAGGATCTCGTCACAGTTGACCACCGAGGAGAACCGGTGCGCCGTGATGATCACGGTCTTTTCCCTGAAGTTTTCCTCGATGTCCCTAAGCAGGGTCCGTTCCGTATTGACGTCCAGCGCGCTGGTGGAATCGTCCAGGATGAAGACCGGGGCGTTTTTGTGGAACGCTCTGGCGATGGAAAGCCGCTGCTTCTGCCCGCCGGAAATGCCCAGCCCCCGCTCGCCCACGATGGTCTTATAGCGGTCCGCCAGCGCGTCGATGAACTTGCTCGCCTGGGCGTGGACGGCGGCCTGCGTCACCATGCGCTCGTCGATATCCGGCCTGCTGTAAGCGATATTGGACTCTATCGTATTGGAAAAGAGGAACACATCCTGGAACACATAGGAATACATGCGCCGCAGGTTATCCAGGCTGAACTCCCGGATGTCGTGCCCGTCCAGCGTGATGCTGCCGCCGGTGATGTCCCGGGTGCGCACCAGCGCTTTCAGCAGAACGCTTTTTCCCGAACCGGTCTCGCCCACGATGCCGATCTTTTTCCCGTAGGGGATGCTGACATTGATATTTTTCAGGATGTCCTGGCCGTCGATCCGCATGGATACGTCCTTCAGCTCGATATCCGGCGCGTCGCACCGCAGCGCCGCCTGCTCATGGTCCGGCACCCTGCTCTGTTTTTCCATGAAGCTCTTCAGCTCCAGCCCCGCGATGGTCTGCTGCTGCATGTTGAAGATATGGTTGTTCAGGCTGGTGATATTGTTCATGATGCGGAGGACATAGGTGGAGGAGGACAAAATATAGCCCACCGTCAGATATCCGTTGATCACCAGGATCGCGCCGATCACGATGGTCCCGATATAGGCGATCTGCTTGATGGAATTGAACGTCAGATCGAAACGGGAGGACAGCCAGATCTGCTTCAGCCTGGCGTTCAGCAGATTCTGATTGGAAACGCCGAACTTCTCTTTTTCCAGCTCCTCGTTGGTAAAGGAACGCACGATCCGGACCGCCGCGATGTTTTCCTGCACGGTCAGGTTCATGGCCGCGCTCTTGCTGCGGATATCCCGGAAATTCACGCGGGCCTGTCTTTTGAAGTTCACCACCGTCCTCACCAGGAACGGCATCAGGATCAGCGGGATGATGATAAAGGAAATATTGATGCCCGCGATCAGGACGAGGGTCATCGCCAGAATGAAGATCGAGTCGCCGAGGTAGGGAACCCTGTGCGCGAACAGCTCCTTGAACATGATGGTATCGCTGTTGAGGATCTGCAGCAGCTCGCCGGAGTTATAATCCGCGATCGTCGCGGAGTCCAGCTCCATCAGCTTGCCGTAGGTCGCATAGCGCAGCTCCGTCTCCAGCCGCAGGCCGATCCACTCCTGCAGCAGGTCTCTCACATAAATGACCGAGATCCGAAGCCCGATCAGGATGAGATAAACCGCCGCGATGGAGCCGAACAGCCGCATGCTGTGCACCTCTCCGTATACCCCGGTCAGCAGGAAATGGAAGATCCCGCCGCTGTCCTCCGCGACCTCCCCGCTCTGTATGACGAAATCGATCAGGAGTCCCGTCAGAAGGGGCAGCAGCAGCTCCGCGAAAATGCCGATAAGGCTCAGGATCTCCGCCAGGACCGCCGCCGGCATGCTTTTCCGAAAATAACGGTATCCGAATTTCAGTGTCTCCATGGTTGTCTGACTTCCTTTTCAAAAATAAATCGGTCTATTACACCCATTTTTTTACCGGCCCCTATTATAGCACCTTCTCAAACCGATTTATTTGCACACTTCATGTCGAAAATTGACGTTTTCCCAATGGAGCGTCTGCCCCGTGCCTGACGGGACCGCCGCGGCGGGCGCACAAAAAAGCACTTCCCGAAGCATCCTTCGGAGAAGTGCGCCGATCCTGTTCTTTTCTCTCCATGCCGCCGGGCGGGGACGTTCCCTCTACTGTCCCGCCGTCTGCACGAGGTCGTACGCCCGGAACAGAAACTGTATCCGGAAGCCTTCCTTCCCGCCCGAAACATAGATATCATCGGAATCGTTCACGATGGAAGAAAACCCGTCCAGGTTCATGAACGCATCGCGGTCCAGGGTCAGGCAGCCGCCCTCATAGGTCAGCTGTCCCACCAGGGACTCCTCATCCAGCTTCAGCCTGACGCGTCCGCCCTGTATGCTGGCGGTCTTATAGAGGATCGGGTAAAAAACCTCTTCCACCTTTTTCCATTTTTTTTCGTCCTTCACCTTTTGGCACAGGACCTTCGACCCGGCCAGTCTGCGGACCAGCTCCAGGCGCTGCTGCTGTTCGGGGAGACCGGGCGTCCCCTCCAGAAATTCTTCCATATCCCGTCTGTACTGACCGGTAAAATCTGCACTTTTTTCCATGCTTTCCCCTGTCCCGGAAGCCCTGCCGCACGGGTCAGCCTCAAAAGGCGGGCCGTCCGCCCTTCATGATCCTGCCATGAGCTTTTTCCGGTTTTTGATAATTATACCATCAATCCCATTCCCTTTAAAGGGAAAATTCACTTTTCCATTACCAACAGCGGTCCCTGATTCATACTACAATATCAGTGAAAGGACGAATCAGGATGTCTAACGTACAATATGAGAAGTTTATCCGCTCGCGCATCACCGAACTCCGCATCCGGAAGAACGTGTCCGAGCACAGGATGAGTCTTGAACTGGATAAGAGCGGATCGTATATCCGCGGCATCACCAGCGAAGCGGCACTGCCCTCCCTCCGGGAGCTGTTCAACATCATTTCCTACTTCGAAATGGATCCCGCCGAATTCTTCGCCCCGCTCGCGGAACAGGACACGCAGTACAACAGGCTGTGCGAACGCCTTCACGGCCTGGAAGCCTCCGATCTGGATAAGGTCGGACTGTTCCTGGACTGGATCACAAAATAGATTCCGACATGCGGCTCTTTTCGCCCCTCCGGGCCGCAGGGTTGGGTTTTTTTATTTGCATACTGCTTAATTATACAGTATAAGAATATAAATTGTACATACAGGAAATTACCAAAAATATCCTTTCCAGATATAATATTTTTGATAAGGAGGGGCGTCCATGAAATATTTACATATCAGGATCACTGACCTGCTGGAAGAAAAAGGAATCAGCAAAACGAGAATATGCAAAGATCTGGAGCTGCAGCGGGGCAATTTCAACCGGTACTGCCGGGACGATTTCCAACGTGTAGACGCTGCCCTCATTCTGAAGCTGTGCGATTATTTTCACTGCGAGATCGCCGACCTGCTGGAGATCCGGGATGACAGGGACAGATTCCCGGCGAAGGATGCGGGAACGGAGGAACACGCGGATCTGATGTGCGCCGGAGATGCCAGGTGAGCGGACTCCGGCGTGACATTTGTCGGAGGCCGACCGGCCCTGCACAATGAAGGTCTGACCGGCATCATCCCGGATATGCCCAAGCAGGCGAACGGGGCGGAAGCACGCAAAAATGAGCATACAGAAAACACCCCTCGGCTTACCTGCGCCCGCCCGGGACAGCATCCGGACAGAGCTGTCCAAAACGGCGCGCACATACATATGCCGGGGGTGTTTTTGATTCTTGACAGCGGAAAGCCCGCTCCGGGATCGCTCCCGCGGAAAATTCCCGCCGTGCCTTTACGCCTGCTCGATCTCGTTCTTTTTCACCGCGGCGGCGATGGAACAGCCGATCTGCGCATTGTACGGGATCAGCGTCGCCTGAAATGCGTGGTACAGGTCAGATTTTCCGGGCCATACGGTGCCCATGAGCTCATTTTTTTCATTCAGCTGATGGAACCAGGAGCCGTTCACATGATCCAGCACCACCGTGTCCAGATATTCCATGAAGGACGCATAATCCTGCGCATATTCCCCGTCTCCGCACAGCCGGTAAAGGACGGAAGAAGTGTTGATCGCCTCCGCCAGCGTCCAGTGCATCCGGTCATGCACCACCGGCTTCCCGTTCCAGTCCGTCGTATACACGATGCCCGGCGCGCCGTCGCAGTTCCAGGCGTCGGAAACGGCCCTGCGGTACAGCTTCTTCGCGGCCTCCAGGTACTTCCCGATCTCCTCCGAGCCCGGCGCATAGGTGGATACCGCCCACTGCACGATCAGCCTGGCCCACTCGATCCCGTGTCCGGGCGTCGCCCCATAGGGCTTAAACGGATCGTCCGGCTTCTCCCGATTGCATTCCAGGTTCGCCTTCCATTCTTTGGTGAAGTGCTCCGGCAGACGCCAGCCGTTCTGTCCGGCCCACTCCAGCACATGATCGATGATCCTGCCCGCGCGGACGCGGTATTTTTCGTCCGACACGGCATCGGCCACCGCCAGGAATGCCTCCACCGTGTGCATATTGGCATTGAGACCGCGATAATCGTCCAAAACGGTGAAGTCCGTATCCCAGGTATCGCTGGAAAGCCCCTCCTGCTCGTTCCAGAATTTCTCATCATAGACCCGGCAGGCATCCTGAAGGAGCTCATCGGCGCCCGGTATCCCTGCCAGCAGCGCGGAAGTCGCCGCGAGGATCACGAAAGCGTGCGCATAACACTGTTTGGTGGGCAGGATGCCTCCGTCCGCCGTAAGCCCGGCATACCATCCCCCGTGCGCTTCGTCGTGCAGCTCGCCCCGCAGGCCCTTCAGGCCCGCCTGGGCCAGCGCCCTGCATTCTTCGTGGCCCAGCATATATCCGATGCTGTAAACATGGACCATGCGCGAGGTGATCCAGGTCTCCCTGGGCCTGTCCTTCCAGGGCGTCCCGTCATCCCCCAGATAGTAGGAGGAGCCCCCCGGCGCGGGAAACTGCTTCCCGAAGCGCAGGATCCCTTCCCCCATTTCCTTCAGAAATCTGCGGTTTTCTTCTGTGTTCAGCTGATACTTGCGGTTATTGTTCATCTGCTGTTACCTCCTCCTGTTGTTTCCATTCTATTCTCAGACACGGGATTTTGCAATATGATTTTCCCGGATATCCGGCCGCGGGGATTGAACTCTGCTCCGAAATTTATATTTTTAAGCCGCTGATATCCGGCCGCGGAGATTGAACCTCGCATCTGAATTCAGGATCTCAATCCGCTGTTGTCCGGCCGCGGTCCGTCCAATGTTAAAAATGTCCCTTCCAGCGTCACGGCCTTCCCGCGGCTGTGCCAGGACAGGAGCAGGGTGCGCGTCCTCTCATCCCATTCGGCCCCTATCGGCACTTCCTGCCCTTCCTCATCCACCGCCTTCACACCGGCAGGATGCGAAAGCCGCACGCGGATATGCACCGGGATACGGTCCGCCGCCTTTAAGACCATTCGGATCCCATCCGCCGATATTTCCGCAGCTTCCACCCGCGCAGAGGCCGCGATGATCCGGAAGGGCTCCCCTTCGATCGCGGAAAGATCGAACAGCAGGGCGGTTTCATCCGGGCCGATCTCCTTGTGTACCGTGATCCGGTAATCATTCTCCAGCAGATCGGCAAACAGACCGTCAAATACCTTTTTCCCGTCATCCACACTCTCATCCATGACGGCGGAGATCAGATAGGGGCCTCTGTGCAGGGTCAGATCGTTTCTGTACTGCCAGCAGACGTCCCTCTCCGCCAGCGCCCTTTTCACCAGCTCCCTGTAACGGTCCGCCTCGCCGCGGTCCAGACAGATTCCGGCGGGCACCGTCTGCCGCAGGAAGACCCGTCCTGCGCCCACATCATAGGCACCTTCCGCGGGCGTCCGTCCCAGTCCCGCCAGCTCAAACAGATGCTCCGCGGGATCCCGATACCCCGCCTGCCGCCACCAGGAAGAGATCTCATGGAAGGGGTCGCTGCCGTCCCCGACATAGATCAGCGTGCCGCCGCCCCTGATCCAGGCGGCCAGCGCCATATTCACGTCCGGCCCCTCCGGCTTGATAAACTCATAGCTCAGGATCAGGAACCGGCAGTCGTCCAGATACCCCGCGAATCTCCTGACGTTGTCCAGCTGGACCGGACGGACAGGCAGGCCGTATTTCAGCAGCGGCATGGCAAGACCAAAAAATTGCGGGAACGCCGGGCTCTGAATGAAATCCTGCATTTTGGAAGGGTCTTCCCGGATCTCGAGCATCAGGGCCGCGGCCTTCGCCTCGTCCACCGGCTCTCCCGTATTCTTATGCAGCGCCGCCTGCAGCCTGTCCCCAATGGGCTTTGTGCGCACAATGCCGTCAGGGAACGTTCTCTGAAACAGCCCACTGTCCGACAGGAAAACGCCCACGGTCTCCCGGACGCCCTCGAAGAAAAACTCCGGCTGGTCCATATCCCCGAACAGCTGGAACATGCCGGACAGGAAACCGGCATAGTCCGCCGGGATCGGCTCTCCCCGGACGGCGCCGACCGATCCTGCGGTCTCTCTCTGCCCATCGGCACCATCCTGACCTGCAGTGATGTCCGGCCCGGCGGCGCTGCTCTCCGACCCTGCCATGCCCTGCCCGACGGCGCTGTCCGGCCCGGCCGCCGCCTCCTGCTCCGCCGCGCCGACCGGTTCTCTCGGATAGCGTCCCTCAAAGATCCGATGCGGCCAGGGACATATCTCATAATGCCGGATCAGGGGATGCAGCAGGGACGCGACGGCGGTCCGGGTATAGTTATAACGATAGTTCTCCCAGGTATAGAAGGGACAGTCCTCGATCGGATCGTTCAAAAACCACATTCTCCGCCCGGTCCTCTTCACCAGCTCCTGCATGGCGCCGTATTCCAGAAAAGCCGTTTCGAAGGTGCGCTCCCGGTAAACACCGTTATAGACATTCGCCACCCGGCTGGTCCCGGTCCATATCTGCGCGATATACCCGTCCACAGTCGGGATATCCAGAAGGGCCGCCTCCGGGCTCAGGATCTTCCATTGGGTATAGTTCAGCAGGCTGTGGGTCGGCACATAAAAACGGAGCGCCCGCCCGTACCGCACTTTGGCATACTCCTTCAGGGACGCGCTCACCCTGCCGATCGCGCGGCAGTATAAATACGCTTTCAGCCGGGCAGTTTTGTACCGGACATCCAGATCCTCCTGCTGCGGTCGCCAGGGCTCCTGATAAAAGATCTCATACTCCCTCCGAAACGCCGGAGAATAGCCGCCGTCGTCCCAGAATTCCGGCTCTTCCACATGGATCGCTTCCACGCCCGTGTCTACGGCCGCTTTCAGCTTCTCCGTCAGATAGTCCGAAAACGTCACCGCAGGGACCATATAGGGCACTCCGGGCCCATGAAGGATCGCCGTGCCGTCCCGCTCCGTCTGACTCTCGTCCCAATGCTCCCGTCCGTCCCATTTTCCGTCCAGATAATCCCGATAGTCCCCCCATGCAATGCCCGTCATCAGATGCACCACATAGCCCGCTTCCCGATACTGTTTCACGCGCGTCGGCATCGTATCGTCCGTTCCGTAGACCATGATGAAATCACAGCCGAGATCCACGGAGGGCCGAAACTCCTCCGAAGCCTGATAGCCGGTGCGCTCTTCCGTTCTGTTTCTGATATATGCCACAGGAGCCCCCTTTCCGCCGACCGATTTTTCACCGGCCGGTTTTCCCGCCTTCCGTTCCCTTCCCCGTCCGGTTTTTCTGCCGTCCGTTTCTTTCTGCCGGCCGGTTTTTCCCGCCAGCCGTTTCCCCATCGGCCGGTTCTCTTTCCGTTCTCCGGCCTTTCTTTAAGAACCGCTCCTCCATATCCCGGCACAGAGATCGTTCAGCCTGTTCAAAACGGGATCCAGCCGCTTCAGAACGGGCTTTTCAAACAGATAGATCCGCATCTTGTCGAACAGGATGCCCGCCGCAAACAGGGTGCACATCTCCAGTATCATCTGCGGCAGCAGCATATGCGTGTCGTAGGACGCCGAATTGTCAAACAGGTGCTGAAAGAAAAATTCCTTCAGCGCCCCATTGTGAAACAGATATACCCCGAAAACCGAGGGGGCCAAAAATGAGATCAGCCCGGTGCGGCGGATGCGGATCTGCTTGAACAGCAAAAACAGCGCGATGCCGGTCATGACCGGAAGTATTTTATTTTGGTCCCAGACAAAATAGGCGAAATCATTGACGCCCGTGAGGGCATAGACAACGCGCATCCCAAACAGGGAAAGGATCTCGAGAATAAGACAGCAGGCGGATATGGCCGCCAGCTTCCCCGCGGAGATATTGACATCATATCTGCTGAAATACGCGCCCACGAAGTATAAAACGATAAAAAGGGCGATGCTGTTGGTGCCCACGATCCATCTCGCGCCCGTAAACGTGGCGAACAGCGGAACGAGAATGAGCCCCAGAACGGCCGCCGCCTGATGCTGTCTTTGGGAAAGCCCTCCGATGCATCTGTTCAGGAGCGGAAAGATCAGATAGATCACGATATAAGTCGAAAAAAACCAGTATTGGCTGTAGGTGAACGGCAGGAGCATCTGAGCCAGTCCGCTCACGGTAAACGGTTCCGCCCCAAAAACATGACAGATGACGCCGAGCACCACGGAATAAAACCAGACCTCTAGCCACAGCCTGAAAACAGTTTTAACATGGAAGGTTTTCCGATATAAAAAATATCCGCATATCAGCATAAAAGCACAGTTGCAGATCGCGCCGAATATTCTCGCCACGGCCAGCACCGCCCAGTTAAAGGTCAGCGCCTGCGCGCAGTTCACGTTCACATTCCCGTGAAAGGAAAAATGAAAGGCCAGCACAAAAAACATGCAGAGGATTTTGTACAGGTCCAGCCCGTAAATGCGGCCCGTATCCTTCTGTTTTGCAGTTCCTTCCGTTTGCATCGTGCTTCCACTCCTTCCCCTTCGGGCGCGGCATCATGACCCTGCGGTTATTGGTAATTATACCATGTCCTGCCGGACATGGGGCCTTCGGCGGATCTTATGCGCCTGTCGGCGCGGTATCATGACCTTACGGTCATTATACCTTATGCCCCGTCAATTCTCAATCCTGTTTTGCGGCGGAGCGGAGAGAAGTGCGAAAAAAAGAGGCCCGTTCCGTTTTTTCACAGAACAGACCTCTTTTCTTCATCGGGGCAGACCGCTGTCCGCTCCCGCGCTTTTACTGTTTCGGCAGATCAGCCCAGCGTATCCGGATCCACCGTAAAGTAGAGATGATAATATCCGTTTCCTTGCGCATACGCGCAAAAAAGTATAAATCTGTTTTACTGCCGCTCGGTAAATGGGGTTTCGCCGCGCGCGCATACGCGCAAAAAAAGAGCAATACGGGAATATACCCCATATTGCCCCCGCTTTTTTATCCGCTGACCGGCGGATGCGCCGTCATAAAGCGTTGCTGTTGATCTGCGCTATCTTTTCCCGCGTCTCTTCGTCAAGGCTGCGGCATCCCGCAAACGCCTTGTCCCCTATCGTCCTCACATTTGACAGATCCACGCTCGTCAGATTGGAACAGCCGGAAAATGCGTAACCGCCTATCGCCGTCACGTTCGGCAGATCCGCGCTCGTCAGGTTCGAACAGCCGGAAAATGCGCTGCCGCCGATCGTCAACGCGTTCGGCAGCTCTACGCTGGTCAGGCCGGAACAGCCGGAAAATGCGCTGCCGCCGATCGACGCCGCGTTCGGCAGTTCTACGCTGGTCAGGTGAACACAGTCGTTGAATGCGCAGGTCTCTATCTCCGCCGCATTCGGCAGCTCCACATGGGTCAGGTTTTCACAGCGATTAAATGCATAATCTCCTATCACCGCCGCATTCAGCAGCTCCACGCTCGTCAGACCTCCGCAGCTGTTGAAGGCGCTCCTGCCGATCTCTGTCACATTCGGCAGCGCTATGCCCGTCAGGTTGTCATAGCCCGCAAAGGACGCCTTTTCGCCGATCTTTGTCACATTCGGCACCACCATGACATGTCCGGGGAATGTATCATTTTCTTCCCATTCAGCCACTATGACGGTCGGACTGCTGCCGAACGGACTTCTCTCCAGCACGGCAACCCCCGGCAGTTCTACGCTCGTCAGGCTGTCGCATCCTTCAAATACATCGCCACTCACCGCCGCCACATCCGGCAGCACCGCGTCCGTCAAGCCCGCACAGCCGGAAAACGCCCCTCTGCCTAATACGGTCACATTCGGCAGTTCCACGCTCGTCAGGTCGGTACAGTCCCGAAACATCTCATACCCTATTTTATCAATGCGTCCGTCTGTATACACGCTTCTGACCGCTTCACGCGGGATCTTGTTCAACTGTTCCCCTTTCGGGGTCTTATCCGGGTCCGCGCAGACCTTCAACGCGCCGTCCCTAAAAAGCCAGATATCTCCGCCGAAATAGCCCCAGGACGCCGCGTTCCTGAAGCTGACACCGGAGCTCGCGATGCCGCCGCAGCCGATCAGCATGCCGCAGACCGCCGCAACGGCTGCCGCCAGGAGCCATATTTTCCCTGCGTTCTTCTTCATTTGCCGAACCTCCTTGTAAAGCCCTGTATTTCCGGGGGCGAAGATGTCCGCAGGGCCTGTTCTCTTAAAAATCATACATCCATTATCCGGCTGGGTCAATGTCATTCTTACTATTATAACTGCCATTTGCCTATAAGCTAATATTTCATCACCTTTTCCATCAGTGATCTGTAACTATCCACCACATCATACACAACATTGTTGCCGCTGATTGCCTTAAAATGCTCCCGTGCACAATGAATCTTTGATTCCTCTATCAACCTAAACTGCATGGAATTCATAGACCCTTTCGTCTCTGCCACAAAATAAATATGCTTCACGCTGCCTTCATAAAAAGCAATCGCCCAGTCCGGATTATAATGCCCTACCGGCGTAGAGATATAAAATCCATCCGGGAGTTTCACATATACTGCCACATCCGTATTGATATCCAGATCCTGCGCAAAGTCACGCTCATTGGACGAATCGTACACGATATGATCGTACAAATGCTTCTTCGCTTTCATTGCATTGACACCCAATTTGCCTTTGATTATTGGATCTGTAAAGATATCCGTTCCATACTGCTCACCCAGAGCATCATATGTAATATGCTCAATAATAGCCGTTGCCTTCTGATCATTGATCAGCTGTGCCGCTTTGGATATAAACTCTTCTGGGTTATCCCTGAATTGATTGAACACAAGTGGCTGTATCCCTCGGAGGATTGCAGCGATAGCCTTACGTGTAAGACCCGTCTCATCCACCAGCTTTCCGATCAAGTCATATTCTACATTAGAATTGGCCGCTGCAGAAGCGCCATAGCTGTTGGATGCTTCTTTCACGAAAGAAACGCCTGCCGCAAGATCCTCCTTTGATTTTATGGAATCCATTGTACCAGTCTCCACCCGAAAAAGTATCTTTGAGACTCTAAGTTTTGAATCCAGAGAAGCAATAGACTTCCTGACCAGTTCATCCGTATCAAAATCCACTACATAAACAGACTTCGCATTAATCTTTGACCACAACGCTTTAAATTCTTTACTGTTCAATTTCTCGTCATTCACATGAAGTTCTACATTATTGCTACGCGCGTTCTCCGGCTGCATAACTTTACTGACATAGACAGAATCTATGATTTCTATTACACCGGAGGTAAAATCTTTTGCTTCTTCTGCAATTTGCAACTCACCATTCGCCTTATCCTCGTAATACTTATCTGTAAGCTCTCCTTGCCTATTGATATACCTGTTTACGATCAGGTCATAGAAAATTGCCGAGGCCAAATCACTTGTTATAATAACTTCATTCCCCTCATTGTCCTTAACTAACTTATCAACAAACAGCTCTCTGGTGACAGCTTTCGGCCTGTCCGCAACAGCCTCTGCCAACTCTGTCTGAAGGCCTTTTGCAAAAGAATCATAACTTTCACTTGCAATAACGGTCAGCACATTAATATTATGCACATCATTACCCAACGCATTGACATCCATTCGCTCCCCATTCTGATTCACACAGAGGCGGAGTCCGCGTCCTACTTCCTGGCGTTTTCGAACTTCACTGCTGCTTTGTTTCAATGTACAAATCTGAAATACGTTTGGATTATCCCAACCTTCTCTAAGCGCAGAATGTGAAAAAATAAATCGTACCGGTGACTTTTGGGGATCTCGATCCAAAAGCAGTTCTTTATTCTTCATGATCAACTCATAGGCACTGACATCATCAGATGTTGTCTCCTTTCCTTTAACTTTTGAATTGACCATTTTCCCTTTACCATCTACGGAAAAATATCCTGCATGCGTTTTATTTACCGGTATTGCCTGTAGATATCTCATATAATCATCTTCTCCCCAGGCGAGCTGCCAATTATTCAGGATATCTTCATATTCCTCCTCAAACATCACAGCGTACTTGCCGTTTACTGGATGATTTGCAGCATCATACGCGCGATAGTTTGCGACCTCATCAATGAAGAACAGGGAGAGGACTTTAATTCCCTTATAAAATAACTGGCGTTCCTTCTGCAGATGCGAAAGAATCGTCTCCCGAATCTGAATCCTGCGAAGCTGATCCTCATCTACTGCTCCCACCACATCACCAGCATAAATCTTGATGCCATTGATAAACTCTAAGGAATCATCGCGCCCGTCAATATGGCTGACTACAAAACCATTCTTATACTCTTCAAGGCCATTGGAATAATCATAAAGATTGTCCCCTTCTTTTACGATTTTACTCTTTTTCTTCGGAGCGCCGCTCGCCATCTTCATCTCAAAGTGAAGCGTAGCCGTCGGATTGTTTTTAGACAAATTGATACTTTCCAGATACAGATAGCTGTCAGCAGCTGTACTTCCTGTTTCCGTAATACCTTTAACTGCAATCTTCTTAACCAACCGTTTATTATAGGCATCCATCGCATCCAATCGATAAACCATATTATAAATACTGTCACTCTTGTGCGTGGCAGAATACCGAAGCGTAATCATAGGATTAAACTGCTTCAGGTTTTCTTTTGTCTGCTTACCTTCTACAGACTGCGGCTCATCAATAATCAGGATTGGATTTGTCTTTGCTATGATATCAATCGGTCTGCGTGAACGGAACTCGTCCAACTTCATATAAATTCTCCTGGCATCCCTGCCCTTTGCATTGAACGCCTGTGAATTGATGATCATAACATTGATGGAGCTGTCCGATGCAAAACGATCAATCTCTGTCAACTGGACAGAATTATATATAAAGAACCGAATTTTCTTTCCATACTCCTCCGCAAAATGTTCCTGCGTCATTTCAAAAGATTTATATACACCTTCCCGAATAGCGATACTCGGGACAACAATGATGAACTTACTCCATCCATAGGCTCGGTTCAGTTCATACATCGTTTTGATATAAGTATATGTTTTTCCGACGCCGGTTTCCATCTCAATGGTAAGATTATATCCGTTCGCACGGCCTTCCAGCCTCGCAGACGGCACAATCTGATTCGCACGCTGGATTTTCTGCAGATGCTCCAAAATCAGCTGGTCATTCAACTCCGGAATAATCCGCTGATTACTCCAACCGGTAAAGTCGATTTCATCTGTCAGACTCTGCTGAATATAACCGGAACCCCTGTCCATCATATAGGTCGGCGTCAGATACGGCTGACCTGCAAAGACATCTACCACAGCCTTCGCAGCATCTGCCTGAAACTTTTGATACTTATACTGTATTTTCATAAAATCTCTCCCCCGTCCGCATCATCTGCAAAACACACCTGCCGACCAACAAAAGCAAACCTGTACCAAGTCCCAGAAGGAATTACTGTAAATGATTGATAATACGGTTCTCCCAATCCCCAAAAACGCATAGACCATAGAAAGATTAACGGCAGTTTTGACATTTCTACGGGCTTTTTCCTAAATATCAGATATACTCTGGAAGAATTCCTGATTCATTGAAAATGTCAATTCGTTTTTGTCCATCGTTGCTTTCTAGATTACCTTGAGTCTTGTATCCGGCGCCAACATTTTGAATATTTCGCCGACATTGATTTTTGCAGGACTGCCATTAAAACTACTGTCTCGAAAAACCGCCCGTAAAGGCTGTCGCTTGGCAATCTCTCTAATCACGGAATCCGGAATGTTTTCATCAAAACACGCGATTAAATCGCCGTCATTATAGTTATGAACCATGCATCCCTCTATTTGCTCTGAGGTGTAAAGCAAGGACAAAGGAAGTCCCCACTCTAGCAGACAGCCAAAAAGCAAATCTAATGAAGTACGGTCCGGCTTGATATTGTTTTCCATCATGGCCAGCATATCCTGAGTATAGTCCCCTGCGGCATAATATACGTCATTCATATTGCTCTCATCTAATTTAAAAACACGGAACCCGCCATCGAAATCAGCATCAGGGTACTCCGCAGCAATTTTCTTTGCTGCACGTCGGATACGTTCCTTCCCAATATCACAAATAGTTCTATATCCTGCTTTAAATGCCTCACTCCTTTCATCACACTTCTCAGGAATCTGAATCATTATAAATTTACGATGTCCGCTATCCTCTGCATTTGCTTGCATAACAGCTTGAGCCGTAGTTCCTGATCCGGAAAAGAAATCAAGCACTATAGCTTCATCCGAAGTAAAATTAAGCATTCTTCTAATAGTTGTTGATAACTTTGCTGTATCAAAAACCTTTGTATCAAACAGCGCATTGATTTCTGATGACGAACCCACTAAGAGATCCATCCATGAACTATTTAATAATGTTGTGTTAGTTGGCGGAATATAATGCTCAGGTTTCCCATTCGCAGATAAACGAAGCAGGTCTGTTCCTTTAGGCTGCTTTTCGTACCATCGATCTATTTGCTCCTGGCTGGGGTTAACATTACCTACCTCTATAATCATTTTCTGATAGTTGCTGACCGCGATATCACTTCTTTCCTTACTCCAACGCCATTGGCCGGATTCAGGTGTTATCCCCAGCAAAGGATACCTCATTGTTGGTCTATCGGTACCTCTCCAATGATTATTCCACGTCCCGCCTCTAACCTCATCTAATGTTTTTTCTTGCCGTGGGAATCTATATGTTGAAATCTTACTATACAGTAGAATGTATTCAAAATCCTTCCCCAACTTGTCCCATGTATCAAACTGCGCCTGAACAGATTTTGCGCCGCGCCTAATAACAATTTGGTTTCTGAAATTATCAGCGCCAAAAACCTCATCACACATTTTTTTCAGATTGTCGACTTCCTCATCACCTATTGATATAAATATAAGACCATCATCCGATAAAAGGTTCCTGGATAAAATTAAACGAGAATAAATCATTGAGCACCAGTCTGAATGAAATCTTCCATTAGAATCTGTGTTTCTGTACATCCTATTGCCTTCAGAATCCACATATCTATTCTCAGCATTCCAGTTTTCAACAGACATCTTAAAGTCATCTATGTAAACAAAATCATTTCCTGTATTATATGGAGGATCAATATAAATAAGCTTTACTGTGCCTAAATAACTTTCCTGAAGAAGCTTCAACACTTCAAGATTATCGCCCTCTATATATAGGTTCTCCGTTGTTTTCCAGTTTACACTTTCATTTGGAAATGGTCTCAAAGTTTTCTTAATTGGCTTATTAGCCTCTATAATTGAAGCTTTTTTCCCTACCCATGAAAATTCATAAGCTTCCTCATTATCAATAACTTCTTCTGAAAGCATTTGTTTCAACATTTCAAAATTGATTCCCTCTTTTAGGGACCCTTTTGAATCAATAGACTCAGTAATACAATTCGGGAAAATTCTTTTTATTTTTTCAATGTTTTTTTTTGTCAGGTTTTCTGATTCCATCTTCATCTTTTCCACGGTCATTCTCCTTTTTGCATATTATTTCTCATCTCCTAATAATTCCTTAATTTTGTTCAAATAACACAATGTCGCTTTTGAATATTCATACTTTGTTTTACTATGCCACTCTAAATATTCCAAATCTATCTTATATATATATTCTATGCATTCATTGGCATGTCTCCCTTTTTTTAATTTTATTTTTCCTAATTCGTCAACTGATTTCTTTTCATATATTTCTTTAATAAGTTCTTCTTTTGGCCTTAAACATCGATTATTCAATTCAACAAACCATTTAGAAAATGTCTCCATTGTGTGTTTGGTTTTAATTTCTTTTGTAATCCCCTTTTCATCCATGTCTTCAACTTCTATCACCAGTACTTGATCAGCATACTTTGTATTATTTTCAGCATAATTCACCAAATATAATGTGGCATTAAAATCTTGTTTTGCTCGCCATAACGATAAAAATTTACTTGCATTCTTATCCCAATAATTATTTGGATGACTTGAATATGGCGTTACGGTTTGATTCTCCTCACATTTAAGTAATTCAATAGGCGTTTGCGAAACGCCGCAAGCCGCATAAATACGGCATTTTTTGTTACTCAAAAACAAATAACTCCTCTCTGGATATGGTATAATAGAGTTGTCCAGAAACTATAAACCATACACCTAGGAAAGGAGTTATTCTGATACCTATGATACCATATAAACAGCTTTCTTTGGCAGATATTTTTCAGGATTGCCAGGATAAATTTGATAATGACAAACCTGCGTTTCTGTCTCTATTAGAAGAACATATCGATCTTGACGAAATGATTCCGCTCTCTTTTCGTAATCATTTCTATGCATCTACGGGCAGATCCCGTAAATACCCTTTACATGCTTTCTTGTGGGCGCTGATCATCCAGCGTATTTTCTCTATCCCTACCGATCAGCTCCTCCTGACTTTTCTCGCTTACTCGAAACCACTTCGTGAGTTCTGTGGTTTTTCCAAAGTCCCGGATGCTTCCAAGATCACCCGTTTCAAACAGGACTTTTTAGATGATCTGCAGCTCGTATTCGAGAACCTTGTTGATGTTACCGAACCCATCTGCAAGGCTATTGACTCTGCTAAGGCCGACATGTCCATCTTTGATTCTTCCGGCATTGAAGCCTTCGTTACTGAAAATAATCCAAAGTACGCTAACAGAATCATTAAGCAGCTTAAGGCATATGCGAAAGCTCAGGGCTTTGATAATTCTTTTGATCCTTATAAGGCTGCCTATGGTTCCATGCCTGCTCATGCTTCTGCTAATCCTGAGATAAAACAGTTATATATCAATGGTCATTTCTGCTATGTCTTCAAGTTTGGCATTGTTACCAATGGTCTTGGCATCATCCGTCATATTTCTTTCTATAATAAAGACTTTATAACCTCTCATCCCGACATCGTTGTCAGTAAGAAATCCGATTCCCCTGACGAGGATAAGTCTGTTCATGATTCAAAGCTGCTTATCCCCACCCTCAGAGATTTCTTTGCCAAACATCCATTGATCAATCCGAAAGTCTTTCTCGGTGATGCCGCCTTTGATACGCTTCCGCTTTACAAAGACCTGCTGACCGGTGATACCTTTGGCATGGGAAAACATTTCCACTCTGCTTACATACCTCTCAATAAGCGCTCCTCACTGGCGGATCATGAATCTTTTATCAATGAAGACGGTATCCCCTGCTGTCCCAATGACCCGTCTCTTTTACTAAAGAAAGAGGGAAATCATACGGCTTTCCTTAAAAATGGTATCGCCCGGCAAAAGTTCATCTGCCCTTTAACCACATGGGATAAATGCGGCGATGGAAAATACCGCCGTATTTGTCATTGCGAACATCCCTGCACTTCTTCCGTTTCAGGCAGAATGGTTTATGTTTATCCCGAAAAAAATCTTCGTGCTTATCCCGGAACTCTCCGCGGTACGGATGAATGGGATAATACCTACAAAACACGTGCCGTTGTGGAAAGGAATATCAACCATATCAAGGAGAATCTCTGCCTTGCAGGCCGCCGCACTCAGAATGAGAAAACCCTGCATGCGGATTTGATTCTGGCAGGCATCACTCAACTGATAACCGTCGTTCT
>CANRMT010000004.1 GCA_947631815.1 uncultured Eisenbergiella sp.
CGTCCTCCTGCGCGTCCGCCCCTATGCCCAATATCGTAAACGCTCTGCCCAGCTCCAAACCTTTTCCTCCCATTCGCCGTCCCGGACACAGGCCCTGCGCCGCCGTTCTGTTCTCCTCCGCACAAGCTCCCATGGCGCTGCCAGTTGCCGACTGCCTTTCGCTTTTCTCCCGCGGACGCCGTACGCCGGTACGCCGCCCTGGACCCGTTTCAGTCCCTGACGTTCAGAAAGGGCAAAAACACCGTTTCTGCCCTTTCCTTCCTCTTCAGATCTCTGCTTTTCAAAAATCGAATTTATCCGCGAACCAGGCGTCCAGGTCTTTGACCGCCACCCGCTCCTGTTCCATGGAATCCCGGAAGCGCACCGTCACACAGCCGTCCGTCTCGGAATCAAAGTCATAAGTGATGCAGAAGGGCGTACCGATCTCATCCTGTCTGCGATACCGTTTGCCGATATTGCCCCGGTCGTCGAACTCACAGTTGTATTTCCTGGAAAGCTGTTCGAAGATCTTCTCAGCGCCCTCGTTGAGCTTCTTGGAAAGCGGGAGCACGCCGATCTTCACGGGCGCAAGCGCCGGATGGAAATGCAGCACCGTGCGCACGTTGCCGCCCTCCAGCGTCTCCTCGTCGTAAGCCGCGCACAGGAAGGCCAGCACCACGCGGTCGGCACCCAGAGAGGGCTCTATCACATAGGGGATGTACTTCGTCCCCTTCGTATCGTCGAAATAGCTCATATCCTGGCCGGACACGTTGGCATGCTGCGTCAGGTCGTAATCGGTCCGGTCCGCGATGCCCCACAGCTCGCCCCAGCCGAAGGGGAATAAGAACTCGATGTCCGTGGTGGCCTTGGAATAGAAGGAAAGCTCCTCGGGCTCGTGATCCCTGACGCGCATCTCCTCCGGCTTGATGCCCAGCGTCTGCAGCCAATTGATGCAGAAGCTCTTCCAGTAAGCAAACCATTCCAGATCGGTATCCGGCTCGCAGAAGAACTCCAGCTCCATCTGCTCGAACTCTCTGGTGCGGAACGTGAAGTTGCCGGGCGTGATCTCGTTGCGGAAGGACTTGCCGATCTGCCCGATGCCGAAGGGAACCTTCTTCCGGGAGGTGCGCTGCACGTTCTTGAAATTGACGAAAATGCCCTGTGCGGTCTCGGGCCGTAAGTAGACGGTGTTCTTCGCGTCCTCCGTCACCCCCTGGAAGGTCTTGAACATCAGGTTGAACTGACGGATCTCCGTGAAATTATGTTTGCCGCAGGTGGGACAGGGAACCTGATTGTCCTCGATGAAGCGCATCATCTCTTCCTGGCTCATGCCGTCCACGGACTTCTCCAGCGCGATCCCTTTCTCAGCCGCGAAATCCTCGATCAGCTTATCGGCGCGGAACCGCTCGTGGCATTCCTTACAGTCCATCAGCGGATCGGAAAACCCGCCCAGATGTCCGGAGGCCACCCAGGTCTGCGGATTCATCAGGATCGCACAGTCCACGCCCACATTGTAGGGATTCTGCTGGATGAACTTCTGCCACCAGGCGCGCTTCACGTTGTTCTTGAGCTCCACGCCCAGATTGCCGTAATCCCAGGTGTTGGCGAGGCCGCCGTAGATCTCGGAGCCGGGATACACAAACCCTCTCGCCTTGGCCAGGGAAACAATTTTCTCCATCGTCTTTTCCATAATCTCCTCCATTCATTTGAACACGATAAAGCTCAGCGTCTGATCGTCCGACACCGTCAGGCTTCCGTCGTCCTGCGGCGTCACGTCGTCGGAATAGCAGAGCACCTTATCCCAGACCCTCACGTCCACCGCCTCCCGGATCACGAGGATATGAGAATCCTCCTTTTCCAGAAGCTCCGCTTTGCCGACGGTTCCGCCGTCCTTTCCCGCATCCGTCAACGTGACGTTCAGGTCGTATCCGGCAGCCTTCGCTTCCTTCACCGTTCCGATAAAAAGCGCCTGCCGGTTGAAGCCGGAATAGGCGGCGGCGCTCTCGTATTCCATGACCGCCGTCAGCACGCCGTCCTCCTCTTTCGCATCCTTCAGGCGCACCAGGTCGCCGGACATCGTGGTATTGTAAGTGTCGCAGGCGGTCTGGATCATCTCCTTCAGGGCGTCCAGGCTGTAATAGTTCTCCGCGAAATCCTCCACGATGGTGTGCGTGATCCTGCCGTTCTTTTTCACTTCAATGGTCGTCCGACGGGGCGAAGCGTCTCCGCACCCTGTAAGCAGCGATGCCGCGCACAGTGCCGCCAGCATCCATCTCAAGATCCTCTTCATCGATTTCGCCACTCCCTCTGCCATCCTGCACAGGCCAAACAACTTCTACCATTATAACGGAGTTTCCCGCGGTTTTCAACTGTTATTTTACGCCCGCAGCCCCGACGGAGGAAGGCGGGACTACAGCGTTTTCAAAACCTCCAGAGACTTGAACTGGCCCGGGAGGTGCTCCCGCCGGTACTTCGAGGCGATCTGCCCCAGCTCCTTCATGGCGGACGGGCACAGCGTGAACGTATAGAGCCGTTCCACCGGAGTTTTTTCTATGAAATCGACCGCATAGTGGGTGGCGTCCTCGTAGGCGCCCTCCGGCATCCCTGCGAACTCGCCGTTCAGCACGATGAGCTTCAGTTCAAAAATGCTGCGCACCAGCGCCCGGTCCAGCCCCGGATGCTGCAGTGCCCGCAGGGACTGGTACAGCAGCTTCAGGATCTCCTTCTCGTCGTTGTTCTCCCGGGTGCAGTAATCGCACAGCTCCAGGAAATAGATGCCGTAGTACGCGCCGACGAAATCGTTGCGCAGCTCCTCGAAGTAGTTCAGCACAGACGCTTCCCGGAGCCCGTAGGAGCTGCTTCCCTCGAAGATCCGGAACGTGCCGAACGTGAAGGGGCCGGTGGCGGCCATGAGACGGCTGTTCGGCCGCTTCGCGCCTCTGGCAAAGGCCGTGATCTTTCCCTTCTCCTTCGTCAGGAGCACCACCCTTCTGTCATATTCCCCAATGGAATCCGCCTTCAGCACGATCCCCGTCACTTCCGTGCAGTCCTGCATGATGTGTGCCTTTCTGCCGGTCAGAGGGCCGATCCCCGAAAGAATCGGGAAAGGAAGCGCCCGCCGTATCCCGTGCGCTTCCTTCGCTCTGCTCCGTTGTTTCCATATCGGCCCGGTAGCGCAGATAATCCTCCACTCTGCCGGTCTCCCAAAATTGCTTCCAGTAATTTGTTTCCTTCATCATAAGCCTCCCGGATCATTTGTCTCAATGATAGGGTTCGCTTATTTTGAATTTCTTATACCATGTCCTGCCGGACATGATGCCTCCGGCGGGCCGTTTCCCTAAAGATTCCCTTCCTGCCGGTATCCGAAATTTTTCAGCATGAAATCGCTGTCCCGCCAGTCCTTTTTCACCTTCACCCAGAGCTGGAGATTGACCTGCCGCTCCAGCATGTCCTCCATGTCCCGGCGCGCCTGGGAACCGATCTTTTTGAGCATGCTGCCGCCCTTCCCGATGATGATGCCCTTATGGGAATCCTTCTCACAGAAAATGGTGGCCTCGATGTCCACGACCCTGTCCCGAAACTCCATCCGGTCGATGGCCACCGCAATGCCGTGGGGGATCTCCTCCTCCAGACACCGCAGCGCCTTCTCCCGGATCATCTCCGCCGCGATCTGTCTCTGCGGCTGATCCGTCACCGTATCCTCGTCATAGAACGGCTCCCCGTAGGGAAGGTATTTGAAGATACATTCCAAAAGCGTGTCCGTGTTGTTGCTGCGCAGGGCGCTGACCGGGACGATCTCGGCGAAATCCATTTCCTTCGCGTAGGCCTTCATCGCCTCCATCACCGCGTCCTTTTTCACCGTGTCGATCTTGTTGATGACCAGGATCACCGGCTTTTTGCAGCGCTTCAGCTGTTCCAGGATGTGCCGCTCCCCCGCGCCGATGAACGTGGACGGCTCCACCAGCCAGAGCACAGCGTCCACGTCCTTCAGCGTGCTCTCCGCCGCCTTCACCATATATTCGCCCAGCCGGTTTTTCGCCCGGTGGATCCCCGGGGTGTCCAGAAAAACTATCTGCCCCCTCTTGTCCGTAAAGACGGTCTGGATCCGGTTCCGGGTCGTCTGCGGCTTGTTGGACGTGATGGCGATCTTCTGGCCGATCAGATGGTTCATCAGCGTAGATTTTCCCACATTGGGCCGCCCCACCAGCGTCACGAAACCGGACTTGTACTGCTTATTTTCCATATCGCTCCTCATCGGTCCCCATCCCGTGCGTCAGGGCCGTTCTCCATCCTGCTGCTCCGTGCGGTTCTCCGCTCCGCCCGGCTGGCCTGCCCGATTCTCTGGCACGCCCGCTCCGCCCGGCTGACCTGCCCGGTTCTCCGACGCGCCAGCTCCGCCCGGCTGGCCTGCCTGATTCTCCGACGCGCCCGTTCCGCCAGGCTGACCTGCCCGATTCTCCGGCACGCCCGTTCCGCCAGACTGGCCTGCCCGGTTCTCCGGCACGCCCGCTCCGCCCGGCTGACCTGCCCGGTTCTCCGGCGCGCCCGTTCCGCCAGGCTGGTCTGCCCGGTTCTCCGGCGCGCCGTTCCTGCCCGGACGGCCGCCTCTGCCCGGCTGGCCGCTTCTGTATCTGTCATAGGGCACGCCGTTCAGGGTTCCTGCGGACGGCGTACCCTGCTTCTCTCTTCTTTCTCTCGCCTTCTTCTCGCTGCGGCGGATCGTGACGAAGAGGATCGCGATCACGGCGCCGATGATGACGGCGGCCACCGCGATGATGGGCAGGGCAATGATCAGCTCGATGAAGAAATTGGCGATCCCGTTGCCCACCTTATACAGATTCTCCGTGAAGCCCTGAGAAATGCGCTCCCACGGCGTCTGGGCCACATAGGGCACGTACTGCTCCACCTCGTCCACGTACAGATGCACCGTGCTGTAGTTAATCTTGTTATCGTATGTACGCAGCTGGGATTCCATGCTGTCCAGCTGATAGCGCACATCCGTCAGCTGAGAATTGATAGCCAGGATGTCCTCGATAGTCTCGGCGTTCTCCAGCATGGAGAGCAGGCTCTCCTGCTCCGTCTGCAGGGCCCGCTTGTGGCTCTCCAGATCCACATACTGCAGCGTCACGTCCTCCACCGACTCATTCTTGCTGGTGATGTTGGACTGCTCCGCTACATCCGCCACGAAATCGTCCAGACGCTCCGCCGGGATCCGCGCCGTGATCCGGGCGTTCCTGGACCGGTAATCGGAGGTATAGCTCCCGTTGTAGACGTCGCTGCTCTCCACATAGCCGCCCAGCGCCTCCACCTGCTTCTCCACATGGGCGATCAGGGCGTCGAAATTCTTCGTCTCCACGTCCATGTCCACGGTCTTGATGAGCTTGCGGCGCTGATCGTTCACCGTCTGGCCATCCTCTTCCAAAGCCGCTTCCTCCTCCGGCGTTTCCACTGCCTTCATCTCATAGATGCCGCCGCCAGATTCCGCCACCGCGGCGGAATCTGCGGCGGCAAACTCGTTCGTGCTCTGGCTTACGTCCTTCGAGGACGCGCCGCAGCCGACCATGGCGAACAGGACGAACGCCAGGCAGAGCGCAGACAGCGCCGTATTCCGATACCTTCTCATTTTTCTCATCCTTTTCCTCCCTTTCCCGAACCGGACGATGCCCAACCGCGCAGGCGGCATCTGACCGGCCATCCCCTGCAGGACCGAAAGCTCCATCCCGGAGTGCCCGTCCCGTCCGCTTTCGCTGTTCCTTCGGCCCGGTCCGATCAATTCTGATATAACTGCTCCAGAGTGAGGAAGCGCTCCTTCTCCTCCCGGATCTTCTTTTCATTGCCCACCACGCACAGACAGCCGTCGGCCAGGAAAGCCCGCACATGCGCTGCCAGCGCCCGAATATCCTCCGGCTGCGCGTCCAGCACCTGGTCCCGCTCCTCCTGCAGCTCCTCCTCCGTCTGATTGGTCAGGTAAACGCCCAGCGCCCGCAGACCCTTCGCCGCCGGATTCATGGGAAGATCCATATCGCTGATGGTGCCGATGATGGCCTGAGTCATGGCCCGCTCGTCCATGGAAAGCTGTTCCACGAACGCCGGTGCGGCCTCGTACACGTCGATGGTCTTTCCCAGATTGGGATCCCGGTAGGATACGAAATAGGAATCGCCGCTCTTGCCGAAATTGCACATGCAGCCGTATGCGCCGCCCCTGACGCGGATGTTGTTCCACAGATAGTCGTTGTTCATGATCGAGCGCAGGATGCGCAGTGCGCCGGTATAGGCACAGCCCTTGTTCAGGAAATTCCCGGCCCGGCACACGTACTGCACCTGGGACGCCGACAGATACCCCTCGTCCTTCCGCCCCAGATCCACTTTCACCGGGCTGACCGGCAGCGCCTCCGTGAACAGCTCCGCCTTCAGCGTATCCGCCTCTTCCCGGAACAGCTCATACTGCTCCTCCTCCGCAGCGATGAAATCCAGCATCAGGTTCTCCGGGCGGAAAACGGCCCGGCACAGCCGCGACAGCTTTTCCCCGAGCGTCTTTTTCTCCGTCTCCCAGTCCGCCGTCAGCCGTTCCACCAGCCGGTACAGATCCATGCCGTTCAGCCGCTCCTGCAGCGCCGCGGCTTTGGACACATAGGACATCGCCCGCTGGCTGGCCACGGTATGGCCGGAGGAGATCAGCGTGGACTGCATATGGGACTTCATTTCCGCCAGGATTTCCCACAGCCGCTTTTCATCCGAAAAATCGGAGGTCAGAAGCATCTCCCCGGAAAGCCGCACGGCGTCCTTCAGCCTGTCGTGGAACGCCTTGCCCTTGAGCTCAAATGTGATCTTCTGCCGGGACAGATCCTTCGCATCGGTATAGATGTTGGTAACGGGCGAAAGCCCGCCGGTGAGCAGATCGATCTCGGTGAACAGCTCCCGGTAGGTATAGTGCGCGGTATCCACTGCGCCGAGGACCGCCTTCAGGATGCCGATATAGTCAAACAGCTCATCCGGCACCTGCCCGCAGTCGAACAGCAGGCGGAAATAGCTGATGCCGTTGGTGGGGATCGCATGATAGATCAGCTCGGTATCCCCCGTCATGCGCTTTTCGTAGATCACGGGCTCCGTCTTCCGGCGGATGTCCGAACGGGCCAGCAGCGGGATCTTCGCCAGATCCTCCGGCCGGTCCGGCTCCTGTGAAAACGCCTCCTGCTGCCTGGTTCGCTCCACGATCTCCCCGACCGCCTCCGGAGAAAGAGACGCTTTATACTCCGCCAGCTTCCCGGCCAGCGCCGCCTCCTTCTTCTCGCTCAAGCCCCGCTCCGGGACCAGCACCACCACGCTCTGATGCGGATTGCGCAAAAGCCGCTCCTCCAGCAGCGCCTCGAAATAACCCGTTTCCACCTTTTCCCGCAGCGTCCGGAAGGTTTCTCCAGCCTCGATATGCAGAAACGGCGCGGAATCGTCATAGAGCCAGCTGTCCATCACCTGCAGCCCGTAGATCAGCCCCGCGGGCGCGGAACCAAAATCCGCTTCCCGGTATTTGAACTCATAATAGTTCAGCCCGGCGTACAGCGTCTTTTTGTCCAGCCCTTCCCGACAGAGCTTCTCCAGCGTCTCCCGGATGATGCGCAGGAAATCCTCCTTCCTGGACTCGTCGGTATTCTTGGCCACGACGGAAAAATAGGGCTGCCGCGTGCCGTTGTCGTAAAAGCTGTACACATCCTGTCCGATGCCCGCGTCCAACAGCGCCTGCTTTAAGGGCGCGCCCTCGGCCATGCAGAGGGCATAATCCAGGATCTGGAACGCCACGTACTCCTCCCGGTCGAGCACGTCGCCGACCGCCGTATTCAGAGAGAGATACGTATTCCCCTCCAGCGGCTCGCTCTCCGTCACCGGGTAGCTTTTGCGCACCTCCACAGGCTTCGCAAAGGGCTTCTGCCATGCGATGGAGGAATCCACCTCCAGCCTGTCAAAGTGGGAAAGATAGGCTTCGTCCAGCCAGGTCAGCCGTTCCGCCATATCCATATTGCCGTAGAGGTAAATATAGCTGTTGGAAGGATGGTAATACCGCTTATGAAACGCCAGGAAGTCCTCATAGGAAAGCTGCGGGATCACGTCGGGATCGCCGCCGGATTCATGGGCATAGGGCGTATCCGGGAACAGCGAATTCAGGATCTCCCGCTCCAGCACATCGTCCGGAGAGGAGAACGCTCCCTTCATCTCATTATATACGACGCCGTTTATGGTCAGTGTGTCGCCGGGATCCTGCAATTCATAGTGCCAGCCCTCCTGATAAAAGATCCGGGGCTCCCGATAGATATTGGGATAAAAAACGGCGTCCAGATAGACATGCATCAGATTGGCAAAATCCTGATCGTTGCAGCTCGCCACCGGATACACGGTCTTATCGGGATAGGTCATGGCATTCAAAAAGGTGTTCAGCGAGCCCTTCACCAGCTCGATAAAGGGGTCCTTCACCGGGAAGTCCCGGGAACCCTCCAGCACCGAGTGCTCCAGGATATGGGCCACGCCCGTGCTGTCCGCGGGCGGCGTGCGAAAGCCGATATAAAACGCCTTGTTCTCTTCATCGTTTTCCAGGAGGGCCAGCCTGGCGCCGCTCTTTTTATGGCGCAGCAGCCAGCCCACGGAACGCAGGTCCGCGATCTCCTTTTTTTCCAGAATCTCATATGCCGTCAGTTCTTCGATCCTCATTTTCATCTCCATCTCCATTCCGGAACGTTCCTGCGCGGGCGGCGCGTCAGCCTCCCAATCCGCCGGATGCCGCGATGCGCGCATCCTTCCTTTCCGCCTTTAGGACCGTCTGTGACGTTCCTGCACAGACAGCCGTCCTCCGCGGTCCGTCTCAGACCGCAAACGTCAGAAGCGCCAGCTTCGACAGCCGCATTTCCTCCACGATGATGGTGTCCATCTTCTCATGGAGCTCTCTGCTCCTGACGATCTCCTCGATCTTATACTCCCTGCTCTCATACCGGCCCTGCCTGCGGCGCGCGTCCGCGGGCATCCAGACGTTCATTTTGAATCTCACCCGCAGCTCCTTCAGGGTCTGATAGGCGAAATCCGTCTCATCCATGAAAAAAATATGGCTCTCCGGCGCAGTATCCGGCGACACGTCCTTCAGCAGATAATGCCGGACGACCGCCTTCCACTTGAACGGCATATCCTCGTTCGTCAGCATCTCCCCGTAGGTCCAGCGGGCCCCGATATAATAATTGCCGAAATCCTGCAGCACATATTTAAAATCGTTGTTGTCCATCATCCGTGCATATCCTTCGTATCCAGATAGTCGATGTTGTCCGCCGTGATGCGCACGGCCTCCCGGATCCGCTCCGCCGACAGGCCGGTCTCCTCCGCAAGCTCCTCCACCGTGACCTTGCGGCCCAGCGCCTCCGCCAGCTCCTTCGCCTTCTCCAGCACGTCGTTGGCCCGTCCGGCCAGCTTCTCCCCGGTCTTTCCCTCCTCGGCGTTCTGCGAGATGAAGGTCTCCATGGCTTCCATGATCATGCTCGCCAGCATCCCATGGGCCTCCTGCACGCTTCCCACGCCTTCCAGCATCTCCGCCGCCATGGTCAGCGCCATATTCCCTTCGCCGATGAGATCCTCCAGGAACACGCCCTGACCGGCGTACAGCTTGGCGATCTCCGTCACCTGGGGCAGAAAGATCTCGATCAGCCTGTGCCTGGCGCCGGTATCCCCCGCCATGGCCGACAGCGTCACCGCTTCTTTTTCTCCCTCCGACGCATCCGCCAGACCGGCCAGCGCCTCCAGATAGGAATCCAGATAATCGGTCTCCTCCTGCGTCAGATAGTCAAAGGGATCCAGCGGCTCTCCGATGCCGATCTTTTTCCCCTTCAGATATTCCCGCACCAGCTCCAGCTGGGCTTCCTCCAGCGGGAAGTCTGCGCCGGTCAATATCTCACGCACCTGCTCCTCGGAAACCACATTTCCCTGTTCCGACGCCCGTTCACAGATGCGCTCCAGCGCCTGTGCGAACCGCTGTTCCTCTTTCATCGTACCCCCATTCCGGAGCGTTTACGCGACGGGGCGATGAGAAATCGCGAATGCGATTTCTCATCTGCCATCAGGGCTATTTGTGACGCTCCGGCACAAATAGCCGTGTGAAAAATAAGCTATCGAGCTTATTTTTCACACTGCTCCCCCTTCGCTTCCGTCTGTCCTCACTGCACATGCGTATGCGTGAACAGATGCTGCTGGCAGTATTCATAATTTCCATTGCACTTGGAGCAGAAACGGAATTCCAGATCGTCCCCGTCCAGCTCCGTCCGGCCGCATACCGCGCACTTGTGCTTCGTCACGCTCCTGGCCGCATGCTCGGCGGAACGCACCTTCTGCCGGAACTCGTGGCGCATCTTCACCTGCCCCGGCGTCAGGCGCAGCTTTCCATGGCTGCGGATGAACAGGATCAGGAAATTGAGCAGTGAGAAAACGGACACGATCCAGGTGGCGATGCCGCCCTGGATGCACTGGAGGATCAGCATGGCGCCGTAGAGGATCCCCAGCCATTTGACCTTGATCGGGAACAGGAACATCAAAAGCACCTGTACGTTGGGGATGCTCGCCGCGCAGGCCAGGAAAATGCCCATGTTGATATAATAGGTAGAAACCTGCCCGAAATTCACGACCTGCCCGTTCGCCAGCAGATAGACGCCGGGCATCAGATACTGCGCACCCATCAGCGCGCTGTATCCCCAGAGAACGAACGCGCCCAGAACGGAAAACAGTATGCCGGAAAAAATATAGAGGTTGTACTTATAGGTCCCCCATATCCGCTCCAGCAGATTGCCCAGCGAATAATACAGATAGAGCATGATGAGCACGAAGAAGATGTTGCTGGTGTCCGGCGGGATCAGCACCCAGGTCACCAGCCGCCAGATCTGTCCCTTCAGCACGAGAAACGGATCCAGCATCATATAATAATAGGCAGCCGGCGCCAGCAGCAGCATCAGATATCCGATCCCATAGCCGATGATCAGATACAGCGTCAGGTTCGGGACCGCGTACCGCTCCAGCTTCCATCTCAGATCGTTTCTTTTTTTCATGAAAAACCCCGCCCTTCCTTTGAAGTCTGTCAGTCTATTCTATCATTCTGTGAAAAAAAAGGCAATGACCGCCTTTCATTTTATAAATTCTTTGGAATTCCGTTCGGAAAGCTTAACAGGATTTTAGCGATTTCTTCGTTGCACGGCGATAATTCCTGTCGTATAATGTTCAGATGATGAAGACCGCGTTTTGCGGCACATCCCAAAAGAAAAGAGTGATCCGCATGACAAGCGTACAGCCATCGCCGTACCCTACATATAACAGCATTTCAGAACATCCCGCCGGGGAGTGCCTTCTCGGCATCGATATCGGCTCCACCACCGTCAAGATCGCGGTGCTGGACCGGCAGCAAAACATCCTTTTTTCCGACTACAGACGTCATTTTGCCAATATCCGCGAGACGCTTTCCGGCCTTCTTTCGGAGGCCAGACAGCAGCTGGGCGGCCTGACCCTGCATCCGGTGATCACCGGCTCCGGCGGCCTGACCCTGGCCAACTGTCTGCAGATTCCCTTCGTGCAGGAGGTCATCGCCGTTTCCTCTGCCCTGCAGCTCTACGCGCCCCAGACCGACGTGGCCATCGAGCTGGGCGGCGAGGACGCCAAGATCATCTATTTTGAAAACGGGAACGTGGAACAACGCATGAACGGCATATGCGCCGGAGGCACCGGCTCCTTCATCGATCAGATGGCCTCCCTCCTGACTACGGACGCGGCCGGTCTGAACGAATATGCCAAGCACTACCAGTCGCTGTATACCATCGCGGCCCGCTGCGGCGTTTTCGCGAAATCCGACATCCAGCCGCTGATCAATGAGGGCGCTACCAGAGAAGATCTGTCCGCCTCCATCTTTCAGGCGGTGGTCAACCAGACCATCAGCGGCCTGGCCTGCGGCAAGCCGATCCGCGGGCATGTGGCCTTTCTCGGCGGCCCGCTGCATTTTCTCTCCGAACTGAAGGCCGCCTTCATCCGCACCCTGAAGCTGGACGCGGAACATACCATCGACGTGGAAAACTCCCATCTGTTCGCCGCCATCGGCTCCGCGCTGAACGCGAAGGAGGAGGTCTCCTATTCGATGGAGGAAATGCTGACCAGGCTGTCCTCCGATCTCAAAATGGAATTCGAGGTGGAACGCATGGAGCCGCTCTTCTCCTCCGAAGGGGAATATGCGGCTTTCCTGACCCGCCATGAAAAGCACTGCGTGAAGACGTCCCGGCTCGAGGACTATTCCGGCAACTGCTATCTGGGCATCGACGCCGGTTCCACCACCACCAAGGCCGCCCTCGTGGGAGAAGACGGCTCTCTTTTATATTCCTTTTACTCCAACAATAACGGCAGCCCCTTAAAAACCGCCATCGAAGCCATTCAGGAGCTCTATTCCCGTCTGCCCGCTGGCGCGCATATCGTCCGCTCCTGCTCCACGGGCTACGGCGAGGCGCTGATGAAGGCCGCGTTCCTGCTGGACGACGGTGAAGTGGAGACCGTTGCGCACTATCAGGCCGCCGCGTTTTTCAATCCCGATGTGGACTGCATCCTGGACATCGGCGGGCAGGACATGAAATGCATCCGCATCAAGGACCAGACCGTGGACAGCGTGCTCCTCAACGAGGCCTGCTCCTCCGGCTGCGGCTCCTTCATCGAGACCTTCGCGAAATCCCTGAATTACAGCGTCCACGATTTTGCCGCCGAAGCGCTCTTCGCGCCCCATCCCATCGACCTGGGGACCCGCTGTACCGTGTTCATGAACTCCAAGGTGAAGCAGGCCCAGAAGGAAGGGGCCTCCGTCGCCGATATTTCCGCCGGGCTGGCCTATTCGGTCATCAAGAACGCGCTGTTCAAGGTCATCAAGGTATCCGATGCCGCTGAGCTGGGAAAACAGATCGTGGTGCAGGGCGGCACCTTTTACAACGACGCCATCCTGCGCAGCTTTGAAAAGATCGCGGGCTGCGAGGCCATCCGCCCCGATATCGCGGGCATCATGGGCGCCTTCGGCGCGGCTCTGATCGCCCGGGAGCGCTACAGCGCCGGTTATGTCACCACCATGCTCTCCATCGACAAGATCAACGCGCTGGAATTCGAGACCAGCATGGCGAAGTGCAAGGGCTGCACCAACAACTGCCGCCTCACCATCAACCGCTTCTCCGGCGGACGCCAGTACATCTCCGGCAACCGCTGCGAGCGCGGGCTGGGCAAGCCGAAAAATCCCAGTCAGACGCCCAACCTGTTCGATTATAAGCTCAAACGGCTCTTTTCCTATGAACCGCTGACGCCGGACAAGGCGCCCAGGGGACGCGTCGGCATTCCCCGGGTGCTGAACATGTACGAAAACTATCCGTTCTGGCATACCTTTTTCACCCAGCTCGGATATCAGGTCGTGCTCTCTCCCCTTTCCAGCCACCGGATCTACGAGCTGGGTATCGAGTCCATCCCCAGCGAGTCCGAATGCTATCCGGCCAAGCTGGCGCACGGCCATATCTCCTGGCTGATCCGCCAGAACGTGGACTTCATCTTCTATCCCGCCCTGTATTATGAGCGGAACGAGACGCCGGACGCCAACAATCACTACAACTGTCCCATCGTCACCTCCTACTCCGAGAACATCAAGAACAACGTGGAGGAGATCAACCGCGGGGAGGTGCGCTTCCGCAATCCCTTCCTCTCCTTCGCCAATCTCGACGTGGCCACAGAGGGCCTGAAGCGGGAGTTTTCCGAGCTTCCCGCCCAGGAGGTGGAGGACGCGGCGCTGGCCGCCTGGGCGGAGATGCAGGCCGCCAGGGACGATATGAAGAAAAAGGGCGAAGAGACCCTCGCCTGGATGCAGGAGCATCACGCCCACGGCATCGTGCTGGCCGGGCGTCCCTATCACGTGGACCCGGAGATCCATCACGGCATTCCCGAAATGATCACCTCCTACGGGCTCGCCGTGCTGACGGAGGATTCTGTCTCCCATCTGGGCTGTCTGGAACGGCCCCTGCGGGTCTCCGACCAGTGGATGTACCATTCCAGGCTCTACAGCGCGGCCGCATTCGTGCGGACCAGGGAGGATCTGGATCTGGTACAGCTCAATTCCTTCGGCTGCGGGCTGGACGCCGTCACCACGGATCAGGTCAGCGAGATCCTGTCCGGCTCCGGCAAGATCTATACCTGTCTGAAGATCGATGAGGTCAACAATCTGGGGGCCGCGCGCATCCGCATCCGCTCTCTGCTCTCCGCCATCCGCGTGCGGGAGCGTCAGCACCGGCAGCGCACGGTCGCGCCCACCGCTTTCGAACGGGTAGAGTTCACGCCCCAGATGCGGCAGGAATATACGATCCTCTGCCCGCAGATGTCGCCCATTCACTTTGAACTCTTACAGCCCGCCTTCGCCGCCTGCGGATATCGGATCGAGGTGCTCTCCAACGACAACCGCCGGGCCATCGACACGGGGCTGAAATATGTCAACAACGACGCCTGCTATCCGTCTCTGCTGGTGGTGGGACAGATCATGGACGCGCTTCTCTCCGGCCGCTATGACCTGCACCGTCTGGCCATCATCATGAGCCAGACGGGCGGCGGCTGCCGCGCCACCAACTACATCGGCTTCATCCGGCGCGCGCTGAAAAAGGAGGGGCTGGAATATATTCCCGTCATTTCCCTGAACATGGCGGGGCTGGAGCACAACTCAGGGTTTTCCCTCACGCCCAATATGCTGCTGCGGGCGGTGTACGGCGCGACCTTCGGCGATATCTTCATGCGCTGCGTCTACCGGATGCGCCCCTATGAGCAGACGCCCGGCAGCGTCAACGGCCTGCACAGGCAGTGGGCCGAGAAGTGCAAGGCGTTCCTGTCCACGCCGCAGGTGCCGAATTTCTTCACTTTCCGCAAAATGTGCCGCCGGATCATCGAGGATTTCGACCGGGTGCCCATCACGAACCAGAAAAAGCCGCGGGTCGGCATCGTGGGCGAGATCCTGGTGAAGTTCGCTCCCGCGGCCAACAATCACCTGGTGGAGCTTCTGGAGGCGGAGGGCGCGGAGGCCGTGGTGCCGGATCTGATGGACTTCATGCTCTATTGCTTTTACAATCAGATCTACAAGGCCGACAACCTGGGCATGCGCAAAAGGACGGCCCGCCTGGCGAGCCTGGGGATCTTCGCGATCGAGCATCTGCGCGGCGCGGCCTCCAGGGCATTCGCGAAGAGCGCCCATTTTTCCGTCCCCATCCATATCCGGGACCTGGTCTCCTATGCGGAACCGATCGTCTCCATCGGCAATCAGACCGGCGAGGGATGGTTTCTGACCGGCGAGATGGTGGAGCTCATTCATTCCGGCGTGGACAATATCGTATGCGCCCAGCCTTTCGGCTGTCTTCCCAACCATGTGGTCGGGAAAGGCGTCATCAAGGAGCTGCGCCGCCGCTATCCCTCCTCCAATATCGTGGCCATCGACTATGACCCGGGGGCCAGCGAGGTCAATCAGCTCAACCGTCTGAAGCTGATGTTGTCCACTGCACAGAAAAAAATACAAACCAAATGATTGGCTTTTGCGTCTGTATATGGTAGAATCGGTTTAGACCGTTTCATGCGCCCGGGGCGCATCGATCCCACCGGGGACCGTCTCGGCGAAATGCCGCCGGCCCATACAGATAAGGAGGAAATGTACCAATGATCAAATGGAAGGCAGGCCTTCTGGCCTCTTCGATACTGCTGACTTCCCTCGCGCTCCCGATCCGGGCCGATGCGCAGGAGATCGGATACGGCGCCGCCGAACGCCTGCGGACTCCCGCCGCCGAAAGCTCCTTCTTTTTTTCGCAGGCCGCCTGGAAACCGGAAGCGCTTCCCGCGGTCAGCACGGATACCGTCTTCGGGGACGTCCGTTACATCGATCCGGCTTTTCTGACCCACAAGGTCACGATCACCTGGCAGGGCCAAAAATGGGTCACCGGGATGAACGCTTTCGCGAATGTGCCGGTGCGCCTGACCAACCTGAACGGAAAGATCGCCTGTGAATTCCTGGATATTTCCGCGTTCAACGCGTTTTTCGGCGCGATCAACGCACAGCTCGCCCCGGCGACCCAGCAGAGCGTGCCGCAGAAGACGCTCTATGACAACGGCGCGGGCACCTATATCTGCCTGGACTCCCTTTCCCATCTGGAGACGAAGGCGTCCATGGGACAGTGGCTGGCCGATACGATGGAAAACATGGTACTGAACGGCATCTGCACGGACATCTCGCTGGAGCTGACGTCCGATCTGCTCACCAACGCCGCGGATTCCGCCCTGCGCTTCAGCCCGGATTACATCCTGGCCGGTACATCCACCTCCAGCTTCGCCGACAGCGACGATAACCGCTGCACCAACGTGGCGGTTGCCGCTTCCCGCATCGACAACAGAGTGCTGATGCCCGGGGAATCGCTTTCCGCCAGCAGCGCCTTTCTCCCCCGTACCAAAGCGAACGGCTACAAGATGGCGGGCGTTTATCTGAACGGCGTACATACGCTGGGCATGGGCGGCGGCGTCTGCCAGGTATCCTCCGATCTCTATCACGCCGCGATGAACGCCGGGCTCACCGTCACGGAACGCTGGCCGCACAGCATGCCGGTGCCGTACGCGGCTCTGGGCATGGACGCCGCCATCGCACAGGGCTATAAGGATCTGAAGATCCGCAACGACTACGACACCCCGGTGGCCATCTGCACGGAGATCGTGAACAAACAGCTCACCGTCAACGTATACGTCCTGGGACAGTCGATGGGCGGGAAAACCTATCAGCTCTGGGCGGAACAGACCGGTACGCTTTCCGCCAAAACCTATCTGACCACCTACCAGAACGGGGTTCCCGTGAACACCGCTTATATCGGCAGATCCCGTTACAACCCGCTTCGGGAAGGCTGAGACGGTATCTTCTGTCCGGCGGGCACGGCGGTCGCGCCTGACGCATACTGCATAAAAAAAGGAACCGCACTCCGGTCCGCCCGGATGCTGCAGTTCCTTTTCTTTTGCCATTTTTACAGGGATTTCTCTCTCCATTTGCCTTTTTTGTAGAAGAACGCCGTAATGGCCGCGCCCAACAGCCAGGAAATGAGCAGAGAAACCGAAATACAGTAGAAGGTGCCGTTCGGCAGATCCGGCGTCCTGGTCAGCCAGGAAATGCCGTAGGCCACCGGCACGCGGATCACAACCGTGGTGATCAGGGAGATCCACATGGGCGTCACCGTATCTCCCGCCCCGCGCATCACGCCCGACAGGCTCTGGGTCACGGCCATGGCGATATAGCCGAAGGCCAGGACGCGCATCAGATTCATGCTCAGATCCACCAGCTCCGGCGTGGCGGTGAAAATGCTCATCAGATATTTCCCGAATGTCAGGATCAGACCGGTGATGACCGCGGAGACCGCCACCGCGATCCACGTCCCCTGCTTCGCGCCGCTCTGCACGCGGTCGTATTTCTGCGCGCCCACATTCTGTCCCGCGTAAGTGGTCATCGCCGTCCCGAAGGAGAAATTGGGCATCATGGCAAAGCCGTCCACGCGCATGACGATGACATTGGCCGCTATGAACATCTCGCCGAAGCTGTTGGTCAGCGACTGGACCACGATCATCGCCATGGAAAAAATAGCCTGCGTGATGCCGGAGGGCAGTCCCAGGCGGACCACATATTTGGAGTGCTTGGCCGTGGGCACCAGGTCCTTTTTGTGCATTTCAAAGATGTCCTTCATATGCAGCAGACGGCGCATACAGAACAGGGACGAGACCGCCTGCGCGATGGCCGTCGCCAGGGCCACGCCCGCCACGCCCATCTCAAAGGATGCCACAAACAGGATATCCAGGAAAATATTGAGCACCGTGGCGATCAGCAGATAGATCAGCGCCGATACAGAATCGCCGAGCCCGCGCAGGATGCCGCTCAGAATATTGTAATAGGCCATACCCACCACGCCGACGAACAGAATGATCAGATAGGAAGCGCACCAGTCCATAATGCTGTCCGGCGTGTTCAGAAGCCGCAGAAGGGGCCGGGTGACGATGGGGCCCACGATCATGATGAACACGCAGGAGGCGGCCGTCAGCGTGATGCAGGTGCCGATGGAGCTCGCCAGCTCCTCCCGCTGCTTGGCGCCGAAATACTGCGCCACCATGATGCTGGCGCCTGCGGAGATGCCGATGAACAGCACCAGCAGGAGGTTCAGCACGGGACCGGCGCTGCCTACGGCGGCCAGCGCGTTGTCCCCCACATACCGTCCCACCACGATGGAGTCCACCGTATTGTACAGCTGCTGAGCGATATTGCCGATCAGCATGGGGATCGCAAAAAGCGTGATCTGCTTCCAGGGGCTCCCCTCCGTCATATCGATGGGGGCGAACAGTTTCTTCAGTAAATTCATTTCTACCATCCTTTTTCTTATCTTTCCGCGCATATCGCAAAGCCGGACATGACAGCGGAGCTGCACATTTCATGTCCAGCTCCTACATTATTGCATAGATAAATATTCTTTGCAACAGATTGTTTTGCCCGAAAGGATGTCATATCCTGCCCTGATGCAAAGGCCGCTGCCTGTTCTGCCGCCGCACGGCGCATCGACCCTGCGCCGCGCACGGGTCCTGCTGCCGCCGCACGGTGCGTCGGTCCCGCGCCGCATCGGACCCTGTGGCTGCAGGACGAGCCGCGGCTGTCAGATGATGATGCACACCATCCCGCCCGTGGAATCGTTCACGATCTTCTGCATGGTGTCCTGCAGCTTCATCTGGCTCTCCTCGCCCAGCATGGAGATCTTGGTCCGGATGCCGTCGTTCACGAGCTGTTCCACGGTCTTCCCGAAGATGTTCGTCTCCCATATGCCGTCGTTCCGGCCGTTTTCGTCGATATAGCCGATCAGATCCTTCGCCTGCTGTTCCGTCCCCACAATGGGTGCGATCTCCGTCACCACGTTGGCCCGGATGAAATGCAGGGACGGACTCTCCGCCCGGATCTTCACGCCGTACTTGTTCCCGTGTCGGATCACCTCCGGCTTTTCCAGACGGATCTCGTCCCGCTGAGGCAGGACCACGCCGTACCCTTTGGATTTCACGGACTGCATGGCGGACAGCACGCGGGTGTATTCCCGCTTCATGGACGCCATTTCCCGGATCAAGCTCATCAGGTCGTATTCTCCCGAGATGGCCTCGCCCGTCATCTCGCTCAGCATCTCATAATAATACTTTTCATCCATGTCCAGCACCACACAGACACAGCCGTCCGCCATATTGACGTTCTCCACCATGCATCTGCGGATATATTCCCCCTGCAGGCTGACCGGATGCTCCGTCACATCCCGCACGGTATCGATCCCGCCTATCAGCTGCCGGATCCCGGAGATCAGGTCCGCCTTCATCCTGTGGTCCGCGGGCAGCATCTCCACCCACTTCGGCATATAAAACTCCACCATCGTGACGGGGAACTCATAAAGCACCTGTTCCATGATATGGCGGATATCCGTCTCCCGAAGCTGGGCGCAGTTGACCGTCATTGCGCTGACATGATATTTCCTGCGGATCTCCTCCGCCGTCTGTTCCGCATCCTGCCCGTAGGGCTTCGCGGAATTGACCAGCACGAGAAACGGCCTGTGCAGCTTCTTCAGCTCCTGAATGGCTTTTTCCTCCGCGGGCTGATAGCTTTCCCTGGGCAGATCCCCGAAGCTCCCGTCGGTCGTCACCACGATCCCTATCGTGGAATGATCCGCGATCACCTTGCGGGTACCCACCTCCGCCGCCTGCGTAAAGGGGATCGCCTCGTCGTACCAGGGCGTCTTGACCAGCCGTTCCGCGCCTTCCTCCATATGGCCTGCCGCGCCGTCTACCATGAACCCGACGCAGTCCACCAGACGGACCTTGACGTTCACGTCGCCTCCCAGACGGATCGCCGCCGCTTCCTGCGGAATGAACTTGGGCTCCGTCGTCGTGACCGTCTTCCCGCCCGCGCTCTGAGGCAGCTCATCCTTCGCCCTGCTCCGTCCCGCATCGTCCGTCATATACGGCAGGACCGCCGTATCCATGAAACGCTTGATGAAGGTGGATTTGCCGGTCCGGACCGGCCCCACCACGCCTATGTAGATCTCGCCCCCTGTCCGTTCCTTCATATCTCGGTACAGATCCCGGGCATACCTGTTTTCCGACTGCTGATTTTCCATATAAGCTCCCCTTGCCTCCGTCGCCAATGTATCAGTATTTCTGCTGATACACTATATGCGGGCAGGCGGGCGCTTTAGAACTGCTCCGGGGCCTCGCCCTGCTCCGGCGGCGCTTCCGTTCCGGACGGCGGGAGCGGCGGCGCCTCCGCTGTCCCGGATTCTGAGGCTGGCTCTGCTGCCGATGTCCCGGGTTCCGAGGATGGCGGCGTTTCTGCCGCCGTGACATCCGAGGGCCGTTCTTCCTCTGCAGGGGATGAAGACTGCATCGACTCATTCGTTCCGGTTTCCGAAGACTGCTCCGCGCCCGCCGGAGACGAAGACTGCGGCAGGGTCTCTCTTTCTGACTCCGAGGACGCCGCCGCATCTCCGGACTCTGCCGACGGCCTCTCCGTCCCGGCATTCGAAGCCTGTTCCGCTTCCGCCGCTCCGGCATTCGAGGGACGTGCCGCTCCCGCCGCAGGCAAAGTCTGCGCCGTTTCCTCCGCGCCCGCCGTCCCCTCCGGCACTGCCTCCGCCGCCGGAGCCGCGAGGGAACCGTCATAGGTATATGTCGCCCCGATCAGCTGGCCGTCGAACAGGGAACAGGAGACCCCGTATCCTTCTACGTGATCGGTCCCCAGACCGCAGGTCAGCACGGCCCGGGACGCGTTCAGGGGCAGATTTCCGCAGTCATATACCCATACCGACCCCTCCGCATCCTTCTTTCCTTCCGCATTCTCCTGCTCTTCCGCATCCTCCGCGCCCTGATCCGTCCGGCTCCAATGGCCGGAGCAGGCATCATTGTGCGCGTGGTACGCTTCCACGCCATAGCATCCCGCTTCCTCGGAATGCACATGCCGCAGCGGCACCGTATAGCACCCTCCCGGGGCGCTCTGCCGCTCCGTATGCGGATTTTCTCCCGAACCGTTGACATGGTAATGATACCGGTAGACCGCGGTCCCCGGAAGCTGTGCCTGTCCGATCACGATCTTCTGCGGGATGCGCAGAACGGCGTCCATGATCTCCGAAAAGGAAGCGTCCTCCGCTTCGGAAATTCCTTTTGTGAGCAATGCGGACGCCAACATCTTTTTTCCATTACTCACAGATGTAAAAACCTGATCAAGCCGCTGGCCGATCATCCCCTGAAGCTGCAGGAGATATTCCTTCAATTCTTTCATGCCCGCGCCGGACTGAGCGGACAGGCCGCTGATGTCCTGCGACACCGCCTGCTCCAGCGCCGTGAGATTTTCGTCGAACGACGACGACATCTCGCCGAGCGTCCGGTTCAGCGATTCGAAATTTCTGCCCGCGGTTTCCTGGATGGCGCTGAAATTCTCTCCCGCAACGGCCCGGATAGCGCTGAAATTCCGCTCCGAGGCTTCCCGCAGGTCGCGGAAATTCGCATCCGACGACGTCCGGATGGTATTGAAATGCTCTCCGGCCGCCGTCTGAATGGCGGTAAAATTTTCGAGCGACGACGCCTGAATGGCTTTGAAATTTTCATCCGCCGATGCCTGGATGGCTGTGAAATTTTCATCCGCCGTCTTCTGGATCGTATTGAAATTCGCATCCGACGACGCCTGGATGGCGTTGAAATTTTCATCCGCCTTCGTCTGTATGGCAGTAAAATTTCGGTCCGCCGTCATCTGAACGGCATCGAATTTCTCGTCCGCATCGGCCTGCAGCGAACGAAAGCTCTCCTCCGCGGCGGCCTCAAGCACCTCGAAATCCTCCTCGACGGCCAGCCGGAACAGCTCCAGATTCCCGTTCACCAGCTCTCCCGTCTCCTCCAGTTTCCCGGACAGCAGCTCCATTTCCGATCCCATGGCCGTCTGCAGCTTCTCCTCCGCCGCCGACAGAGCCGTCAGCATCTCTTCGTTTCCCTTTACGCCCCGCGCCTCCAGGGCGTCGATCAGCCCGTTCAGCCCGTCATGCGCCTGATACAGATCCCCCTTCAGCGCATCGGCCGCTTCTCCGATCTCCCGGACGTCGCTGTTGACCTTCTCGATCTGCGCAAGAAGCGCTTCCTGATTCTGCAGGGAATCCCGTTCCCCGGCCTCCATCGCCCGCAGGGCCGCGGCCATCTCATCCACGGCGCGCAGGATCTCATTCCGAACTGACTGCATATTCTCCTGCAGATCCAGGATCTGGGTCACGGTCTGCTTCTCCATCTCCGAAACGCGCACAGACACGTCCGCCGCGTTTTCCGTCAGCTTCTTCTGTGTGGTCTCCACCTTCAGGAGCGCATCCTGCCGCCCTTCGAGCTGGCCGTTGACCTCCTCCAGCTTTTCCTGATTCTGAGCGATGCTCTCGTCCAGCTTTCTCAGATACCCGGCAGCCTCGGCCATATCGTTCCGAAGCCGTTCCCGGATCTGTGTCTCCAGCGCCTGCCTTTCCGACTCCTGCGCTCTGCTCCTGCTTTCGCCGGTCAGCGCCATCCCGATGCAGAGCGCCAGGCCCAGCCCCAGCGCCGCGGCCCTTCCGGCGACATCCTTACGCGTCCGTTTTTTTCCGCTCCGATTTCCCTGCGGCTTTACAAAAAACGGTTTTCTGTTGATCGTTTTCACAGACTTTTCCCTCCCATGATTTCTGCGCACGACAAAAAACTTCCGTCTCATCCCATCCGATCTTGATCAAGAAAAAAGGAATCTCACATGAAACTGCTGTGCTGAACCTCAAAAACTGCAAATCGATTTTCAGAATTTTTGATGTGCGATCATTCTATCACGGCGCGTCGAAGGGCGTCAACCGGCGCGCGGTAATTTTGTAAGGTGTGCATAAGGATTCCTCCGCAGATCTATGCACTCTGCGCAACGGCTTTTTTCGCGCGGGGACATCCTTTTTCCCCTCAAAAAAGGACCGGTTCCCCGGCCCTTTTCACCCCTGCTCCCGCACGATCCCGTGCTGCAGCAGAAAATCCTTCCATATCTGATAATATTTCCCCTTCAGGTGGATCTGATCGAACGTCCATCCGTCGAACAGATTCCCGTTTTCATCGCAGACGACCTCGTTGACATCCAGATAAAAGATATCCCGTTTGTCTTCCAGCGTCTGGATCTCCACATTCCGCACGTCGATGTTGAAATTGTTGAAAATGGGATCAGACGCATTTTTCTTCGCCGCCACATGCATGATGCCCTGCACGAACAGGATGGCGTTCGGCTGCAGCTCCCGGATCTTCAGGACCGCCTTCGCGTATTCCGTGAAAAAGCTCTCCGGGGTCCCGGTCCCCATCTCGTTGATCCCGAGCATCAGATAGATCTTGCCGAACTGCCGCGCGGAAAGCGCCTGCTCCAGGGTCTGATTCCCGGACTCCGTCCTGATGAACGCCTGCTGATTCTTGAAAAGATCGTAGATCGTCAGGGAAGTCTTGCAGTAGAACGTCGCGTGATCCTCCAGACCTCCGTATTCAAACAGCCCCTGTGTGCGGGAGTCGCCGATGAACAGGGCGTCGTCCAGATAGCTTTCGTCCACCGGCACATACTCATACGTGGCGTTCTCGTCCCTTGCCTCTTCGGTCCACGGGACGCCGCCCTCCTCCGGGGCCTCCGGCTCCTGTCCCTCCGGTACCGCCCCCGGGTCTTCTCCTTCCGCCTGTACCGGTCCTTCTTCCTGCGCCTCGGACGGGCCTTCTTCCCCCTCCGACGCGGCCGCATCCTCCGGGCTCACGCTTTCTTCGGGTTCCGCCTGCTCCTCCTTCGGCTCCGCGGCCCTGTCCGTTTCCCCGGTCTCGCCGCCATCCTCCGGCACAGGACCTTCCCCGTCGTCCGGAGAAGGCGCGGCGTTCTCCGCTCCCGCCCCGGCGCCATCACCCGGGTCTTCCCCCACAGCGGCGTCCGCCATCGTCAGCAGAGCGTCCCCCGGCTCTCTGCTCCAGGGAAAAACGCCGTCCTTAGCGCCCTCAAAGAGCATCGCCAGCGCCGGAGTCTGCCCGTTCCGATATTCTCCATATATCCCGTCCCGGTTCGCATAAGCCGTCACGGTCAGCAAAAACGCGCTGACCGCCAGCAGGACCGTCAAAGGACATCTTTTCAGCAGTTTCATTTTTTACCAGTCCCAAAAATCTGTGCTCATATCAAAACCGAAGGCGCAAAGATATGCCCGCCTTCCGGTCAGAAATTCGCATACATGAACGGATTGTTCACGGCGTTCGCCATCTGATAGACGGACAGCCAGAACAGGAAAAACAGCGCCGCGGTCACCAGGATGCCGTTTTTATGCCGCTCGCACCAGCGCCCCGCCGCGGGGATGCAGAATACCGCACCGGCCAGCAGCGCAGGCCAGAAGAGCCGCAGCTCCTTCAGGAAATCGCCCGGATTCACCGTACCCGGCTGACCTGCCAGGGGAAACAGCCGCAGGAAATAGACGCCCATCTCCGACAGGGACGGGATGGCGAAGACCATCCACGTCAGCGGCATCACCGCCAGCACGTAGAGGTGGGACAACAGTCTGTGCCCCTCCAGAAACGGGCGTAGCACCAGCCGCTCCGCCGCGATGATCAGCCCCAGCAGAAGTCCCCAGAGCAGGAAGTTGACGCTGTTGCCGTGCCAGAGCCCCGTGAGCAGCCACACGAACAGCAGGTTGCACACCGTCCGCGCCATGCCCTTCCGGTTTCCCCCCAGAGGGATATACACATAGTCCCGGAAAAAGCTCCCCAGCGTGATATGCCATCTGCGGTAAAATTCGCTGACGGAACGGGCCGCGTAAGGATGATGGAAATTGCGGATCACCGGAAGACCGATGATCTCGCCGATCCCCACCGCGATCATGGAATATCCCCAGAAATCGAAATAGAGCTGGAGCGAATATCCCGCCGCTCCCAGCCAGGCCAGCGGCGTCGAAATGCTCTCGAAGCCGATGGTCTGCAGATCGTTCCACAGGATGCCCAGCCGGTCCGCGATCAGGACCTTGGCCGCCAGTCCGGCAGCGATCCGCTTCACGCCGCTCTCCAGCCGGTAAAGGGACAGCCCATGTTCGAATAAAAGCCCCCTGAACGCCTCCGTATAGCGCATGATGGGCCCCGACACGATCTGCGGGAACATGCACAGATACGCGCCGAACCGGATCAGAGAGCGCTCCGGCAGGATCGTCCCCCTGTAGACGTCACATAAATAAGAAAGGTTCTTGAACGTGTAAAAGCTCAGCCCGACGGGAAGCAGGAAGCTCCGATCGAAGGCGTTGTTCAGCTTGAACCAGGCCAGCAGGACCAGATTGCAGGAAACCGCCAGCACGAACAGGGCCTTTCTCCTTCGGTCATCCTCCCCCAGCGCCGCGGGAAACAGCTCCTTCCAGTCTCCCTCCGGCTGCGCCTCCCACGCGCTGCGGCGCGACGGCCCTTCCCCTGTCTCCCCTTCTTCCTCCGCGGGCGCGCTCCGCCGCCGATCCAGACTGAGTCCGAACAGGAAATTCACCGCCCCCATGCCCAGAAGCAGGAACACGTACCACGGCTCTCCCGCCCAATAGAGCAGCAGGCTGTACGCCAGAAGCCACAGGCAGCGCGTTTTTTTCGGGATGAGAAAGAGGATCAGCAAAAAAAGAGGCAGGTATCGGAACAGAAATTCCAGACTGCTAAATACGAGCGTATTTAAACTATCCAGAGCTTCTGTTCCGATTCCTGCCATTTCTATTCCGTCCTTTATCCAAAAGCGGCCGAGGCCGCCGGTATCTTCCGCTCACGACAGAAGAAAACCGGGATGTGCCTTTCTCCTGTCCTATTTCACGAGGGCATAGGTCTGCCTTGCGATCGCCAGCTCTTCATTGGTCGGGATCACGAGCACCTTCACTTTGGAATCGGGGGTGGAAATCTCTTTTTCTTCTCCGCGCACCTTCGCCGCCTCGTCATCGATCCCGATGCCGAGATAGCCGAGATAGTCCTTGCAGATGCTGGCGCGGACATTCACGCTGTTCTCTCCGACACCTGCCGTAAAGCAGATGACATCCACGCCGTTCATGGCCGCCGCATAGGCGCCGATATATTTGGCCGTGCGCAGCGCGAACGCCTTCAGCGCCCTCGCGCCCTCCTCGGACCCGTTCTCCAGGTCGCGGAAATCGGAGGAAAGCCCGCCGGAAAGCCCCAGCACGCCGGATTCCTTGTTCAGGACAGTCATGATCTCGCCGATGGACTTGCCCTCTTTGTTGGCGATGAATTCCAGGATGGCCGGATCCAGGTCGCCGCTCCTGGTCCCCATGATCAGCCCTTCCAGCGGCGTCAGCCCCATGGAGGTGTCCACGCATCTGCCGTTCTTCACGGCGGACACGGACGCGCCGTTGCCCAGATGACAGACGATGATCTTCAGATCCTCATACGGCCTGCCGAGCAGCTCCGCGGCCCTGTGGGAAACATAGTCGTGGCTGGTGCCGTGGAACCCGTATCTGCGGATCTTGTACTGCTCATAATAGCGGTAAGGGATCGCGTACAGGTAAGCCTCCTCCGGCATGGTCTGATGGAAGGCCGTATCGAACACGCCCACCATGGGCACGCCGGGCATCAGCGCCTCGCAGGCGTCCACGCCGATGAGGTTCGCCGGGTTGTGCAGCGGGGCCAGATCGATACAGTCCTCGATGGCCTTTTTCACCTCGGGCGTGATGATGGTCGCCTCGGCAAAGCTCTCTCCGCCGTGCACGATGCGGTGGCCCACCGCGCCGATCTCATCCAGGCTCTTCACCACGCCGGTCTTCTCATCGGTCAGCGCCTCCAGCACGTACCGGATCGCTTCCTTATGATCGGGCATGGGAACCTGACGCACGATCTTCTCCCCGCCCGCGGGCGAGAAGGTGATCTGACTGCCATCGATCCCTATTCTCTCACATAATCCTTTTGCTGTCAACTTCTCTGTTTCCGCGTCGATGAGCTGGAATTTCAGAGAGGAGCTGCCGCAGTTGATAACCAGAATATTCATGATCCAAATCCTCCAGTCCGATAGAAACTTCTGTATCCGCGCCTTACATCAGCTGCGCCTGCACCGCCGTCAGCGCCACGACGCCGACGATATCCTCCCAGGAACAGCCCCTGGAAAGATCGTTGACGGGCTTGGCGATGCCCTGCAGCATGGGGCCGTATGCCTCCGCCCCGCCCAGCCGCTGCACCAGCTTGTAGCCGATGTTGCCGCAGTCCAGATTCGGGAAGATCAATACGTTCGCCCTGCCTGCCACTTCGCTGCCGGGCGCTTTGGCCTTGGCGACCGCGGGCACCAGAGCGGCGTCCAGCTGCAGCTCGCCGTCCACCACCAGACCGGGATACTCGGCATGGGCGATCTCCACCGCCTTCGTCACCTTATCGACCAGCGGATGCTTCGCGCTGCCCTTGGTGGAATGGGACAGCATGGCGACAACGGGCCTGGCGCCCACCAGGACCTTGAAGCTCTTGGCGCTGGAATCCGCGATGGCTGCCAGCTCCTCAGAGGTGGGATCCTGGTTCAGGCCGCAGTCCGCGAACAGGAAGGTGCCGCCCTCTCCGTATTCACAGTTGGGCACATCCATGATGAAGAAGCCGGAAACCAGCTTCGTCCCCGGCGCGGTCTTTAAGATCTGCAGCGCCGGACGGAGGGTATCGGCCGTGGCATGACAGGCGCCTGCCACCATGCCGTCCGCATCTCCGGCCTTCACCATCACCACGCCGAAGGTCAGGTAATCGGTGCGCAGGATCTCCGTCGCCTTTTCCAGCGTCATGCCCTTGTGCTTTCTGGTCTCGTATAAAATATTCGCATACTCGGTAAATTTGTCGCACTTATTGGGATCCACCACCGTGATGCCGGTCAGATCCAGTTCCAGCCAGCCTGCGCCGTCCATGATCTTCTCTTCGTTGCCGATCATGACGATGTTGGCGATATCCTCTTCCAGGATATGCGCGGTGGCGATCAGCGTTCTCCTGTCGTTGGTCTCCGGCAGTACGATCGTTTTCTTGTCGGCTCTCGCCTTGTCCTTGATAATGTCGATATAAGACATCTCCCTGTGCTCTCCTTTCGTGACGGCTTTTCTCTCTCACAAAACGCGTTTCTCTTTGAAATACCCGTTTTGTAACTACTTACATCATATCATTTTCATTTTTTGTATACAAGTGATTTTTCACGAAAATCTTGCACAAAATAAAGCACAATTTCTCTTTCGTCCGGGAAAGACCTGACGGTCGAAACCGGGCGGCTCCGAAAAAAGTATGTTAATTTTTCGTCAATGTCCGCTGGCATCTCAACCCGGGACGCCCCGCAGCCCGCACCGCGCTCACACCGGCCCCGGGTACACCATATCCGTGAAACAAACAGTGGCAAAGAATCCCGTCCGGTGCTATGATGATACTGTGCCAAACCGGCAATCTGACAGAGAAGGAGAGACGAGCATGAAAACAGCCGCCGTCATCGCAGAATACAATCCGTTCCACAACGGGCATCAGTTTCACCTGGAGCGCACCCGCAGCCTCACCGGCGCCGACTATGTCGTGGCGGTGATGAGCGGCGATTTCGTCCAGCGGGGCCAGTGTGCGGTCACGGACAAATATGCCCGGACGCGGATGGCGCTACTCGGCGGCGCGGATCTGGTGCTGGAGCTGCCCGTCCTCTTTGCCTGCGGCAGCGCCGGGGATTTCGCCGCGGGGGCCGTCGCGCTGGTGGACGGTTTGGGCGTGGCGGACACGCTCTGCTTCGGCAGCGAATGCGGGGATATCGCCCCCCTTCTGCGCGCCGCTTCCCTGCTGTGCGCGGAATCTCCCGCCTTCCAGGCCGCCCTGCAGGGGCGTCTGAAGGAGGGCTGGTCCTTCCCCAGGGCCAGAGCCGCCGCGCTGCGGACAGTCTGGCCAAAGGACGGTTCGTTTCCCGGAGAGGACTTTTTCTCCTCTCCCAACAACATCCTGGGGCTGGAATACTGCCTGTGCCTGACCAGACGCGGCAGCGCCGTCCGCCCCGTCACCGTCAGGCGGGAAGGAGCCGCCTATGGGGAAACGGTGCTCCCGGAACCAGACACTGCCGCCCCGGCGGATCGGAGACAGCACTTCCCCTCCGCCCTGGCCCTGCGCCGCCTGCTGGCGTCTGCAGGGGGGCCCGCCGCATCCCTCACCCAGTTCTTTTCCTACGTACCCGCCGCGCAGCACGGTCTCTGGCAGGAGATCCTGGCCCAGGGCCGTCTGCTCTTCCCCGCGGACCTCACCAAAGAACTCCGCCTGCGCCTGCTGCAGGACGCGCCGGAGGGCTATACGCGCTATGCGGACGTGACCAAGGAGCTTTCCGACAAGCTCAGAAAAAGCTGCATACGGTTCTCGGACTGGGACGACCTGTGCGGCCGTCTCAAAACGAAGGAGCTGACCTACAGCCGGATCAGCCGCGCCCTCTGCCACATCCTGCTCTCCGTCACCGCACAGGAGCTGGCGGACGCCCGTTCCCGCGGCAGCGTTCCCTATGCGCGCATCCTGGGCTTCCGCCGGGAGGCCGCGCCGCTGCTCTCCGCCATCCGGGCAAACAGCGCGGTCCCGCTGCTCTCCAGACCGGCAGACGCGAAGCGCCTCCTGTCCCCGGAGGGGTTCGCCATGCTGCAAAAGGATGTGTCCGCCTCCCATCTGTACGAAAGCGCCATGGCCGCCAAGCGCCGCACCGTGCCGGTCCACGAATATACCCGGCAGCTGGTAATCATTTAAAAAAATGCCTGTGGGGAAACTCTAACGAAGGGCTACTCTGACAACGTCTCCGGGAAGAGAGTTGAAATGGCTGTATTTTTTGAATTCAGGATAGGCATGGGCAGACACATCTCATCATAGGTATAGACATTGATTTCCTTATCCTGCATCTGCTCCAGAATCTGTTTCAAATCATAGAGATCGTGCCCGGAGATGACGATGAAGGGTCCTTTTTCAACTGTCAGCGGCATCTCGGTCGGCACAGGCGTATCTTCTGAAGATAAAGTTTTTAAATTCGCAATCAATCCCTCTATCTTATATATTAAACCAAAACTTCCCACTTGCCGTAGCGTTTGCCGTCTACTCTGCGGACATATTGTTTCTCTTTCAGAGAGTCTATAATGCGCTTTATGCTTCTGACAGACTTTCCTGTTTGTTCTGCAAGTTCGGTCTGCTTAATAGATGGGTTCTTTTTTATTAAATCTAATACCGCCAGTTCTTCCAAAGTACAGTCCAAAGTGTCAATTTGGCACTTTGGCGTTTTGCTCCTGGCACTTTGGGAAGCGTTTCCGTCCACAAAATCAACGTGCATATAACGATTCTTTAATTCATAGTTTGTACCAAGCAGAAGGTTTGAGAAAAACAATTCCAAAAATTTTGTGGTGGAATGAATACCTTTTCGCAAATCGTTATAGTTTGCTCGAACCAAAGCGTTGCGAAAATACCAAGAATTCTCACGGAACGCATCGTTATTGACACGGAACCCAAAGGTTTTTATATACTTAATCATAAATACGGCGGTGGCTCTTGTGTTGCCCTCGCCGAAGGGATGAATCTGCCAAATATCCGATGCAAATTTTGCAAGGTGCTTCACCGATGCTTCAACCGACAGTCCCTCATAGGAAAATTGTTTTTCGGTGGCAAAATCATACTCCAAAGTGTCTTTTATGCTGTTGAAATCGGCATAGATAACCGTTTCACCGTTCAGGATCCATTCCTTTTTGGAAATGTTGTATTTTCGGATTTGTCCGGCGTGGTCAAACACGCCTTCGAACAATCTGCGGTGAATGGTGATCCACTCAGCAGGAGAAAATTGAAACGCTTTTTCGCCCAACAGCTTTGTGATCCTTGCGGAAACGATGTCGGCTTCCTTTGTTTCGTTTTCGGTTTCGGTGCGGATAGTTTTCTGCTCGTAATAGCTGTGAATACGCTTCTGTACTTCATCAATGGTGATTTTGCCCTCAATGTGGTCCTTGGCAGTATCCAGCAAATATTCAGAGGTTTTCAGTCCGTCAACCGCCTGTAAGCCGATAGCAGTTTGCCACGCTTCACTTTTTTCGGCTCTTTCAGGTTCGCCCTGCTTTATATATTCTTCAAGTTCAAATTGCCAATTCTTATCGGGCATATTTGCACCTCATTTCGTTATCATAATTTTTCTGTCTTAAAGGTATTTACCATCATCAAGAACGAAATCTTCCTGTGGGCAGAATAAACTAGTGGAAACTCTGTAGATTTTATCCACCACTCTTTCCCTATCAGTCAACAGTTATATTGTACTCGACAACACAAATGAAATCAAGGAACCTTGACGGGTTTCACTTTTCCGAAACCCGCGTCCCGGAGACAACCGCCCTTCCCTATCTGGCGCTCAGATGTCCGATATTTTTGATCAGCACCGAAACGGTGCCGTCCTCATTGGCGATGAACTCCACCCGGTCCGGATCCCCGTATTCCGCCATGGGGATCGTGATCTCGATGCCCGTATCCGTTACCAGCCTCTGCTTCCGAAATTTCCGGACGGTGGCCTCGTTCCTGGGCTCCACCACTTCCTTCGCCATCTGATACTTTTCCAGCCGCGTCTTCTGGGACATGGGCGCATGGCACTCCAAGAACAGCTCCGAAAAATAGAACCGCTTTTCGCCGTCGATGTCGTACTTTTTCTCCGTCAGCAGGATCTTCCCGGTGGAAAGGTCTCCCTCCCACCGCGGCCTCACTGCGCGAAGCAGTCCCGGTACAGCCGCAGGACATTGCCGGAAAAGATCTTCTCCCGCTGGGACGCCGTAAACCCGTCCTTTGCCAGCGCATCGTCCAATAGCGGCATCTTATCGCCCCCGGTCAGCTCTCCGTGGGTGGGGATGCCGTCAAAATCGCTGCCCAGCCCCAAGCACTCGATCCCGCCCACGTTTACGATATGTCTGGCGTGGCGCACCACCGCCGCGATGCTGCCCACATTTTCCGTATCCTCCGGAACGTCCTCCAGGAAATCCGGGCAGAAGTTCAGTCCCGTCACGCCTCCCTTTTCCGCCAGCGCCCGGATCATTTCATCTGTAAGGTTCCGGATATGGTTCCATTCCCCTCTGGCGTTGGAATGACTGGCCGCGAAAGGCTTCTTCGTGCAGGACACCACATCCCAGAAGCCCGCGTCGGACAGATGAGAAACATCCACCACCATGCCCAGCCGCTGCATCTCTTCCACGAAAACGCGGCCCGCCTCCGTCAGACCCAGCTCGGTCTGCGGTTTCCGAAAATCCGGCCTTTCGCCGGGCGTCTTGGGACGGATCACGTTGGGATGGCCGATCTCATTGGGAAAATTCCAGGTCAGCGTCATCATGCGCACGCCCATGTCATAAAACTCCCGCAGCTTTTCCAGACTGCCCTGACAGACGGCGCCCTCCTCGATGGTCAGAAGCGCCGATATCCTCCCGGCCGCGGCGTTTTCCGCGATGTCCGCATACCGGAACACCTGCCTGATCTGATCCGGGAACAGCCGCATCTGCTCCGCAAAGCAGTCCGCCAGCCGCTTCGCCTCCAGATAGGGATCCTTCCCCGAGCCCAGATAGACAAACAGCGCGAAATTCTGCAGCAGATAATCCCCCTGCCGCATCTTTTCCAGATTCAGGTGCAGGCCGTTCTCCCGAAGCGTCCAGCCCGCACCCTTTTCATTTTCCTCCAGCAGCGCGGAAATGGTATCGCAGTGCATATCCACAACTTTCATAATAAATCCGTCCTTTCGATTCGATAAAAAAGGAACCGCACGTCCCGCGGACGCCAGTCCCTTTTCCTGCGTTTTTCCCATCCCGGCCCTTCTGCCGGGGAACGGCCGCCTTTCGCTCCCAGGGTATCTCCGCCCGGGATGTGGCCGCCCTTTGCCCGGACCTGTAGCCCGGGATACGGTTCCCTTATTCCTCCGGCTTCTCCACCTGAGAAATGGCCGACTTCTGCATCGGGATGCGGCAGTTCTTGTTGTTGCCGAATTCCACGATCACCGTGTCGTCCGTGATATCGATGATGACACCGTAAAATCCGCTGCTGGTCAGCACCACGTCTCCGACCTCCAGAGAGGAGAGCATGGCCCGCATCTTCTTCTGCTCCTTCTTCTGCGGACGGTACAAGATGAAATAGAAAAATCCGCCGAAGACCACTACATACATCAGGATCACCGGAAGCATGCTTCCCGCTCCTGCCGTTTCCGTCAATAAAACGCCCATTGATTCTGTCCCTCCTGCTTTTCTCCTGAACCTGTATGCCCCGCAGGCGGGTGACCGCCGCATATCTTTGCGGCCCGCCCCGTGCTCCGCACGCATGCCGGACATCTGTTTTTAATCATACACAATATTTCCCGTTCCGTCAAGTTGTCGGTATCGGATTTTCGGAAACGCCGGTCAGATTTTCGGAGAAAAGTCCAAAGCACCTCAGTTTTCCCGCTTTCCGGCAAGGTAGGCGGTCACTTCCACCTCGCAGAGCACGTTTTTGGGAAGCTGCCGCACGGCCACACAGCTCCTCGCCGGTCTGCCCGTGAAAAACTTCTCGTAGACGCCGTTGAAGGCGGCGAAATCCGCCATGTCGGCCAGGAAGCAGGTGGTCTTGACCACATCCTCAAAGCCCGCTCCTGCGGCCGCCAGGACCTCTCCGATATTCTTCATCACCTGTTCCGCCTGGGCCTCGATCCCTTCGGCTCTGATCTCCCCGCTGGCGGGATCGATAGGGATCTGTCCGGACGCGAACAGGAAATCCCCCGCGGCGATCGCCTGCGAATACGGGCCGATGGCCGCCGGTGCCTTGTCTGTAGAAATCTTTTTCAGCATAACTGTTTCCTCCTTATATTTGAGCTGTTTCATTTCTGACCTGTTTTATTTCAGATCTGTTTTCCCTGATCTGCTTTATTCCGGGAAAACGACGGTCACGTAAAACCCTCTCTCGTTCTCCGCCACGGCCGTCACATCCCCCTCCCGCGCCAGAAGACGCTCCCGGAAGGGATAGTTGCCCGACATGGCCAGGGACGGATCGATCGTATAATAATAATTGCTGGGCAGAAGCCCTTCCGTCACCGTCACATGATCGCCTTCCTTCAGAAGGCCGGGACGCTCCATCTTGAATTCCATCGTGCGCATCAAAAACTCCCTTCCCGGATACCTCTGTGCCCTCATCCGCACAGATACCGCTGCAGTCTTGCCGCATCGCTCCTTCTGCATTCCGCCAGCAGGAAAACGCCGTCCTCCTCGTATTCCATGGCACTGACCGCCGCATGCTCCTTCAGCCAGGATACGACTGCCCCGTCCGCATACGGGATCTTCATCCGGCATTCCACCATGCCCGCGAAGAGCTTCTCCCGGATCATGGTCAGGAGCGCGTCGAGCCCCAGCTGTTTCTTCGCGGAAAGATAGATCCTATCGCCGGAGATCTTCGGAAGGGCCTCCTCTTCCATCACCTTATCCGCCTTATTCATCACGAACAGGCAGGGAAGATGTCCTGCCTTCAGCTCCCGCAGCGTATCCTGCGACACCTTCAGCTGTTCCCTGTAGTGCGGATCGGAAAAATCCACCACATATATCAGCAGATCCGCCTCCACCGCCTCGGACAGCGTGGAACGGAACGCCTTCACCAGCGTATGCGGCAGCTTGTCGATAAAGCCCACCGTATCCGACAGCAGGAAGTCCCGGCCGTCCCCCGGAAAGATCCGGCGGACCGTCGTGTCCAGCGTGGCGAACAGCATGTCCTGCTCCAGCACCTTTTTCTCCTCCCGCCCTCCGTAGACGTCCAGCATGGCGTCCAGGAGCGTGGATTTCCCGGCGTTGGTATAGCCCACCAGCGCTGCGGCGGGCAGATCGCTCTCCCGACGCCGCTTCCGCTGTGTTGCCCGGTCCTGTTCCACGGCGGCCAGATCCCTGCGCAGCTCCGCCAGCCGCTTCTCGATCTTCCGCCGGTCCAGCTCCAGTCTGGTCTCGCCTGCGCCGCGGTTGGCAAGACCGCCTCCTGCCCCCCAGCCGCCACCGGCTCCCGCGCCGCCTCCCTGTCTGGACAGCGCCTTCCGCATACCCACCAGCCTGGGGAGCATGTACTGCAGACCGGCGCTCTCCACCTGCAGCCTGGCCTCTCTGGTCCTGGCCCGCCTCCCAAAGATCTCCAGGATCAGGCCGGTGCGGTCCAGCACCGCTACATCCATCGCCTCCTGCAGATTCCGCTGCTGTACGGGCGAGAGCGCATTGTCGAACACCGCGCATTCCGCGCCCGTCATTTCTGCCAGACGGCGCACTTCCTCCACCTTGCCGCTCCCGATATAGGTGGCGGCGTTCACCGCGGGAAGATTCTGTACGGCGGTCGCCGTCACTTCCATTTCACAGGCCTCGGCCAGACTCTCCAGCTCCTCCATGGAATGCTCGAAATCCGTGCCGTTATTCAGATTGACGCCAACGAGAATCACTCTTTGCATGGATATCCTCACCTGAAGCATTTTGCCGCGGTATATGCACGGGCGGTCCGTCCCATCCTGTCCCGGCGCTTTTGCGCACAGCGGTCCGTCCCGCTTTTCCTTTTTTATTATAATCAAAAAACCACAGGACTTCAACAGGAGAAATGCAAATCGCATTTTCCGGGAAGTTCCCGCGGTTTTGAATGACTTTTGAAAAAACATGCGCGGCGGGGGACCGGGCTTCGGACGCGCAGCCGCTTTTTAGCCGATATGCTCGAGCACCACGCCGTGAGCGATGCCGGGAACGTTCCGGCCCTCGTTATAGCTGGTTTTGGAGAGAAGCGCGCCCGTGGGCACGAACAGCACCCGCCTCCAGCTCCCTTCCTCGATCTTTTTCAGGATATAGGCGGACAGCACGGCCGCCGAACAGCCGCAGCCCGATCCCCCCGCGTGAGTATCCTGCCTCTTCGCGTCGTAGATCTCGATCCCGCAGTCCGTATGGCGCTGTGAAATGTCGATCCCGCGCTCCGCGAGCAGATCCAGGAGCGCCTGCCGCCCCACGCTCCCCAGATCGCCCGTGACGATCTGATCGTAATCCTCCGGGGCGCGGCCGAAATCCCGCAGATTGCAGGCGATGGTATCCGCCGCCGCGGGAGCCATGCAGGCGCCCATGTTCAGGCTGTCGCGGATGCCGTAATCCACGATCCTGCCCGGCGTGATCCCCGTGAGGATCGCTCTCGCCCCCTCCCTCCGGCTGCTGCCCAGGATGAAGGCGCCGCTCCCCGTCACCGTCCAGGTGGCCGAAAGGGGGCGCTGATTCCCGTAGCCCAGCGGGAAACGGAATTCCTTCTCCGCACTGCAGAAATGACTGCTCGTGACGCAGCCCACATGATCGGCGAACCCTCCGCAGACCGCCATCGCCCCCAGGCTCAGCGCCAGCCCGCAGGTCGAACAAGCCCCGTAGAGCCCGAACAGCGGGATCTCATACTGGAGCAGTCCGAAGCTGGTGGCGATCCCCTGTCCCAGCAGATCGCCGGCGAAAAGGCAGCGGATGTCCGTCGTGTTCAGCCCGGCCTTTTGGACCGCCAGGTGCAGGGCGTCCCGCTGCAGACAGCTCTCCGCCTCCTCCCAGGTGTTCCCGCCGAACAGATCGTCCTCCCCGACCGCGTCGAACAGCTCTCCCAGCGGTCCCTCGCCCTCTTTTTTCCCGACGACGGACGCGCTGGACTCCAAAAAAACGGGCGCCGGGAATCTCACGCTCTGTCTGCCGCGCGCAAACATCGCCCTTTTCCCCGGCGCCCCGCCGTATTCCTGATCATACATACCGTTCCCTCCGCACTGATAGAATCTGCTAAATACGCTTCTCCATCAGTATCGGACGGTTCCGCCTGTCTTATACCTCCTTTTCACCCAGATACTGCAGAAAGACCTCTTTGGCATTCGCATATCTGGGCCTGCTGACCGGGATCGTCTTGCCGTCCGTCAGCTCCACACCCTTCGCGGAAAAGAAACGGATCCGCTTCATGTTCACCAGGTAGCTCTGATGGACGCGCACAAAGAACTCCGGCAGCTTCTCCTCCAGATCCCCCAGCTTCATATTCACACGGATATCCTCATTCGCCGTATGGACCGTGAGCACGCGGCGCTCGCTCTCCACATACCAGATATCCTCCGCCCTGACCCGGGCGATAAAGCTCTTGGATATCAGCGTGACGGAAGCCGCCTCGGTCTCACCGATCTGCTCCAGCGCACGGTCAACGGCCTCAAAGAGCTTCTCCTGACGGATCGGCTTCGTCAGAAGGTAAACCGGGTTCGCATCGAAGATATCCTCCGCGCACTCCAGCTGGGCCGTGGAAAAGATCACCTTCACGCCGTCAAAAAGCTCCTGTACCTGCTTCGCCGCGCTAATCGCGCCGTCATCCTCCGCTCTGACGTCCATGATGATGATATCGGCCCTTTTGCGTTCATCCCTCTGCCACGCACGCAGCAGCTCTCCCCCGGACGGATAAACGGCGATCTGCAATTCTCTCCTGTACTGTGCGGCGAGCATCCGGCGCATGGAATCCAGTACGTCCGCATTGCCGTCGCATATCGCGAGCTTTCTCATAGTGTTCCCCTCTTCTGTAACAAGACACCTGTAACACTTTTAGAGTAGAATTTATCGCTGCTGCCTGATCTGTACTGTTTTCCCCCTCTGAGCTTATATTAACACACTCCCCAGATTTTGTGCTAAACTGGATAAAATCTGTATCTGAAAAGTCAAATATTGTCATTCGCAATAACAATATTCCGGCAATTTTTAGGCATAAAATATGATTTTGAAACAAATCCGCGCTTTTGGGCGCCGCGGACGAAAAACCGCCGCCCGGCCATAATCAGCTGCCGGTGCGGCGGTTCCGTATCCGTTATAGGGAGAATGCGTTCCGGTCCTGTATCAGACCTGCGCGACATCCTTCATGGAGAAGCTCATCCTGCCCATCTTGTCCTTGCCGAGGCAGACCACGGTCACCTTGTCGCCCAGCGTCAGGACATCTTCCACGCGGTTGATGCGCTGTCTGGCGATCTTGGAGATGTGGACCATGCCTTCCTTGCCCGGCGCGAACTCCACGAATGCGCCGAACTCCTTGATGCTCACCACGACGCCCTTGAAGATCTGTCCGGCCTCGAAATCGGTGACGATGATGCGGACCATTTCCGCCGCCTTATCCATCATCTCCTTGTCGGTGCCGCAGATGGATACGTTGCCGTCGTCCGTGATATCGATCTTCACGCCGGTACGGGCAATGATCTCATTGATCGTCTTGCCTCTCTGGCCGACCACGTCGCCGATCTTCTCGGGATCGATCTGAATGGAGATGATCTTGGGCGCATAAGGGCCGACCTCCGGCCTGGGCTGCGCGATGCAGGGCGCCATGATCTCGTTGAGAATGTATTCTCTGGCTTCCTTCGTGCGCGCAATGGCCTCTTCCACGATGGGTCTGGTCAGGCCGTGGATCTTGATATCCATCTGGATGGCGGTGATGCCGTCATGCGTACCGGCCACCTTGAAGTCCATATCGCCGAAGAAATCCTCCAGCCCCTGGATATCCGTCAGCACGATATAATCGTCGTCCGTATCGCCCGTCACCAGACCGCAGGAAATGCCCGCGACAGCCTTCTTGATCGGCACGCCCGCCGCCATCAGGGACAGCGTAGAGGCGCAGACGGAAGCCTGCGAGGTGGAACCGTTGGACTCAAAGGTCTCGGACACGGTACGGATCGCGTAAGGGAACTCCTCTTCGGAGGGGAGCACGGGCAGGAGCGCTTTTTCCGCCAGCGCGCCGTGACCGATCTCCCGGCGTCCCGGCCCTCTGGGAGGCTTGGTCTCGCCTACCGAATAGGACGGGAAATTGTAATGGTGCATATATCTCTTGGAGACTTCGTTCTCATCCAGACCGTCGATGCGCTGCATCTCAGACAGCGGCGCCAGCGTGCAGACATTGCAGATCTGGGTCTGGCCGCGGGTGAACATGCTGGAGCCGTGCACGCGGGGGATGATGTCGATCTCCGCCGCCAGCGGACGGATCTCTTTGATCGCGCGGCCGTCGGGCCTCTTGTGATCCTTCAGGATCATCTTGCGGACCGTCTTCTTCTGATACTGATATACCGCCTCGCCCAGGACGGCCAGCCATTCCTCATTGCCTGCGAAAGCCTCCTCCAGTCTGGCGGTGATGCTACGGATGTTCTCCTCGCGCACCTGCTTCACATCGGTGAACACGGCCTCTTCCATCTCTTCGGGAGGCACGATCTCTTTGATCGCGGCGAACAGCTCCTCCGGGACCGCGCAGCTCGTGTAAGTATGCTTCGGCTTCCCTACTTCGGCGACGATCTTGTTGATGAAGGCGATGATCGTCTGGTTGATCTCGTGCGCCTGATAGATCGCCTCGATCATCTTCGCTTCAGGCACCTCTTTGGCGCCGGCCTCGATCATGATCACCTTCTCGGCGGTGGAGGCCACCGTCAGCTGCAGGTCTCCCTTCTTCCACTGCTCCTGGCTGGGGTTGACGACGAACTCGCCGTCCACCAGACCCATCTGCGTCATGGCGCAGGGGCCGTCAAACGGGATATCGGAAATGCAGGTCGCGATGGCGGAGCCCAGCATGGCCACCAGCTCGGGGCGGCAGGCAGGGTCCACGGAAAGGACCAGGTTGTCCAGCGTCACATCATTGCGGTAATCCTTGGGGAACAGCGGACGCATCGGCCGGTCGATCACGCGCGCGGTCAGCACGGAATTCTCGCTGGCCTTGCCCTCTCTCTTGTTGAATCCGCCCGGGATCTTGCCCACTGCATAAAGCTTCTCTTCAAATTCCACGGAAAGCGGGAAGAAATCGATCCCTTCCCTGGGTTTCTCACTGGCGGTCGCCGTGGACAGCACCGTGGTATCGCCATAGTGCATGAACGCCGCCCCGTTCGCCTGGGCGGCTACTCTGCCGATATCGACGCTCAGGGTGCGTCCGCCCAGCTCCATTGTAAAAGTTTTGTACATTTTTCCTCTCATTCCGCCGCTCCTGCGGCCTTCAACTCCTGGAGTCCGCGCCATGCGCCGCACAAACTCCGTCTCTCCTTTTCCTGAACAGAAGAAAGGCGGAAAGGCCGGCATATCTGCCGCCCCCGATTCCGCCTTATCCTTCAGACCTTATTTTCTGATGCCGAGTCTCTCGATCAGGGAACGATATCTCTCGATGTCATTCCTCTTCAGGTAATCCAGCAGTCCTCTTCTCTGACCTACCATCTGCAGAAGTCCTCTCCTGGAATGGTGATCCTTGGGATTGTTCTTCAGATGCTCCGTCAGCTCCTGGATCCTGGCCGTCAGTACGGCCACCTGAACCTCCGGTGAACCCGTATCGCCTTCTGTCCGCGCATACTCTTTGATGATCGCCGTCTTCTTTTCCTTGGAAATCATATCCAAACCTCCTTTATTTTATGACCGCCTGACACTAAGAGGAAGGTCGGAGAGTCCTCTCTCTGAGCATCGGCTGATTTCATACCCAATAACTATACCATACCGTTTCGGATCTGTAAACAAAAATTTTTACGTTTTCACGTCTGACGCTCTGAAAAAAACCATCGGGCAGCAGGCGCCGCCGTCCGTATGCATTCCTTTTCCGGACCCGCTCCCGCTCAGAGAAAAACGCAGCGGACACTAGGCTCGTGAAGGACCTCGCCAAGTGCCGGCGTTTTTCTAAGGTCCGGGAAAATGGAATGCATACGGACGGCGGCGCCTGCTGCCCGATGGTTTTCCAAAGCGACAAACGCTCAGCTCAGGACGCGTCTCACACAGGCGGGCGTCCGGTAGCCCACGTTGGAGATCTTGATGCCGGTACGGGGGCTGCTGGCGTGGATCACCTGGCCGTTGCCGATGTAGATCGCCACGTGGTTGATGTCGCCGTTCTTCGCGTAAAAGATCAGATCGCCAGGCAACGCCTCCGATAGAGAAATGCTTTTGCCCATCTGTGCCTGGCTGCCGGAATGATGCGGCAGTCTGACGCCGTAATGCGCGAACACGCTCAGCACGAACCCGGAACAGTCCGCGCCGCCCGTCAGGCTCGTCCCGCCCCAGACATAGGGATTGCCCAGGAACTGCTTCGCGTAGTTCACCAGATCCACGCGCAGGTCGGAAATGCCCTGTCCGTACTGCAGCTCCACCAGCGTGACGGCCTTTTCCAGCTTCTTGGAGACCTCCACGTAGTCCGCGGATACATAGGCTTCCTCGTCGTCCAGCATGACCTTGACCCAGCCGTCCAGCGCTTCCACCACTTCCAGTTCCTCGCCTTCCGCCACCTGCGTGATGACCGGGGCCTCCAGGCTCGGCTCTTCCCGGACGCGAAGGCCTCCGGCAGTGCTCACCGCCATATCCGCGGCCTCATTGTCCGCCAGCTCCCTCGCTTCGGCGCCTGTCAGCAGATAGTCTCCGCGGACATAGCCCTCCACATTGCCGGACTTGATGTGATACCAGCCGTTCTCCTCTCCCAGTACCTCGGCGCCCGCATGGCGGGGCATCTTACCCACGATGCCGTACTCCTCGCCGGGGCCCTTGCGGACGTTCAGATAATCGTCCACATTGGCGATGCCGAGATTCTCAAAACCGTATATCTTCTTCCGCTCCTCCCGGGCGTTCTCCGCCGCGGCGAGATATTCCCCGCTGTCCAGCGTCTCGTCCAGAAGCGCGCCTACCCCCGCGGACTGGACCGTATCGTGGATCGTCCCTTCCGGAGAAGCCGCATGGACCGTCATCCCGGCGCACAGCGCGCACACGGCGGCAAAAACGGAGAATTTTATCATTCTGTACATTTCAGATCACCCTGGTATGTAATATTTCGTCTCAGATCGTAACAATTCCGTAACAATTACATTATAAAAAGCCGCCGGGGGATTGTCAATGTTAAATTCAGGAAAATTCCGCCGGGCGGTTCCCTCCGCCCGCTTTCGTCAGCCGTTCAGTCTGGCGGCGAAATCCGCCATGGCCCCAGAAATCTTGATCTGCTGAGGGCAGACCCTCTCACAGCTCCTGCAGCCGATGCAGGCGGAGGGGTGCTTATCCTCCGGCACCGCCATCAGCGCCATGGGCGCGATGAAACCGCCGCCGGTAAAGCTGTGCTCATTGTACAGCTCCAGGAGTCTGGGAATGTCCAGCCCCCTGGGGCAGTGACTGACGCAGTAATGGCAGGCGGTACAGGGGAGCCGCCCGGCCAGCAGTCCGTCCGCCATGGCGAGAAGCGTCCGCATCTCCTCTTCGCTCAGCGGCGCGTCCGTCTCAAAGGTATGAATGTTCTGACGCACCTGCTCCAGGCTGGACATGCCGGACAGGATCACCGTGACGCCGGGCACCGTCTGCAGGAACCGGAACGCCCAGGCCGGGACGGTTTCATCGGGCCGCAGGGCCTGAAGCCTTTCCGCATCCGCCTTCGGAAGATCGGCCAGCTTTCCGCCCCGCAGAGGCTCCATCACCCACACCGGAATGCTCCACCGCTCCAGAAGCTCCGCCTTGCCTTTGGCGTCCTGGAACGTCCAGTCCAGATAGTTCAGCTGGATCTGACAGAATTCCATATCCGCGCCCCAGGCGTCCAGGAAACGCTCCATCACGGGGAGATCACCGTGGCAGGAAAAACCGAGATGCCGGATGCGGCCCGCCTTTTTCTGCTCCAGCAGATAGGGAACGATGCCGAACGCGGGATCCAGGTAGGCGTCTATGTTCATCTCGCACACGTTGTGGCAGAGATAGAAGTCAAAATACGCCACGCCGCACTTCTCCAGCTGCTTTTCGAAGATCTCTCTGACCTTTGGCATGTTGGACAGGTCGTAGCCTGGGAACTTGTCGGCCAGATAAAAGCTGTCCCTGGGATATCTGCCCAGCGCCTTCCCCAGAACGAGTTCGGAATTGCCGTCGTGATAACCCCAGGCGGTGTCATAATAATTGACGCCGTTCTCCATGGCATAGGCCGCCATCTCCTCCGCGGCCGGAACGTCGATCCTGCCGTCGTCGCCGTCGATCACCGGCAGGCGCATGGCGCCCATGCCGAGAGCCGATAACTTCATGTCCTGAAACGCTTTGTAAACCATGATCTTCCTCCATTGTTTTTGAATCTGTTGTTTTGTTGTCCGCTCATCCCCGGTTCTCCGCGATATCCCGCGCCAGCTGCTCCTTCAGGGCCTCCAGATCCGCGAACCGCTTTTCCGGGCGCAGGAACGACTGCAGGCGCACGGTGATGAAGGAGTCGTAGAGATCGGACCCGAAATCGTAGAGATAGGTTTCCACACTCACGGACGGATGTTCGCCGGTTTCCACCGTAGGACGGACGCCGATGTTGGTCAGCCCGCGAAACGTCCCCAGACGGCACTCCACCTCGGACAGATACACGCCGAAGGGCGGCAGCAGCTTATCCTCGGGCGGCAGCAGGTTCACGGTAGGAAAGCCCAGACGGCGTCCGATGCGTCTGCCGTGGGCAACGCTGCCCATCACGGCATAGGGCGCGCCGAGCAGCCTGGCGGCCTCCTCCATTCTCCCGCCCGTCACCGCATCCCGCACACGGGTGGAGCTGATGGCGGAGCCGTTGTCGTACACCTTGTCGATGATCTCCGTCTGATAGCCGCATCTCCTGGCCCAGGCGTACAGAAGCGCACAGTTTCCGCGCCCCTGATCCCCAAAGGAAAGATCGCTTCCCGCCACCACCAGGGAGGCGTGCAGGCTGTCCCGCAGGATCTCCTCGATGAAGGTCTCCGGCGGCATGGCGGCGGTCTGCGCACTCAGCGGGAATTCCACCAGCACATCCGCGCCCATCTGTCGGAAGCAGCGCCGTTTTTCCTCCTTTGTCATGAGCCCTTTGACGTTCGTCCCGGAAAAGAAAGAGGCCGGAGACGGATCGAAGGTGAACACCGCGGCCGTCAGCCCATCCTTTTTCGCCGCGAGGATATGCTCCAGCAGCACACGGTGCCCCCGGTGGAGTCCGTCAAACTTCCCGATCGCCACAGCGGAGGGCGCATTCAGTTGAAAACGGCTTTTCCCCGATATGATCCGCACAGGCCCTCAGCCATCCTTTCCCAAAAACATTTTCAGCGGACGGAACCGCCGCTTTTCCGCTTCCCAGCCGTAGATCCCCAGGAAAGCGCCGTCCGGGCCGTAGACGCGCAGACGCTCCCCGTCCGCCGCTGCGTCCCGCAAAAGCGCGCTTTCCGCCTGCCCGGCCGGGATCAGATCCTCCGCGGGCAGCGGATTCCCGTTCACCGCCGCCTTCTCTGCCTCTTTTCGGACGCGCGCCGCGGGAAGATCGGAGAACACGCTGTCCGTGGGGATCAGGATCTCTCCCAGCCGTCCCGCCCTTGCGAGCGCTTCGATCTGGGCCAGCGTATGCGCCTCTTCCAGCGTGAACTGCCCGCTCCCCGTGCGCACCAGCGATTCCATGGCGCCGCCGCAGCCCAGCCTCTGCCCGATATCGTGACAGAGCGTGCGGATGTAGGTCCCCTTGGAACAGGCGACGTCCATCGTGACCAACGGCAGGGCCATTTCTGCGATCTCAAGCGAAAGGATCGTCACGGGGCGGCCCTGCCGCTCCACCTCGCGTCCGGCCCTGGCGAGATCGCAGAGCTTCTTCCCGTTCACCTTCAGCGCCGAATACATGGGCGGCACCTGCTCATATTCTCCCACAAAGGAAAGCACAGCGGCGCGCACCTCTTTCTCCGCCGCCTCCACCGGCAGTTCGCGCAGGATCTTTCCCGTCATATCCTGGGTATCCGTTTCCACCCCCAGGCGCATCACCGCCCGATACTGCTTGGTCTTTTCCGTCAGAAGACCGCACAGCTTCGTCGCGTTTCCCAGACAGACGGGAAGTACCCCGGACGCCGCCGGGTCCAGGGTACCGGTATGACCGATCTTTTTCTGTCTGCAAATGCCGCGCAGCTTCGCCACCACATCGAAGGACGTGAAGCCCGGCTCTTTGTAAACATTGAGAATACCGTCCATTTTTTACTCCGTCTTCGATGCGCTCTGCAGCTGCCGTTCGATATAGAGCGAAAGGTTGTTGATGCAGTCGTGGTATGTGCCGCGCATCCTGCATCCCGCCGCCCGCATATGGCCGCCGCCGCCGAAAAAGGACGCCACCGCGGCCACATCCACCTTTTCCGAGGAACGCAGGCTGACCTTATACTCCTGCGGCCCGGTCTGATACATGAAGATCGCGCATTCCACGCCGCGGATCGTGCGCAGCTGGCTGACGATCCCCTCCAGGTCCGCAGGCCCCACGTTGTAAAAATCCATGGTCTTCCTGTCCACGCCGCTGACGATGCAGCGGCCGTCCATGAACATCACGCTCTCCAGAAGCGCCCGCCCCAGGATCTGGTTCTGCAGATAAGTCTTTTCATAAAAGGTCTCGTCGATGAGCTTCGTGAAATCGAACCCGTAACCGATCAGCTTCCCCGCGATCTCCATCGTGTGCGGCGTGGTATTGGAATACTTGAACACGCCCGTGTCGTGGATGATGCCGATATAAATGGCCTTCGCGATCGGCTCGTCGATCGCCTCCCCGTCCAGGAGCTCATACACCAGCTCGCTGGCGGAGCTGGCCTTCGGATCTATGTAATTTACGGTCCCGCAGCCTGCGGCGTTGCTGATATGATGATCGATATTGATGGTCTTCGCCGCGGTTTCAAAGCAGGGCTTCGCCACGCCGATGCGCTCGCAGGACGTATCGATCACGATACAGACATCGTACCGCGCGTTTCCCTCACATTCCGTCCGGATCTCGCGGATCCCGTCGATACAGTCAAAAATATCCGCAGGCTGTTCCAGATACACATCCACAACGGCCTCCGGCAGCATCTTTTTCAGATAAAGATACATTCCCATGCAGGAACCCACACAGTCGCCGTCCGGCCTTTCGTGTCCGCAGACCGCGATCCTGTCCCGATTCCCCAATTCTTCCAGAATTTTTTTCATATACACTCCCGATACAGCGGCCCCATCGGGGACCGCTCCATACATGCCGTCCGGCAAAAACGCCGGACCTTTTCGCGCCTTCACGCTGTCCGGCAAAGAACGCCGGGCCGTTCATGCTGCCCGGTATTATCCGGACCTATCCTTTTGTTTCCTCCCCGTCCCGTTCCAGGCTCCTGGCCCTCTGACCGCTCATGACCTCGTCGATCCGGCGGGACATGTTCACGCCGTAGGCGATGGAGGAATCCGGGATAAAACGGATCTCCGGCGTGATGCGCAGATTGACCTTCTTCGCGATCTGCCCCCGTATGAAGCCCACCGCGCTGTTCAGGCCCTCCATCGTGGCCTTCCTCACCTCATCGTCCCCCAGCACGCTGATATATGCCTTGCAGGTCTTTAGATCCGGCGCGACCTCCACCGACGTCACGCTGGTCATGGGGGCGATCCGGGGATCCTTGATCTCTCCCCGGATCACCTCCGCCATCACGCGCTGCACCTCGCCGTTGATCCTGTTCATTTTTACGCTGTTTTTTCTCATGCCGTTATATGCCTTTCCGCTCCGTCATGCGGCGGGCCGCCGACAGCCCGAGGGCCGTCAGCGGGGCACCTCCACCATGATATACGCCTCGATGATATCCAACTCCTGCATCTTGTCGAAGCCGTCGAACACGAGACCGCACTCAAAGCCTGCGCGCACTTCCTTCACATCATCCTTAAACCGCTTCAGCGAAGCCAGGCTGCCCTCGTAGATCTGCTCGCCCTCCCTGCTGATACGGATCTTGCAGTTTCTCTGGAACACGCCGTCCAGCACATAGGCACCGGCGATATTGCCGATATTGGACGCCCGGAAGATCTGACGGACCTCCGCATGTCCGATGACCTTTTCCTCGTACACCGGATCCAGCATGCCCTTCATCGCCGCCTCGATGTCCTCTATCGCCTGATAGATGACCTTGTAAAGGCGGATATCCACATTCTCCGCTTCCGCGGTCGCCTTGGCCGTAGCGTCCGGACGCACGTTGAAGCCGATGATGATGGCGTTGGACGCGCTGGCCAGCGTGACGTCGGATTCGTTGATGGCGCCCACGCCGCCGTGGATGCACTTCACCACCACTTCCTCGTTGGACAGCTTGGTCAGACTCTGCTTCACCGCCTCCACGCTGCCCTGTACGTCCGCCTTGACGATCAGGTTCAGCTCCTTGAGATTGCCCTCTTTGATCTGGTTGAACAGATCGTCCAGCGACATCCGGGACTTGGTCTCCTCAAGTTTCTTTTCTTTATTCTGGTCAATGAAGGCCGCCGCATAGGATTTGGCCTCCTTGTCGCTCTCATGGGCCAGGAACACGTCTCCCGCATCCGGCACGTCGGAAAGCCCCAGGATCTCCACCGGCGTGGAGGGCGTCGCTTCCTTCACCCGTTTCCCCTTATCGTCGATCATGGCGCGGACCTTGCCGCTGGAGGAACCGGCCGATACGAAATCGCCCACATGCAGCGTGCCCTTCTGCACCAGCACCCTGGCCACCGGGCCTCTGCCCTTATCCAGCTCGGCCTCGATGACGATGCCTCTGGCCATGCGGTTCGGGTTCGCCTTCAGCTCCAGCACCTCCGCCGTCAGGAGGATCATCTCCAGCAGGTTCTGCAGGCCCTCGCCCGTCTTGGCGGAAACCGGCGCGAACACCGTGCTGCCGCCCCAGTCCTCGGCCACCAGCCCGTATTCCGTCAGCTCCTGCTTCACGCGCTCCACATTGGCGTTGGGCTTATCGATCTTGTTCACCGCCACGATGATCTCGATACCGGCGGCCTTGGCGTGGTTGATCGCCTCGATGGTCTGCGGCATCACGCCGTCGTCCGCCGCCACCACCAGCACGGCGATATCCGTGGAATTGGCGCCGCGCATACGCATGGCCGTGAAAGCCTCGTGTCCGGGCGTATCCAGGAACGTGATGCTCTGTCCGTTGATCTGCACCGTATAGGCGCCGATATGCTGGGTGATGCCGCCCGCTTCCTTGTCCGTCACGTTCGTCTTGCGGATCGCATCCAGCAGGGAGGTCTTGCCGTGATCGACATGGCCCATCACGCAGATGACGGGCGGTCTGGGCACCATATCCTCCTCGCGCTCCTCGTTCTCCTTCAGGAGCTCCTCGATCACGTCCACCTTCACTTCTCTCTCACAGATGATGTCGTGCTCGATGGCGATGTTCTCCGCATCCTCATACGAGATCTCCTGATTGACGGTGACGATCCTGCCGGCCAGGAAGAGCTTTTTGATGATGATCGCAGGCTGGATCTTCATCTTGTCGGCCAGCTCCTTGATCGTGATGGTATCCGGGATCGTGATCACCTTGATGGTCTCTTCGGGCTCCGCGGGTCTGGCCTCCGGTTTGATGAACCGGCCGGCCTTATTGTTCCGGCCCTTCAGCCTGGCAGCGCTGTCGTCCTCATAAATGGCGTCTCTCCTGGACTTCTTATCCCGATCCTGCTGGCTTAAACGCCTGTCGTCCCGGCGTTTCTCCGTATCCTTTGCCGGAGGTTCCGGCGCAAAGCCTTTAGACGGCGCCGGCTTTCTGAATCGATTGTCCGTCCGTCCATCGCCTGACTGAGGGCGTCCGCTATTTTGACCAGGGCGGCCGCCGCCTGCACCAGGGCGCGCAAAGCCTGTGCCGCGATTATAACCCTGATTATCCCTTGCACCGCCGTTAAAACCTGTACGGTTCTGCTGACCCTGATCTCTTCTCGGTCCATTGCCCTGCGTCCTTTCCTGACCGGTGCGCATCCCGCCGCGGTCATCTCTCCTGCCGTCCCGATCGCCGCGGACATATGAGCCCGTTCTATCGCCGGGCCTCTGATCGCTCCGGCCTGTGCCGCCGTATCTCTGATCGCCCCGGGCGGCGTCCCGCACGCCCCTGCCCCGGTCGTTCTGTCTTTGATCTCTTCCCTGTCCGCCCTGTCCGTACGGCCTGTCGCCTCTGGCGTACGCCGGATCGTTCCGGTTCGGCCGTTCTCCGCGGTCCGTCCGCTCCGGCCTGTCAGATCTGACGGGACGCTCCGCCTGCTCCGGTCTGCCGCCGCGCACAGCGCCTTCCGGACGCTCTGCCCGTTCCGGCTGCCCGTTCTGCTCCGGACGGACGGACTGTCCGGCGAGCTCCTCCGCCCGCTCCGCATGCTCGAGCCGCTCTCTGGCCTCTTCGGCGGCCTTTCTCTGGGCCTCGATCTCCGCTTCCTTTGCAGCGCGCATCGCGGCCTTCCGCTCCGCCTCCCTGGCGGCCCGCTCCATGCTCAACAGCTTCTCATCCGGCATAACGGGCTGCGAGGGCTTCGTCAGCGGACGGATCAGCGGCCTGTTCTCCACTCTGACCGTGCCCCGGTTCTGGCCCTGATAGCCGCCCTGCCGGTTATTGCCGCGATTATCGCCGCCCGCATTCCGGGCCGGTCCCCTTCCGTCCATGCCGCGGCCGGAGACGGGCCTGTTCTGACCGTCTCTTCTGGCAGGGTTCCCGGACGCCTGATTATTCATGCGGCTGTTCTGCGGATTGTTGAGCACGATGATCGTCCTGGACTTTTTCAGGGGTCTTCCCTGCGCGTCCCTTCCCTGGGGAGCGCCCTGGCCGTTCTTCGCGCCCTGACCGTTCTGCGGCCCGCGCGCGCCAGCGGGGGCCTTCGCGCCTCCCTGTGCGGGCCGCGCGGCATCCCGGCTCTCCGGACGCACGCCGTCCCTGGCAGCGGGCTTCGCGTTTTCCTTTTCCGCCGTATTCTTCGCCTGCCCGGCCGGTGCCTGTGTGCCTTCTCCGTGCGCGTGCGCGGACCCTTCCGCAGCCTGACCGGCGCTTCCGTTTTCTCCCAAGGCCGCCGCCTTTTGCGGCGTCTCCGCGCCCTTCTGCGGCGCTTCTGCCGCTTTCTTCGGCGTCTCCGCGCCCTTCTGCGGCGCTTCTGCCGCTTTCTTCGGCGCCTCTGCCGCCCTCTTCGGCGCTTCCGCGCTCTTCTGCGGCGCTTCTGCCGCCTTTTCCGCCGTCTGTGCCGTCACGCCCGACGCCTTCCTCTCTTCCGTTTTGTCAGGCCCCGCGGAAAACCGCCGTTTCACCCATTCCACCGCTTCGCCCTCGATGGAACTCTGCGCGGCCTTGACCTCCACTCCCTTTTCCTGCAGAAAAGAAAGGATATCCTTGCTTTTTATGTCCAGCTCCTTTGCGAGCTCATGTACTTTTATTTTCGCCATACAGCTACCTCCGTCTCATTTCCAGCTTCTTCCAGGCACGCCCTGATGCTTTTCGCAAATCCGCTGTCCGTCACCGCAAGAGAAGCTCTCATTTCCTTTCCCATCGCATGTCCGAGTTCTTCCTTCGTTCCGTATTCGTAGTAGGGGACCCGGTAAAATACGCACATATCGCGGAAGTCCTTTTTCGTATTCTCCGAAGCGTCGGTGCCCACGAGCACCAGCCTGGCCCGGCCGGATTTCACGGCCTTTTCCGTCATGAATTCGCCGCTGGCCGTTTTCGCCGCTTTTGTCGCAAGCCCCAACAGCGAAAATACTCTATTCGGTCTCACTCTCTCCAAACTCCCTCTCCAGATTCCCGTAAACCGCCGCCGGGATACTGACCTTAAGGGACCGCTCCAGGCCCCTGTTCTTTTCGGCCTTCTTCAGACAGTCCAGATCTTTGCAGAGATAAGCGCCCCTGCCGTTCTTCCTGCCCGTCATATCCAGTACGATCTCGCCCTCCGGCGTCCTGAGCACACGCATCATATCCCGCTTGCTCTTCATCCCGCCGCATCCGACACACTGTCTCATGGGAACCTTTTTATTCATCACATGCCGCCTTTATTCCTGATCGCCGCCGTCCTCATAGGGCTCTCCGTCCTCCGGATATCCCTCCTCGCCGTCGCCGTCATATTCTTCGTAATCTTCTTCGTATTCGCCGTCGTATCCGTCGTCATCGTAATCGTCGTCCAGATAATCCTCATATCGGAATCCCGGCGAATCCTTGGCCTGCGTCTCGCTCTTGATATCGATCTTGTACCCCGTCAGCCGGGCCGCCAGACGCGCGTTCTGTCCTTCCTTGCCGATGGCCAGGGAAAGCTGATAATCCGGCACGACCACCTTCGCCGTGCGCTCCTCCGGATCGGCGAACACCGCCACGATCTTAGCGGGAGAAAGCGCATTCTGGATCAGGTTGCCCGGGTTCTCGTCCCAGTTGACGATATCGATCTTCTCCCCGCGCAGCTCATCCACGATGGCGTTGACCCTGGAACCGTTGACGCCCACGCAGGCGCCCACCGCATCCACGTTGGGATTGTGGGACCAGACCGCGATCTTCGTCCGGCTCCCCGCCTCTCTGGCGATGCTCTTGATCTCCACCGTGCCGTCCCGGATCTCCGTCACCTCCGCCTCGAACAGACGCTTCACCAGCTCCGGATGCGTGCGGCTCACCAGAATGCGCGGTCCCTTCGGCGTGTCCTTCACCTCCAGGATATACACCTTGATGCGCTCGGTGGGCTTGAGCACCTCGTTCTTGACCTGCTCGTTCTCACTGAGGAGGGCGTCTGCCTTGCCGAGGTTGATGCTGATGTTGCGCCCCAGATACCGCTGCACCACGCCGGTCATGATATCCCGCGCTTTTTCGGAATACTGACTGCAGATGACGCTGCGCTCCTCCTCCCGGATCTTCTGCAGGATCACATTCTTCGCGTTCTGCGTGGCGATCCGTCCGAACTCCTTCGACTTGATCTCCACATGGACGATCCCGCCGACCTGCGCCTCCGCGAAGATCTCTCTGGCCTTCTCCAACGGGATCTGCAGGACGGGGTCCTCCACATCCTCCTCGGTCTCCACCACTTCTTTTTCCGCATAGCACAAAAAGTCACAGGTCTCCCGGTCGATCTCGACCTTCACATTGTCTGCCTTGCCGAAATGCTGTTTGCAGGCCGTGATCAGGGAGTTCTCGATCGCTTCGAACAGGGTTTCCTTGCTGATCTCCTTCTCCTTCTCCAGAATATCCAGTGCCTCTTTTAATTCCTTGTTCATCTCATCCTCCATTCTGCCGCCGAAACGGCCTGATCGGCTTTTCAAGCCGCGCGGGCCCTTCCGGCGTCCCGCATATGCCCTTTAAAGATCCAATGCCAGCCGGATCAGCGCGATGTCCTTCCTGACAAAGGTCCTTTCCTGTCCGTCTTCTTCTATCACGACCGCATCCGCCGTATACCCCTTCAGGATGCCGGAAAACTCCCTGCGCTTCTCCTGCGGTCTGTACAGCTTCAGCTCCACTTCCTCTCCGATGCTCCTGTCCAGATGTCTGTCCTTCTTCAGCACCCGGCCCAGCCCTGGAGAACTCACCTCGAGCGTATAGGCATCCTCGATGTAGTCCTCCAGATCCAGGGCATCCGACAGCGCACGGCTCACCGCCTCGCAGTCGTCGATGCTCACGCCGCCTTCCTTGTCGATATAAGCGCGCAGATACCAGCCGCTCCCTTCCTTCACATACTCCACGTCGTAGATCTCCACGCCGTTCTGCTCCGCGATGGGCTGCAGAAGCGCTTCCGTCCGCGTTTCGTACGTTTCTCTTCTTGACATTGCTCCACCTTCCTCATGCAGTTCTCGGCGGCCGTTCCGGGAAACGCCGCTCCAAACAGGGCCTCCCAACAAATAAGAGTGGGTCGTCAACCCACTCTTACTGCATACCACCATATCATCTTAATTACTCTATCACACTTTTTCCCGCAATGCAAGCACTATTTTTTAAAATAAGGACAAAATTCCGCCGCTGAGCAAAAAAACCGTCAGCACAGGGCTGACGGAATATCAAAACAGCTGGTAG
>CANRMT010000005.1 GCA_947631815.1 uncultured Eisenbergiella sp.
TTCCCCTGCCTGCGCCCCGCTTCATCTACAGGACCGCCAGCAGGAGCAGCAGAAGGAAGATCAGAAGGATGACTCCCAGCACGGCGAAGCCGATGAGAGCGCCTTTTTTGCACATCTTGTAGTTCCGGATGTAATTGGAACGTTTGAAGAAAAACGCCGCGATCAGCCCCAGGATGGGCAGGAAGAACGACGCGATAGCGTAAAGCTTGCTGCCGGTATCGTGCACCGGCGCGGCCAGAAACTGCGCTTCCGCGGCGGCGTTCAGCGCCTCCTTTTCCTGCGCGGAGGTTTGAATCTTCTCCGGGTCGTGCGTAATGGTGATGGCCTTCACCGGCTCTCCCTTTTCGCGCAGGGCCTTGTAGCGTGCGATCTCTTCCTTGTTGCCGTATACCCAGTGATCGTGACCGATGTTGACGAACTCCGGCTTGTCCACGGAATAATCGTGAATGGACGGATCGTAGGTATAGAGCACCTTATGCTTCTCCAACTGCGGATCCGGGATGGGGATCGCAGAGATGAGCGAATGGGTGTAGGGGTGGAGCGGGAAATTGAACAACTCCTCAGCGGAGGCCACTTCCACGATCCGGCCCTTGTAAATGACGCCGATCCGGTCGGAAATAAAACGCACCACGGACAGATCATGCGCGATGAACAGATAGGTCAGGTTCTTTTCGCGCTGGAACTTCTTCATCAGGTTCAGCACCTGCGCGCGGATGGAAACGTCCAGAGCCGAAATGGGCTCGTCGGCCACCACCAGCTCAGGCTCCATGACCATCGCGCGGGCGATGCCGATACGCTGTCTCTGGCCGCCGGAAAACTCATGGGGATAACGGGTCAGGTGCTCCGGAAGCAGGCCCACCTGCTCGATCATGGTCTCCACCTTATGAACCCTGTCCGCCTCATTTTCAAAGAGGTGGAAATTGTAAAGGCCCTCGGAAATGATGTAATCCACGGTGGCACGCTCGTTCAGGGACGCCGCCGGATCCTGGAACACCATCTGGATGTTCCGGATGACCTCCCGGTCCAGCGCATGGGAAATCTTGCCGGAAATCTTCGTCCCGCGGTAGTCGATCTCACCGGCCGCCAGGGGATTGACCCGGATCACGGCCCGGCCGATGGTGGTCTTGCCGGAACCGGATTCGCCGACCAGGGAGAACGTCTCGCCCCGGTAAATGTCAAAGGAAGCGTCGGTGACGGCGTGGACGGCGGTATCGCCCTTGCCGAAGGTGATGTCCACATGTTTCAGGCTCAGCAGGATCTCTCTGCCGTTTTCATCCACCGGGCAGTCGCCCAGGAGGCTCTTTTTTGTATTCTCGCTCAACTCGTCCGCCTCCTTTCTATATCTCTTCTATGTTGTAGGCGCCCAGGATCTTCTCGTGGATATCCTGAATGCCCTCGGGCTTCTCGATCTTCGGCGCTCTCGGATCCAGCAGCCAGGTCTTGGCGTAGTGCGTGTCCGTGATCCGGAACATCGGAGGCTCCTCCAGCGTGTCGATCTTTAAGCAGAACGGATTGCGGGGCGCAAAGGCGTCGCCAACAATGCTGTTGTAAAGGGACGGCGGCGTGCCCGTGATGGAATAGAGCTTGCTGCCGCTCCTGGCCAGCTGCGGAAGGCTGGAAAGCAGCGCCCAGGTGTAGGGATGATGGGGATCGTAGAAAACCTCCTCCACGCTTCCCAGTTCAATGACCTGCCCGGCGTACAGCACCGCCACGCGGTCCGCGATATTGGCCACCACGCCCAGGTCATGGGTGATGAACACGATGGTGTAGCCGAATTCCTTCTGCAGATCCTTGATGAGCTTCAGGATCTGAGCCTGAATGGTCACATCCAGAGCCGTGGTGGGCTCGTCGCAGATCAGGATCTTGGGCTGGCAGGAAAGCGCGATGGCGATGACGATCCTCTGACGCATACCGCCGGAATACTGGAACGGATAATCGTCAAAGCGGCTCTCCGCGTTGGGGATGCCCACCTTGTGCATCAGCTCGATGGCGCGGCGTCTCGCCTCCACCTCGGAGCAGCCCTGATGGCGCACGATCACGGACGTGATCTGTTTGCCGATGGTGACGATGGGGTTCAGGCTGGTCATGGGATCCTGGAACACGGTGGCGATCCGGCGTCCGCGGATCTGGTTCCAGTCGCCCGCGAACTTGACGTTGGCCAGGTTCAGGATACAGGTGCCGTGCAGGCTTTCCGGCGTTTCGTCCAGGTATCTCACCCGGAAGGCCACCGTATCGAACACCTTATTGCGCTCCGTCTCGTCGTCCAGGTCCACGCCCATGGTCATGGCCTGCTTCAGCGCTTTCAGAAGGCCGTTCATCAACTGCAGCCGCTTGTTGAAACCGTAGCGGCCGATGGAGAGGTAGATCTCCTTCGCCAGGATCTCGTTGCGCGCCAGCGTCTTTTTGTCCGGCGTGCCGGCGATCTCCTGCGCGTAGCGGGCCTTGAGCTCGGCCATTTTTTTCTCGTATGCGCTCTGATAGGCCGTATCCGCGGCGGCCGCGGCTTTGTGAGCCTTCGCCTTCTGCTCGTTGGCCTCCTTCAGCTCTTTGATCTGCCGGTTGTAATCCTTCATCTTCGCGGCAGCCTCACGGATCTCCTGCTTCTGGTTCTTTGGATCCAGCGTCTGTTTCAGGTTGAAAAGATTGGTGCGCTCGTCCGTCAGCGCTTTCAGCGCCCTGTCGGCGGCCTGCTGCTCCTCATGGGAGAGGCCCATGCGCTCCTTCCGTTTCGTTTTCAGCTGTTCCATTTCCTGCCAGGTCTTCGCGCCGAACTCCAGTTTGGAATATTCGTCCAGCTTCGCCTTCGCGTGGCTCATGAACCGCTGCGCGACGGAGCCGTTAGGCACATGGGTATCGGCCAGCTCGTCGTCGGAAAAGATCAGACGCCCTTCGGAAATGAAGCCGTTGGAATCCAGCATCCCGGCGAAGGTCTTGGTGAAGACGGATTTTCCGGAGCCGGACTCACCCACGATGGCGATGGATTCGTTTTCATAAATATCCAGGTCGATCCCCCGGATCGCGGTCAGCACCCTGCCTCGAACGCGAAACTTGACATGGAGGTCGCGAACGGAGAGCAATACTTTCTTATCTTCCATCTGTCTGTCCTCCTCACATATGCGTTCTGGGATCGGATGCGTCGCCCAGATTCTGTCCAACGACATAAAGCACCACGGTGATCACGCTGGCCACCGCCACCGGAGACCAGAATTCCCAGCCCCAGCCCGGCGTGGACATGGCGTTCTGCGCCTCCTGGATCAGACGGCCCAGCGTCGCCTCATTGATGCCCAGGCCGATATAGCTTAGGAACACCTCGTAGGAAATATAGCCGGGGATCGCGCTGGCGATCTCCAGCACGATGACCGAGGTCATAAACGGAAGGATATTTTTCAGGGCGATCTTGAAAATATTGGTGCCCAGGCACCGGGACGCCAGATTGTACTCGTGGTCGCGGATGATGATGACACGGGTCCGGATATAGTAGGCCATGCCCAGCCATCCGATAACCGTCATGGCGAAAACCAGCGTCCAGAAGCTGGGGGAGAACACAAGCACCATGACGGAGATCAGCAGCGTCATGGGAATGTTGCCCAGCACGTTGTAAACCTCGTTCATGACGATGTCCACCTTTCTGGAAAAGCCCCAGATGGCGCCCAGGATGATGCCGATGGACATATTGATGGCCGCACAGATGACCGCCAGCATGATGGACAGCCGGGAGCCGTGCCAGATGGAATCAAATGTGGAAGCGCCCTGGCCGCTGGTGCCGAAGATCCACTTGATATTGAAACCGAAATGCTCAATGGCTTTTTTCGGATTCAGATGCTGCGCTCCCATATCGGTCAGGTTGAGGTACGGATTCACCGCCGGATCGTAATGGATGATGACCGGATAAATGAACGCGAAAGCGATCAGAATAGCCAGCAGTGTGAGCACCACGATATTGACCCTGTTGCGGAAAAACACACGAAACACGGATTTCCAATAGGAATACCTGGGCGCGGTGATTTTTTCGGAGGCCAACTCGTCATGATTGAGTGGAGCAAACAGCTCTTCATCCGATAATTTGTATTTTTTGCTGAAATCTTCCATACCGCTCACCTCGCTTTCTCCGTAAAGGAAATCCTGGGATCAACCATCGCCATCAGCACATCGCCCAGGATCAGCGACAGCACCGACAGAACGGCGTAAAACAGCGTCACGCCCACGATGACCGAGTTGTCGTACTGGTTGATGGCGTCGATCAGAAGACCGCCCGCGCCGGGTACCAGATAGACCCGCTCCGTGATCAGCGCGCCCGTCATGGCAAACAGAATCGTGCCGGGGATGCCCTGTATGATGGGGATGGCCGCCACCTTCATTACGTGCTTGAAAAAGATCTCCGTTTCCGACATACCGCCGGAACGGGCGAATTTCACATAGTCGGAATTCATCTGGTCGATCATGTACCGGCGCATCCATTTCATCATGCTGGCCACGGAGGGCAGCGCAAGAGAAACGATGGGCAGGATATACATGGCCTTCGTCACGTTATCCATATCGAACATGGTGGGCATGCCCATCGCGCTGCCGATGCCCCGGAACAGGAAGATATAGGCCAGGGACGGGACCGCGGAAATGAACATGATATAGACCGTGCCCGCCTTGTCCAGAATCCCCTCCTTGAAGCGCGCCATCAGGACGCCCAGAGGCAGGCCCAGGATATAGGTCACGATGGAGGCGATGATGCCGATGACAAAGGAATAGCCCAGCCGGGAATAGCTGCCCCTCACGGTCAGGATATTAGTATAGTCATCCGCAAAGCGGGCCTGGAGCATCTCGCTGGTATCCCGGGAACCCTCAATATAAGTAGCCGTATGCAGATCGTCCGCGCTCAGCTCGGTGAGTCCGATCGGATAGGTGATCACGGACTGCACCCAGGAACCCTGACTCTGGGTCATGGTGGTGAACACATCCACCCCCCGGCTGACGGAAAAGCTGACGCCCAGGTTGATGGTTGCCAGATTCTGATGGATGTAGGGGAAGTGACTGTCAAAGTACAGCAGGTACTTGTGCTTCGTCCCGTTTCCGATGATAGCAGGGGAGAATTTTTCTCCGCCGTACAGCGGGTCATAGAGCGTGAAGGTCAGGCCCCTTTTCCCGATGTCGTTGTATTCCGGCACGGTGTGTATATTGTCCACATCGATCAGGCCGGTAAAATATTTCCAGAGCCGTTCGAGCAGGGAATTATCCTTGTAGGCGAACAGCGCGGGCTGTCCGCCGGCGGCCACCTTTTTCCGGGATACCACCGCGCCCAGGCGTTCGACCGTATAGCCCTTCGACTCATAATAGTCAGTGAACTGTTTGATATACTGGGCAGAGAGCTCCGAATCATTGCTCCCGTCCTCCGCCCGGCCCAGCTTTACGGCTTCCGCGCGGGTCTCTTCATCGATCTCGCCGTTCTGCCGGAGCATGAGCATATAATCCGCATAGGGAACATAGTCCAGATACCCGAACAGTTCCCACTGCTGGAGCATATAAGTGCGTTTGTTGTTGTTGGTCTGTTTGCCGAAGTTTCCGTCCTTGGCAAATACGAGGTCACGGTTCATCAGTCCGTAAACCAGTACCATGACGATGAAAACCACCAGTATGATGGATACCAGACCGTGCAGCAGCCGTTTTAATACATATTTTCCCATAATCGTCCAACTCTCTTGCGCGGTTTTACGCAGCGACCGCTCTTCGAAGATTCCCCCTCACAAGCGGTTTCATGATGGTAAAGATTAGCGCAAAGGGGCGGAGAAAAATCCCCGCCCCCTTTGGCTACTCATAATTCAGATCCGACAGAAGGGCAAACGTCCTTCCGGCCGATCACCAAAGTCCAAGAGCATAGGTCATATAGCCGTATGCCACAACGGTATCCAGATAGGTCTGGGCATCGCCGTAGTCAGGGCCCCAGCCGGTATTCCCGCCGTAGTCATAGTTCATCTGATAGCCGTACTCGCCGTAGTAAGCGGCATAGCTGCTATTGTCAGAAGATACAGTGGGCACCAGGTTGATGATGACCTTACCTCCCAGGTTCTCCTCAAGGATCTGCTTCTGCGCCTGATCCGCGGCGGAGCCTGTGGTGCTGTAATCGTCATAAAGCATATCAAGATAGATCGGATTCTCTTCGCTGATCTCAACGCCTTCCGCAGCCAGCTCTTCAACAGCCTTGTCCAGATACTTGGCAGCTTCTTCAGGCAGATACCAGCCGTCAAAGCCCAGGCTGGATCCGGCGCCGTCCGCACCGTTGGGATCCCATACCTTCATCGGATAGCCGTCCGCGGTGATCTGCGCCTGCAGGATCTCGCCGTAGAAGGTGCCGACCGGATAGGTGGTAGAGGTTCCGTTGATATCGACCGTGATCTCCTCCGAGGTGCTGATGAAGTTGCCGGGCACATAGGAGTTGGTCAGACGGGCATACTTCAGATCCTCGCCTCTGGTGATAGCGTTGACCGTACCGCGGTCATTGGCAAAGGCCAGAGCCAGACGGAAGTTCTGATTCATCATCGCGGCATGGCTGCGGTCCGCCTGCTCTTTGGTCTTCTCAGAAACCACCTGGGTCTCGTCGTTGAAGTTCGCGTAAGCATAACGCTGCAGGTTCACAAAGTTGACGAAAGAAGTCGCGCTGTCGGAAACCACATACGCGTACTTGTCAAAATAGTTCGCCCCGTCTGGATCGTCCGGCACTGCGGTGGCCTTGGCCTGTTCCAGAGCCTCGGTGCCCAGACCGATGCCGCCGTTGAAGGTCCCGTTCATGAAGTTGTTCCAACTGAACAGGCCGTCCGTGCCGTCGTTGTACTTCATGGTAATGGTCTTGATCTGAACCTTATCCGCATCATAGTAGGTGGGGTTCGCGGTCAGAACGATCGTGTTCTGATAAGTATAGTTGCTCACCAGGTAAGGGCCGCAGTAAACGATGTGCTGCGCGTCGGAACCGTAGGTGTAGTCAGCGGCGGAGGAATCAAACTCTTCACCGAATTTGCCGCCCTGAGACTCATAATAGCTGCGGCACAGAGGCGCCATCGCGGAATAGCCCAGCACGGACAAAAACCACGGCGCAGGCTCGCTCATCGTGTATTCCACCGTATAGTCATCCAGAGCCTTAACGCCTACCTCGGAGAAATCGGTAATATCACCGCTGGCGTATTCAGGCAGATTCTTGATGCAGGAAATAACGGCGTACAGACCGCCGGTAGGGGTATCGCCGACATGCTGCAGACCGGCTACAAAGTCGTCAGCCTTCACTTCCGCAACCTCGGTACCCTGATAGGTAACCCACTTCACACCCTTGCGAAGGTGGAAGGTATAGGTCAGACTGTCGTCGGAAACCTCATAGCTCTCCGCCAGAGCAGGCTGCTGAATGTTCTCCGCGTCATAGCGCAGCAGGCCGTCCCAGGTAGCGGAAAGGGTCTTGCCGTCCGCCGTCTTGGAAGAAGACAGGTAATCCCAGGTGGTAGGCTCGTCGTTGGTGTCAGAAGCAAGAGTATAGCTGTCGGCCAGAGTGATGCCGTTGTCGGCAGCCCACTGCTTCACCCAGTCGATCCAGGTGCCGGTGCCCTTCAGCTCGCTCCACTTGCTGGTGACCTCGGTACGCTCCTCGGGCGTCAGCAGACGGTCGGCAATGAGCAGGCCGCTGTAGGCGCGGGTCTCACCGTCAAAGCCCCATTCCACAGCGGGAACGGTATGAGGGATGATCTTGCTGATCGCATAGTTGCCGGCGTCATTCACATAAGGGGTAACGGCGCCCGCTTCCAGGAACTTCGCCTCGGCGATGGCCATCTTGGCCAGACGCAGGCTGACGTTCGTCTCCGCAAGAGCCTCATCGTAAGCCGCTTCATACTCGCCGAACACCTCGTCGTAGATCTCGTCGGATTCGGCCTCATGGGCAGCCACATCGATATCGGCCTGCTTGTTCAGCTCCGCCATGGGCGTGTCAGCATCTTCGTCCACCGCTTCACTTTCAGGCGCTGTCGTTTCGGCTGCTGATTCTTCTTCGGCCGCCTGCGTCTCAGCAGGAGCCTGGGATTCTGCGCTGGGAGTCTGCGTCTTGCTGCCGCAGGCCGCCAGAGTGAATACCATGGTTGCCGTCAGCAGCAATGCTATCCATTTCTTTTTCATATTTTCTCCTCCTTCTTGAAATGAATATTTATCTTTAACCTTTTGAAGACCCTTCTTCTTCCGCCCGTTCCGCCCTGTTCCCCTTCCTCCAGGGCTTTGCAGACCTTCCAAAGACGATATCCATAAGGCCAAAGTCACAGTAAAGCGCATCCTGCAAGTATAAAAAATATGTACAGATATCCAGGATGCCCCGGCGAAGCCCTCTCCGCGCGCGGATCCGGGCCGGTCTGCTGCCGGTCCCGCTCCGCTTTTGCTTTGCCTTCGCTTTGATTCTTCACCGCGTCAAAGTGCTATTATACTCCACTGAATTATAATTATAAGGTTTCGTCAAAAAAAGTCAAGCTATTTTTGTCCCTTTCTCGTGGAAATAGCTGAATTTATCCGCATTTTTGACTTTTTTTAAGGAAATTCCGGCATACCTGCCGCTTATGGATAACTTTGACTGTACTATCATCTCATATAAGGAGTATATCCCGCTGGAATCTTTCGCTTTAGAAATATTATGTCAACACTCACTTTAAAACCTCCCACCGAGCATCACGTTTTGAACCAACTCTTTGTATATATCCTTTCTCCCTCAATGAATCCAGCGCTCGCTGTACAGTTCTGACAGTTTTTGATATTTTATCCGCAATCTCATCTCTGGAAGAATCCGGCTTTTGCCTTAGTATCGCCAGTACTGACATCTCTGTTCCGTTCAAAGTGACATCTAAAGTGACATTAAAAATGTCACTTTTCAATTGGGATCTATATAAAATAAATTTAAATCCTTGTTCTGACATTTCATAGGCATAACGAATCCCGGCGTCTCTGCACAAGCTGTCCACTCTCTTAAATCCACTTCCAAACTGTTCTATTGACTTATTAAGATATAAGACTCTTGCAATTTTGGCATTGCGTATTTCTGATTCTCTATTCCCTTTTATGTATTCCTCCGGGGCATGGACGCTCGCATATTTCCCCGGACTGTATATGGTTATCATTCCCGGATGAATACATATCTCATGACTGGTATTCTCATTGTAGACCGCATGAGCAAAGCTGTTAGAAAGTATCTCTCTGATTACGGCAACCGGAATCTCAGGGATCTCCTTTCTTTCACTTTCAATGATCTCGCTCTTCCATTTGATATTCTGAAGAATATAACTTTCAGCAACCCCGAGCAGATTATAAATGTTATCCTCAAAAAGCTTCATGTCTATAAACGTGAGTTTTTCGTCCGTTGCAAATATAGCGGCCTTTAATGTAACCGGATGCGTGTTACTGAATAAATATTCCCCTGCATGATTCAGGTTACTTCCCCTGACCAAACCATATCTTTTAAGAATCATGGGACAAGTATATTTGCCTTCAGGCATTCTCCCCACAGAAACTGCCCTTTGCCAGAAAGATTTTACCGCTGTCCGATCTATCTGTTTCGCAGAAACCGAAGATGCGGCATTCTCCCACCGATCCTTATACTCGTTCGATATGAAGAAAATCTTCAATTCTTCCGGTGACACCTCACGATCCTCATCTGCGGTTCTAAGATAATAACGCCCTGACGCAGAATATGGCGTATTATTTCCATTAAACTCAACCTTGATCAAGTGCTTCCCTGAAAGTTCAAGTTCTTCTATCGCAGGATATATCTGAGGTCTTATACTCTCATATACAGCGCGCGACACATCTCGGAGCGACGATTCTGAAACATCCTGCCCACAGACATCTCCATTCGGTTTAACACCAAAATAGAGCGTACCTATTCCATGCTTATTTAAAATGGATGAAATAGAGATCATTGCTTCTTTCATTTCTCCAGTCGTTTTCTTAAACTCGAGAGTTTCTGTTTCTTTCCCTAAATTCATTAACATCCCCTTTTCAAAGTGACATCATTATATCATGAAGTGACATTTTTATCACTAAATATTATATGATTAAAAAAAAACCCCAGGCCGCGCCTCCCGGCGCGCCTGTGCATTCCATTTTCCCGGACCGTTAGAAAAACGCCGGTGCTTGGTGAGGCCAGCCCGAAAGGGCGCCGCCGAACCTAGCATCCGCTGCGTTTTTCTCCGAGCGCGAGCGTGTCCGGAAAAGGAATGCACAGGCGCGCCGGGAGGCGCGGCCTGGGGCGCTTTATCGCTAACCGTCCGCTGCCGCCTTCACTCCCGCGTCACCCCACGGGCTCCAGCTTCATCTCCCAGCGGATGTCCTCCTCGTCCACCCGATACTGCTCCAGCAGCTCCGGCCCGCAGGAATTGGACCCCACGCCGCTCATGGCATAATCCAGATGCAGGATCACATGCCCCGACTTCTCCAGCTCATAATTGTGCGCTTTGGAAGCCAGCTCCTCCACAGTATAATAGGAAGCGTTGAACGAGAACGGCCTGCTGCCCTCCGCGCGCAGATCGCCCACCGTCACGTCATAGCAGTGGAAGTGACTGCCGTTTTCCTGCGGCTTCACATAGTCCTCATGCAGCTCGTCCACCGTGGCGGTGAACCGGTCGATCCAGGCGGCGCGGTGCTTGTCCTGATAGCTCTCCGTGGGGCCATAGCCCAGATATTCCACATTCGCCTTTTCTTCCGGCAGCGTAAAGGTCAGACCGAACCGGGGCAGATACGGGAACTGCATATCCCGCTTCGCATCCACCGTGAATTTCACCTCGCCCGCCGCGTTGATCTCCCAGACGGCCTTCGCCCGCAGGAACGGCTGACGGAACACGCTGGCGATGGAAAATTCGCAGGTGATGACGGCGATATCGCCCTTCTGCACGGCATCCGCCGCGTAGATCTTCGTCCACGGGCGGTCGTAACCGGCCCGATACCATTCGCCCTTGAAATGCATGTCGTTGTCGATGGGGGCGCGGAAGACGCACCATTCCACCGGCTTCTCGATCAGATTTTTCCCGTCCTTCTTCATGGAAAGGAACGCGCCCTGCTTTTTGCCGAAGGAATACTCGATCCGGTCGGAGACCACATCGAAGCTTAAGGGCGTTTCGCGGATCTGAAGGCTTCCCGCGCCGGAAATGTTCAGCTCCTTTTCCGCGTCCTCAAACAGCGCGAACTGATCGAAGCCCATGACGCGGCCCTTCTTCGTCAGAGAGCCGTCCTTTTTCTGCAGATAGGTCAGCTTCAGCCAGGTTTTGTCTCCGGCGTACCGGGAAAGCCCGGGGATCTCGACGCAGACGGTCTCATGGGCCGCCGCGGCGACGCTCTCGAACATGCCGCAGGTCAACAGTTCCCCGTCCCGCCTGATCTCATACTGCACCTCCGCGGTATCGGCCAGGTCCGCGAAATCCTGCATATTTCTCAGCGCCACGATGCCTTTTCCGGCATCCTTGAGCTGCGCGATCACCGGGCGGATCTCGTTTTTCCATTCCAGCAGTCCGACATGGGGCCGTCTGTCGGGATAGACCAGGCCGTCCATGCAGAAATTGCCGTCGTGCGGATACTCTCCCGCGTCTCCGCCGTAGTGATAGATATCCCTGCCGTCCGCGGCCTTTCCCTCATAGGTGGCGTGGTCGCACCACTCCCAGACAAAGCCGCCGCAGAACTTGTCGTATTTGTACATCAGCTCCATGTAGTCGTGGATATCGCCGGGGCCGTTGCCCATGGCGTGAATGAACTCGCACTGGACGAAGGGCTTTTTCATGCGCGGATCCTCGCAGTAGTCCTTCACCCATTCGGTGGAAGCGTACATGCGGCTGAACACGTCCAGCATGGAGGTATCGTTGCGGTAGCCGCCGGTCTCCCAGAAGGCGCTCTCATAATGGACCAGGCGGGTGGGATCGTAGGCCTTCACCCATCTTCCGGCCTCCTCCACGCACCAGCCGCCGCCGCTCTCGTTGCCCAGGGACCAGAAGATCACGCTGCAGCCGTTCTTGTCCCGGATCACATTGCGCTTCTGCCGGTCCAGAATGGATTCCGCCCAGGCGTCGTCCTGCGCCAGCAGGCCGTAGGTCTTATCCGAGCCGCCGTTATAGATCGTGACCGCGCCGTGGGATTCCAAATCGGTCTCCCCCACTACATAGAAGCCGTACCGATCGCAAAGCTGTATGAACCAGGGCGCGTTGGGATAATGGCTGGTGCGGATGGCGTTGATATTGTGCTCCTTCATCAGCGTCAGATCCCGCATCACGTCCTCTCTGGACACGGTATAGCCCTTCACGGGATGGCTGTCGTGACGGTTTACGCCCCGGAATTTCACCTGTTTTCCGTTGATATAGATCACGCCGTCCTTCACGCTGATGCAGCGGATGCCCACCTGCTGAAGGATCTGCTCCTCCTTCGTGGAGATCTTCAGGGAATACAGATACGGCTGCTCCGCGTTCCAGAGCGTCGGAGCCTTCACCGGGATGGAGACAGGCTCCCCCTTCGTCCAGGCCAGGCCAAGGGACGTCCCTTCCCCGTCGAACAGCTCGCACGCGATGTCCTCATTTCCTTCTACATGATCAAAACGCACCTCCACCGACGCGCTGTTCCCCTCCAGATCCACCGGCGTGCGGACCGTATAATCGAATACGAAGCTCTGCGGGCGCAGCAGCAGCGTCACATCCCGGAAAATGCCGGAAAAACGCAGCTTGTCCTGATCCTCCAGATAGCTGCCGTCGCACCATTTCATGACCAGCACGCTGATCCGGTTGTTCCCGGCATGGGTCTGGTCCGTGATCTCGAATTCGCTGGGGCTGTGGGAAACCTGACTGTAGCCCACAAAGATCCCGTTCACCCACAGATAAAAGCAGGAATCCACTCCCTCAAAATAGAGGAACCGGCGCATGGACGCCTCCTCCTGCGTCAGGGAAAACTCCTTCACATAAGCGCCGCAGGGATTCCTGTCCGGCACATGGGGCGGATCGAACGGGAACGGATAGCAGACGTTGGTATACTGCTTCTGATCGTAGCCCTTTGCCTGCCAGCAGAAGGGAACCTCCATCTGCGCAAACCCCTCCGGCACGAAATCCGCGGCCGCAAAATCCTCCGGCACCTCTTCCACCTGCGGATAATAGGCGAATTTCCAGTCCGGACCGCTCAACAGCCTGTGCCTTGCTCCCCCGTCCGGCGCCTGCGGCACATAATAACAGCGGTTGTCCATCGTGCCGATGTGCAGACTGCTCCGGTCTTCATAAAATTTCTCTACCTTCATGTTCTGTCTCCTTTTCCAGTGATGCATTGAACAGCCGCAGGACGGTACACGGATAAACGGCAAATGACACATCCTGCGAAGATCTCCGTTCGTTAATACAAGCGGGCGCAGAGCGCCCGCTCAAACTCCTTCTGCCCTGATTGTATACTGAGGGGGCCGTCCCTGTCAACATGAGAAAAAACTTTCTCCGCCGTCTTTCAAATCGGATTTTCCTTTTTCAACCGGCCGTCTTTCATTCCCCCGGGACCGCGTCCGCTTCTCCCGCCGCGATCCTCTGTGCCAGCGCCTCCATCCGGGCCAGCGCCTCCTCCCGGTTCTGCTGCGTGATCAGATACGGGCTGTCCGGATCGGCCGCCTCCCGGGCCATCAGATGATTGATGTCCGCGCTGAAATGGATCGGATCCATATAGTTGTCCAGCTCCAGGACGATGCCCTCGTCGCTCTGAAAATCCAGGAGCCTCACATTTTCAAAGGGGAGCAGTCCCTCCGCCGCCTGACGGCGGGCATACAGATATTCCTCCAGCCGGCCGTTCCGGTACATGCCGTCCCACCAGAGCACGGAATAGGGCGGCAGGAAAAAATAAAAGTCCGTATCCGGGTGCTCCTTTACCAGCTCCTCCAGATGCGCCAGATTGCCGTCTACGCGCCCGGCGTATTCCTCTTCCGGAAGCGGGGCCAAAACCTCCTCCGGGCGTTCATAGTGGGACAGCGTTTCCTCTCTTGAAAAGGTCTTGTACTGCCACCAGTTATAGGAGCTGCCCTCGTCATAGCCGGTCAGACTCATCGCCAACAGGTAGGGGATATCCTCGAAGATCACATCCCGGTTCCAGAGATATCTCACATCGTTCAGCGGATTTTTGTCATACAGGTACAGCGGCATGGAATCGTTGACAAAATTCGCGTCCGGGTCGCCGTCCAGCGCGAACAGGTCCAGGCTGTAGAACACGTTTTTCACTTCATGGGAGGAGAACGCCTCCTCCAGATAAAACCGCAGATCCGCCGTGGTGCCGGAGCTCTTGATGGCCTTCACCGTCCTGGCGCCGAACAACTCATCGAACCAGCCGTTGTTGTAATTTTCCGCCGTGGAGGAGCCGCAGAGCACGCTGTCATAGGAAAAATTGCGGATCGTGCCGATGCACTGATATTCCGACTTGGTCACCACCGCCTTCAGGCCGAACACGGGCCCGTGGTAATGATAGAACGGGTCGAAAACAGCGACCAGCGCCGCCGCCGCAAACAGAAGGAGCGCCGAAAGGATCAGAAAATACCGTATGAACTTTTGGAAGGAGATCTTTTTCATATCGGAGCCCTTTTAAAAAGTGAAATACAAAAACGTGCTGACGCCGGACAGGGAAAGGACCGACCAGACGAACAGGACGGAGAGCAGTACCGTCCGGAGGAAAGAGAACGGTTTTTCCTCCGCGAAGGCGGACGCCTTTTTCCCGACCAGAAGGAAGGCGCAGAGCAGGAAGAACAGCAGGAACACGAGCAGGTTCACCCAGGGAAGAAGGGCGGGCGCGCCCATGTCCAGCGCCTTGGTCACGGCGTAAAGCTCCGTCACATCCAGCGCCTCCGCCATCCGAAACAGAAAGCCGTTCCATCGGAACCGGAATATTTTCCCGATCACGGCGAAGCCCTGCGCAAGGGTGGACGCCCGGAAGAAAACAAAGGTCAGCGTAACGTAGGCGAAGGTGAATATCTGCCGCAGGGGACGGCGCAGACCGCGAAGACCGCCGCTCCTGTCCAGGCCTTCCGCGGCAGCGCCGGACGCTCCCGCGGCGGTCTTCCTCCTTCCCAGCGCAGAAGACGCCACCCGACACTCTGATCCTGCAGCGCGCGCTGTAAATATCTGCTTCCCCCCCAGCGCGGAAGCCGCCACCCCTATACCGTGCAGAAATCCCCAGAACACGAAATTCCATCCGGCCCCGTGCCAGAAGCCGGAGAGCAGGAAGACGATCATCGTATTGCAGACCGTCCGGAGCTTTCCTTTTCTGCTCCCGCCCAGCGGGATATAGACATACCTCGTGAAGAACCGGCCCAGCGTGATGTGCCATCTGCGCCAGAATTCCTTCACCGAGGCGGACTTGAACGGAGCGTCGAAATTCTCGGCGATCTCGATGCCGAACATTTTTCCCAGCCCCACGGCCATATCACAGTAGCCGCTGAAGTCGAAGTACAGCTCGATCATGTATCCGGCGGCCAGAAAAAGGGCGGAGGGGCTGTCCAGCAGGGAAACGTTGTCATAGCCGAAATTCACAGCCTTCCCCAGCGTATCCGCCAGCAGCGCCTTTTTTGAAAGGCCCAGGACAAAGCGGGCCATGCCCTTCGCGAACCGCTCCGCGTCGAAGCGCCTTCTTTCTTCCTCATGGAACTGCCCGATCAGCTCGCCGTGCAGCAGGATCGGGCCCTGAAGGATCTGTGGAAAATAGACGATAAAAGAGACATAATCCAAAAATGAACAGACGGAGGTCTCTCCCTTTGCGCAGTCCAGGAAATACGCCAGCTGCTGAAACGTATAGAAGCTGATGCCCACCGGAAGGAGGATGTGCAGCGGCGTGAACGCCCTGCCCGTGAGAGAGGAGATGTTTTCCAGGAAAAATCCGGTATATTTGAAATATCCCAGCATGCCCAGATGAAACAGGCAGCCCGCGGCCGTCAGCAGTTTTCCGTAAGACCGCGCAGCTCCCTTATCCCGCAGCCTCCGGCAGAGGACGCACAGGAAATAGCCCCCGATACAGCTCACGGCCAGGGAAATCAGATACCGGACGTCAAAATACGCATAGAACCACAGGGACATCCCGATCAGATATCCCTGTGCCAGACGGTAACATTTTATCCGGTTGAAAAAATACCAGCCCGCCAGCGAAAGAGGCAGGAACACGAAAATAAAAATGTGTGAATTGAAAAGCATGTCTCCTTCACCGTACGGATCCCGGACGCAGGGCCCGCGGTCCCCTCAGAGAGTTTCCTTCATTCGAAACATTCCGGACATTCCGAACGTTCCGAATGCGTTCGTTTCCCGCGCTCAGGCGCGGCTTTCAAGAAACGCTTCCACTTCCTCCACCTCGGGCATCACGCGCAGCGCGCCCTTTCTGGTGGTCACGATGGAGGCGGCCGCATTGGCGAAGGTCAGCATTTCGGACAGCTTCTCCACATCCAGGGCGTCCAGGCCGTATTTCAGCACGAAATGCAGACAGCAGGCCCCGAAGGTGTCCCCGGCCCCGGTGGTCTCGATCGTGCTCTCCTGCAGGAAGGGCTTCGCCTCTACGCGCAGGTCCTTATAATAGGCGCGGCTTCCGTCCCTCCCCATGGAAAGCAGGATCAGCGGGATGTCGTATTCGCTCCTCAGCTTCGCGATCCCCGCGTCGTAATCCTCTTCCCCGGTGAACCACTGGATCTCGTTGTCGGAGATCTTCAGCACGTCGCACTTGGACAGGCCGTAGGAAACCTGTACCTTCGCATCGTCCAGTGTCTTCCAGAGGGGAGGACGCAGGTTCGGATCGAAGGAGATCACGGCGCCGCTTTCCTTCGCCAGACCGATGGCATATTTCGTGGCTTCCCGCACGCCGTCATGCGTCATGGAAAGCGTTCCGAAATGGAAGATCTTCGTATCGCGGATCAGATTCTCATGCACATCCTCTTTCCGGAGCATCATATCCGCGCCCGGATTGCGGTAGAAGGAAAAATCTCTGTCCCCGTCCGGAAATGTCTCCACGAACGCCAGCGTCGTGCGCGCCTCCTCGTCGATGATGAGATTGGAGGTATCGATCCCCACGCCGTCCAGCGTAGCCTTCAGACGGTTCCCGAAGATATCCTGTCCCACCTTGCCGATGAAAGCGGTCTTTCTCCCCGCCTTGTTGAGCATCGCCAGCACATTGCAGGGGGCTCCTCCCGGATTCGCTTCGTATATCGGATTGCCCTGCCCGCTGACGCCGTTTTCCGTAAAATCGATCAGAAGCTCGCCCAGAGCCACCACATCATAAGACTTCATCCCATTCATCCTCCTTTTTCCTCCTGTCCGCTATGATAAACTGCCTCACGTCCGGATTCAATCGAAAAAATCGAAAGCAGGCATTTACGCGGACTGTTTTCTCTGGTAAAATTATATCAGTCATCCAAGGAGGTTTCAATACGAAATATCTCTTGACCGGAGAAGGGGGTATTTTCCGGGGACCTGTCACAGATGGAAAATATCAAAAAAAGGGGGAAGATTTATGAACATTCATCCGATCTTTTCAAACGAAGATCAGACTGTTTCCTTTGCCGCAGAGGAACTGGCACGTTACTTAAACCGCATGCTCCGCGGCGAGGTGCGAAAAGGCGGGACACAGGACGCGGATCTGGAGATCTCGCTGGACGTATCGGCGGACGATCCCGCCTGGGCGGAGGCGGAGGGCAGGGACAGCTTTTCCGTAGAGATCCGAAAAGAAAAAGAAGGGGGAAGGATCACGGGGAACAGCCCCAGAGCGGTCCTTCTGGGCGTTTACGATTATCTTCATACGCTGGGCTGCCGCTTTCTCGCTCCCGGCGCGCAGTATGAGACTGTGCCCTGCGTAAAACCGGAGGAGCTGTATGTTTCCTATCGGAAAACGGCCTCCTTCAAGCACCGCGGCGTCTGCATCGAGGGCGGCAATTCTCTGGAAAACATCCTGGACTTCGTGGACTGGCTTCCGAAGATCGGATGCAACGCCTTCTTTCTGCAGTTCATGGTCCCCTACACCTTTCTGGCCAGATGGTATCAGCATGAGAACAACCCTTTACTGAAGCCGGAGGATTATTCCCTGGAGGACGCGGAACGGGATACCGCAAAGATCGAACGTGCCATGGAACAGCGCGGTCTGATGCTCCACAAGGTTGGGCACGGCTGGACCGGAGAAACGCTGGGCTTTTCCACCGTCGCCTGGAAGGAGGACGACGCCGTCCTGACGGAAAAGCAGAAGAGCATGGTCGCACAGATTGGCGGCGTGAGAGACCTGTATTACAAGGTTCCCCTCAACACGAATCTCTGCTATTCCAACCCGGAGGCGAGAAGCGCCTTCATCGCAAAGATCGCGGACTACGCCTGTCAGCACAGAGAAGTGGAATTTCTTCATATATGGCTGGCGGACGCCAACAATAACATCTGCGAATGCGAAGAATGCCGGAAAACGACGGTTTCCGACCAGTATATCGACATTCTGAACGAGGTGGACGAGATTCTCACGGCCCGCGGCGTGGACACGAAGCTGGTCTTTTTGCTCTATCAGGAGCTTCTCTGGCCGCCTCTCAAAGAAAAGCTGAAAAATCCGGACCGTTTCGTGCTGATGTTCGCGCCCATCAGCCGCACCTTCGAAGCCTCCTATGAGATCGGAGACTCAGACGCGCAGATCCCGCCGTACGTGCGCAACAGGATCAAGCTCCCCACCAAGCTCTCCGAAAATCTGGCCTTTCTGAAGGGCTGGCAGTCCCTGTTCTCCGGCGACAGCTTCATCTACGATTACCATCTGGGCAGGGCGCATTACGGAGACATGGGATATGTCCATATCTCCAGGATCGGCAGCGAGGACATCAAAAAGCTCCATCAGCTCGGACTGGACGGCATGATCAACTGCCAGGAGCTTCGCGTCTGCATGCCGAACGCCCTTCCGAACTATGTCATGGGACATACGCTGTTTCGGGAGGACGCGGACTTTTCCGATATCGTGCGGGAATATTATCAGGCGGCCTACGGGGAAGGGTATGAACAGGTTCTTTCCTATCTGACAGAGCTTTCTTCTCTATGCAGCTGCGACTATTTCAACGGCAAGAGCGCCAGGACCGACCCCGAAATGGCGCGCCGGATGCGGTCCGTTCTGGATCTGGCGGAGGCCTTCGCACCGGTGATCGAGGCTCACCGCACCGACGGCCGGTGGCAGACCCCGTTCTGGAGGATCCTGGATTATCACCGCCAGTATGTTCTTTCCCTCGGACAGACCCTGTACGAGCTGGCCAGCGGAAACGAAAAGACCGCTCTGGACGACTGGAACGGATTCTGCAGCCTGATCCGGCAGAAAGAGACCGAATTTCAGGAGGTCCTCGACGTTTACCGCGTCATAGAGGTTTCCCACAACTACACCGGCTTTCGGAATATCGAAAGAAAAATGAACGCCTGACATTTTTCAGTGAAAAGAAGCAGACAGAAAACCTCTGCTGAAAAAAATCCCCGGAATCAGGGACGCCGCTGCTCATCTCACGGATCAAACCCGTGTCCTCAGCCGCATTTCCCTGTTCCGGGGCCTTTTTTTACATCCTTTTTATTTTCTTACTCTTTTTCCTCTTCCACGTCGATCTCCTGCTCGCCGTCGGACACCTTTTCCCGGACCTTAGCGATCTGGGCCACGGTCACGCCCTCTTTCAGATCGATGAGCTTCACGCCGGAGGTGATGCGTCCCAGGACGGAGACATCCTCCATCCGGATCTGGATGATGATACCCTCCGTCGTGATCAGCATGATCTCGTGCTCCTCGTTGACGGCCTTGACGCCGATCACCTCACCGGTCTTTTCCGTGATCTTGTAGCACTTGACGCCCTTGCCGCCGCGGTGCTGCACGCCGAACTCCGCCAGCGGCGTCCGCTTGCCCATACCGTTTTCGGAAACGATCAGCAGGGAATCCCCCTGATGATCCAGCTGCATGCCGACGACTTCATCTCCGTCCGCCAGCGTCATGCCGATCACGCCCATGGAGGAGCGGCCCGTCGCCCTCACATCCGTCTCCCTGAAGCGGATGCACATGCCGTATTTGGTGACCAGGAAGATCTCGCTGTTCTCGTCCGTGGTCTTGACCTCGATCAGGCTGTCGTCCTCTCTCAGGTTGATGGCCAGCAGGCCGTTCTTGCGGATATTGCTGTATTCCAGGATAGAGGTCTTCTTCACGATCCCTTTTTTCGTCACCATGAAGAGATTCTTGTCCTCCTCATAGTCCTTGACCGGAATGATGGCCGATATCTTTTCCTCCGGAGAGAGCTGAAGGAGATTGATGATGGCCGTCCCTCTGGCGGTCCGCCCGGCCTCCGGGATCTCGAAGGCCTTCAGCCGGTACACCCTGCCGAAATTGGTGAAGAACATCACATAGTGGTGGGTCGTGGTCATCAGAAGATCGGCGATGAAATCGTCCTCAATGGTGTTCATCCCCTTGATCCCTTTGCCGCCCCGGTTCTGCGCCCTGAAATTATCCACGGTCATGCGCTTGATATAACCCAGATTCGTCATGGCGATCACCGTGTTGTCTAACGGCACCATGTCCTCCGTCGTGATATCCTCTTCGTCGAAGCCGATTTTGCTTCTCCGGTCGTCGCCGTATTTTTCCCGAATGATCAGGATCTCTTCCCGGATGACGGAAAGCAGGCGCTTCTCGTCGGCCAGGATCGCCTTCAGATCTTCTATCTTCAGAAGGAGCTCTTTATGCTCCGCCTCCAGCTTTTCCCGTTCCAGACCGGTCAGCGCCCGCAGACGCATATCGATGATGGCCTGCGCCTGTACGTCCGAAAGCCCGAACCGTTCGATCAGCCGCTCCTTGGAGATCTGCGGCGTATCGCTGGAGCGGATGATCTGAATGACCTCGTCGATATTGTCCTGCGCGATGAGCAGACCCTGCAAAATATGGTCCCGCTCCTCCGCCTTGTTCAGATCGTACTTAGTCCGCCTGGTGACCACGTCCTCCTGGTGCCGGATGTAGTATTTCAGCATATCCAGAAGGTTCAGCACCTTCGGCTCATTGTTCACCAGCGCCAGCATGATGACGCCGAAGGTATCCTGCATCTGCGTATGCTTGTAGAGCTGATTCATCACCACATTGACGTTGGCGTCCTTTCGCAGCTCGATGACCACGCGGGTTCCCTCCCGGTTGGACTCGTCCCGCAGATCGGTGATGCCGTCGATCCTCTTCTCTTTATGAAGGTCCGCGATCTTCTCGATCAGCTTCGCCTTGTTCACCATATAGGGCAGCTCCGTCACGATGATCTGACTCTTGCCGTTGGGCAGCGTCTCGATATCGGTGACCGCGCGGACCCTGATCTTGCCCCGGCCGGTGCGGTAAGCCTCTTCCACGCCCTTCGTCCCCAGGATGAGACCGCCCGTCGGAAAATCCGGCGCCTTTATGATGCGCATGACCTCCTCGATCTGCGTATCCCGGTCCTCCAGGATCCGGTTGTCCATGATCTTCACCACGGCGTCGATGACCTCCCGCAGATTGTGCGGCGGAATATTGGTGGCCATGCCCACGGCGATGCCGGAGGTCCCGTTCACCAGAAGGCTGGGAAAGCGGGCGGGCATGACGGTGGGCTCTTTTTCCGTATCGTCGAAGTTGGGAGAAAAGTCCACGGTATCCTTATTGATGTCCGCCAGCATCTCCATGGAGATCTTGGATAGGCGGGCCTCCGTGTAACGCATGGCCGCGGGGCCGTCCCCGTCCTCCGAACCGAAATTGCCGTGGCCGTCCACCAGCGGATAGCGGGTATTCCACTCCTGGGCCATGTTCACCAGAGCGCCGTAGATGGAGCTGTCGCCGTGAGGATGGTATTTACCCATCGTATCGCCGACGATACGGGCGCATTTCCGGTGCGGCTTGTCGGGGCCGTTGTTCAGCTCGATCATGGAATAGAGCACCCGGCGCTGCACCGGCTTCAGGCCGTCCCTCACATCCGGAAGCGCGCGGGCCGCGATCACGCTCATGGCGTAATCGATGTAGGAATCCTCCATTTTTTTCTTCAGGTCAACTTCTTCTATCTTGTCAAAAATATTGTCTTCCATATTTCCTCACATTCTGCGGCGTCAGGCCCAGTTGTCCATGTTCTTCACGAACTTCGCGTTCTCTTCGATGAATCTGCGCCGCGGCTCCACCTGATCCCCCATCAGGGTGGTGAACGTCAGATCCACCTCCGATTCTTCTTCTTCATTCATGCTCACGCGCATCAGGATCCTGCGCTCCGGATCCATGGTGGTCTCCCAGAGCTGCTCCGCGTCCATCTCTCCCAGGCCCTTATAGCGCTGGATCTTGTTGTTCTGATCCCGGCCGACCTCCTCCAGGATGGCGGTGAGCTCCTCTTCGCTGTAGGCATACCAGATCTTCTTGTTTTTCTCCAGCTTGTAGAGAGGGGGCTTCGCCAGATACACATAGCCCTGCTTGATCAGCTCCGGCATGAACCGATAAATGAAGGTCAGCATCAGGGTGGCGATATGGGCGCCGTCCACGTCCGCATCCGTCATGATCACGATCTTGTGATAACGCAGCTTCGTGATATCGAAATCGTCATGGATGCCGGTCCCGATGGCCGTGATCATGGCCCGGATCTCCGCGTTGGAAAAGATCTTGTCCAGACGGGCCTTTTCCACGTTCAGGATCTTGCCGCGCAGCGGCAGGATCGCCTGGGTGGCGCGGCTCCTGGCCTTTTTCGCGGAGCCTCCGGCGGAATCTCCCTCCACGATATAAATCTCGCAGTTTCTCGGGTCCTTGTCGGAGCAGTCTGCCAGCTTCCCGGGCAGCGTGGTATTCTCCAGGGCGGTCTTCCTTCTCGTCAGATCCCTGGCCTTTCTCGCCGCCTCCCTGGCGCGCTGGGCGAGGATGGATTTTTCCAGGATAGCCTTGGCGATGGCCGGATTCTGCTCCAGAAAATAGGTGAGCTGTTCGCTGACCACGCTGTCCACCGCGCCCCTGGCCTCGGAATTGCCGAGCTTCTGCTTCGTCTGTCCCTCGAACTGAGGATCCTCTATCTTGACGCTGATGATGCTGGTGAGCCCTTCCCGGATATCCTCGCCGGAAAGATTCGGCTCGTTTTCCTTCAGGAGCTTGTTGCCCCTGGCGTAATCGTTGAACGTCTTCGTCAAGGCGTTCCGAAAGCCGATGAGATGGGTGCCGCCCTCCGGCGTATTGATATTGTTCACAAAAGAAAAAACGCTCTCGTTGTAGGAATCGTTGTGCTGCATCGCCACTTCCACATAAACGCCGTTCCTGCTTCCTTCGAAGTAAAGAACTTTATCATAAAGCGGTACTTTGCTCCCGTTCAGATACGTGACGAATTCCCGGATCCCTCCCTCATAGTGATAGGATTTGATCCGGGGCTCTTCTTCCCTGTCGTCCTCCAGCGTGATGCGCAGTCCCTTGGTGAGAAACGCCATTTCCCTAAGCCTGGTCTGGAGAACGTCGAATTCAAATTCCGTCGTCTCCGTGAAGATCGTAGCGTCCGGCTTGAAGGTCACCTTGGTCCCCGTCTTTTCCGGATCGCAGACGCCGATCTCCCTCAAAGGATAACAGACATGTCCCCTTTCATACCGCTGTTCGTAGACCTTCCCATCCAGGCTGATCTCCACCTCCAGCCAGTCGGAAAGCGCGTTCACCACGGAAGCGCCGACGCCGTGCAGGCCGCCGGAGACCTTGTATCCCCCGCCGCCGAATTTGCCGCCCGCGTGCAGGACGGTGAACACCACCTCCACGGCGGGGATCCCGGCCTTATGGTTGATCCCCACGGGAATGCCCCTCCCGTTGTCGATCACCGTGACCGAATTGTCAGGATTGATGAACACATCTATTTGATCGCAAAATCCGGCCAGCGCCTCATCCACCGCGTTGTCCACGATCTCATATACGAGATGATGCAGTCCTCTGGAAGATGTGGTGCCGATATACATGCCGGGCCTTTTGCGGACCGCCTCCAGCCCCTCCAAAATCTGAATCTGATCTGCTCCGTATTCCACGCTCATTTAATTCTGTCCTCCGTTCTGTCCCGCGCTCACGGCTCCGTTCACTACCTGAAAGATCTTATCGATCTCAAACCTGTTGTTCACAAAATCGTCCAGACCCGTACAGGTGATGATGGTCTGGATCTCTCCGATGCTGTTCAAAAGATAATTCTGCCGTTTGGAATCCAGCTCTGAAAGCACATCGTCCAAAAGCAGAACAGGGGTATCCTTCGTCATTTTTTTCACAAGCTCGATCTCAGAGAGCTTGAGGGAAAGGGCCGCCGTCCGCTGCTGTCCCTGGGAACCGAACCGCCTGATATCCACGCCGTCCGCCAGGAAGGAAAAATCGTCCCGATGCGGGCCTGTGCCCGTCATTTTCATCCGGATATCCCGTTCCTGCCCCTGAGAAAGCCTCTCCGCAAACGCGTCTTCCTCCACATCCGGCTCGTAGACGATCTTCAGATGCTCCTTCCCGCCGGAAAGGCGGAGATGGATATCGTAAATGATCTCGTTGAGCTGCTCCGCGAAGGCGCGGCGTCTCTCGATGATCTTGCCGCCGTAGGAGACCAGCTGGGAATCCCAGATATTCAGGGTATCCCGGAGGGAAGGATTCAGATAGAGATCCTTCAGGAGCCTGTTGCGCTGATTGACGATCCGGTTGTAATTGTTCAGGTTGTAAAGATAAAAGGAATCGAGCTGACACAGCTCCATGTCCACAAAACGCCTGCGCTCCGCCGGACCGCTCTTGATGATGGAAAGGTCCTCCGGCGAAAAAAAGACCACGTTCAGGATGCCCAGAAGCTCCGCCGCCCGCTTGATCATTTTACCGTCGATGGCGATTCCCTTGGATCTGTTCTTGCGCAGGTGCATGTCGATGCGGATCTCGTCCTCACCCTTCCTGACATAAGCCCTGATGTGAGACTCCTCCGCCTGAAAGCTGACAATGTCCCGATCCTTGCTTCCCCTGTGGGATTTCGTCGTCGCGCACAGAAAGACCGCCTCCAGGATATTGGTCTTCCCCTGTGCGTTGTCGCCGAACAATATGTTGGTCCCCTCGTCAAAATCGATGTTCAGGAACGCATAATTCCGAAAATCGGACAATTCCAGTGATTTGATGACCATAAGCTGTCCTCTATTCGATCTTCAGCATATGGCCGCGGTACTCCACCACATCCCCGGGAACCAGCTTCTTCCCGCGCTGCGTGCACACAGCGCCGTTCACCTTCACAAGACCGTCCGTCACCGCATATTTCGCGTCCACGCCGGTCTGTGCGAGTCCTGCGGCCTTCAGGGCCTGGCCCAGCTTGATGAAATCGTCCCTTATCCTGTATGTCTGCATAAAAACCCCGCCTGTAGACCGGTCAGCTCACCGTCGTGAAGTTCACCGGAAGGATCAGATAAATATAACTGCTGTCGTCGTTGCGGATGAAACAGGGAGCCTTCGGATTCACCAGATAGATCGTGATCTGCTCGTCGTCGATGACGCGCAGCGCATCGATCAGGAATTTCGGGTTGAAACCGATCATCAGGTCCCGTCCGTATTTGTCGATATCGATCTGCTCGTTCATGCTGCCGACCGTCGAATTGATCTTCAGCTCCATGGAGCCGTCCGTGATGTTGATGATGATCGGCTTCTTGTCCCCCTCCTTGATGAGCAGGGTGGCGCGGTCGATACAGTTCAGAAACTCTCTCTTATTGATGACCACCTTTGTCTCGTAATCGCTGGAAAGCATCTGGTCGATGCGGAAATATTCTCCCTCCACCAGCCTGGATACCACCACGGTGGAATCGAATTCGAACACCACATGCTTGCCGGTGAAGAAAATGGACACATCCTTATCCGTATCGCCGGAGAGGATCTTGCCGATCTCGTTCAGCGTCTTGCCGGGAATGACGACCTTCCTGGGCTCATAGGACTCCCGCAGGAGGATCCTGCGGATGGAAATGCGGTGCCCGTCCAGGGAAACGACCTTCATCTCGTCGCTGTTGATCTCGAAGAGCTCGCCGGACATCAGACGGTTGTTGTCGTTGTCCGCGATGGAGAAGATCGTCTGACGGATCACCTCCCGCAGGGTATACTGAGAAACGACAACGGGATCGTTCTTCTCGATGGAAGGCAGGTATGCGAAGTCGTCTCCCGGCTTGCCGATGATATTGAATTTCGCTTTCTCACAGGTGATCGTGGCCTTGCAGTTCTGATCCGTCACGATCGTGATATCGTTGTCCGGGAGCTTTCTGACGATATCCAGAAAAATCTTCGCATCCAAAGCGATGATCCCTCTCTCCAGAATGGTCCCTTCGATCAGGGTCTCGATCCCCAGCTCCATGTCGTTCGCCGTGAGCTTGATGACGCTGCCGGAGCAGTCCAGCAGAATGCACTCCAGAATGGACATGGTCGTTTTGCTCGGTACAGCTTTGGAAACAACCTGAAGGCCGTTCAACAGATCCGCTTTTGAACACACTAATCTCATTTGATCTTCTCCCTTCTCATGCAGTGCGTTATGATATCCACAGACGGATACGTTCTCGGACCGAAAACCGGTCCCGGCTCCCCCGTATGCGCGAAAGATATTTATTAACGTTGATATCCGTAATCTTTCGTATTAATGGATGTTGAAATGTGGATAACCCTTTTCATTATACTATTTTTCGGAAAAAATGAAAATGGGCAACATGTGAAAAACTTCAGGATAACGGAAAATAAAATCGGAATTTATGCACCCAGGGTCTTGCGGATCGTCTCGATCCGGTTTTTCAGATCCGGGTCCGTTTTCTGTTCATCCTCAATCTTATTCACACCGTGGATAATGGTGGTGTGGTCTTTTTTCCCGAGCATCTTCGCGATATTGACATAAGAGGTATCCGTGAGCTTGCGGCAGAGATACATGAACACCTGCCTGGGAAAGACGAATTCGGAATTCCTCTTGCGTGACAGGATATCGTCCGGCATGACGCCGAAATTCTCCGCCACCACGTTCAGGATGAGATCCGGCGTGATCTGCTGGGGCATATCCGGGTTGATGATATCCTTCAGGGCGTCCTCCGCCAGCTCCAGCGTGATCTGCGACTGATTCTCGATCTTGGATTTCGCGATGATGCGGTTGAAGGCACCTTCCAGCTCCCGGATATTGGATTTTATATTGGTCGCGATGTATTCGAAGATCTTGTCGTCTATGGCGCGGTGCGTGTATTCCGCGTTCCGCTTCAGGATCGCCATCCTGGTCTCGTAGTCGGGGGGCTGGATGTCGGCGATCAGGCCCCAGTCGAAACGGGAACGGAACCGCTCCTCCAGCGTTTCCATCTCCTTCGGAGGTTTGTCCGAGGAGAGGACGATCTGTTTTCCGGCGGAATGGAGCACGTTGAAGGTGTGAAAAAACTCCTCCTGTGTGCTTTCTTTTCCTATTATAAACTGTACGTCGTCGATCATGAGCACATCGACGGTCCGATACTTTTCTCTGAGCTTGGTCATGAGGGTGGCATTGCCGCTCCGGATGGATTCGATCACTTCGTTGGTGAAGGATTCGCTGGTCACATAGAGAACCTTCATGTCGGGATTGTGGTCAAGGATGAAATGCCCGATGGAATGCATCAGGTGGGTCTTGCCGAGCCCGGCCCCTCCGTATATGAAGAGGGGATTGTAGGCGTTGCCTGGGGATTCCGCCACCGCGAGACAGGCCGAATGGGCGAACTTATTGTTGTTTCCCACGACGAAGGTATCGAATTTATATTTGGGGTTCAGGTTGGAAAGCTCGTGGTAATGGGACGAGGGCCTGGCGGCGGGGCCGTTCCCGTCGGAATGCGCCTCCTCCTTCCCGGGCGTTTCCACGACGAAGACCACATCGTAAATGTGATCCATCATCTCGGATATGGTCACCTTGAAATAATCCCTGTATTTGCTCGTGATATAGCTGAGCATGTTCGCCTGACCGGCCGGGATCTGGATATATACGGTATCCCCCTTTACGGAATCGAACCGCAGCGGCTCGATCCATGTCATATAGGAAATGTTCGTCAGCTGATATTCTTTTAAAATGGCCTGTTTGACCGATTCCCAGTTTTCCCCGATGGGATGCATCACAAAAAAACCTCCTGTTATAGAATGATTCTTCGGGCAAAGAGATTTAAGTCTTTTTCATCATAAACTAATTGAAGAAAAATGGCAAATGCAAAATTTTATCCACAGACCGTGTGAAAAGAAAGCCGGAAAAGGGGAAGATAAAGGGAGAAAAGCGATCGATTGTGGATAACTTTGATTCACGCGGAAATATTGATTTTAAAGCCTGTTTTTTTATGAAAATGTGGAATAAAAAAATAATTATCCACATGTTTTCCACAATTTGTGGATAATATTATGTTAATCTTGGATCATGTGGAAAGAGTTTTCCCCATTGTCGACAAACTATATCTTGTGGAATTTATGAAAAAAGGATAACAATATGTTGTATTGTTGAAAATAACGATTTTTCGGGCTTTTTCCCGGCAAAATTATCTGTTCTGAAAATGGGGAAAATTGCTTGACTTATGCGGTTTGAGCCGATATAATGATAGCGATATTTTCTGATACATGGCATGAAAAAGAAATCAGAAAGGGAGGTGTATCCGACATGAAAATGACTTTTCAGCCTAAGAAAAGACAGCGCTCCAAGGTGCACGGATTCAGGGCGAGAATGAGCAGCGCTGGCGGAAGAAAGGTTTTGGCAGCCAGAAGAGCAAAGGGAAGAAAGAGATTAACCGTATAGGCCGCAATATTGTGGCCTATTTTGATAATGATGAAAAATACGGAGTCCTTACGCAAGAACCGGCAGTTCCAGGAAGTTTACCAAAACGGCAGATCGAGAGCCAACAAGTATCTTGTGATGTATGTATCGGAAAATGATCAGGGGAAGAACTTTCTCGGCATATCCGTCAGCCGGAGAGTCGGGAACAGTGTGATAAGGCACCGTGTGAAAAGGCTCGTCAAAGAAAGCTATCGGTTACAGGAGCATCTGTTCAAAAGCGGTTTGAACATCGTGATCGTGGGGCGGGCCGCGGCCGCTTCCGTCTCCTATCAGAAGATGGAAAGCGCCCTTATGCATCTCGCAGGTCTTCACGGGGTTGTAAGCAGATAATCGGTAAGAAGCATTATGAAAAAAATCGTGATCGCGGCGATCCTGTTTTACAGAAAATATCTATCGCCATTGAAACGCACCAAATGTCCCTATTTTCCCACATGCTCCGAATACGGACTGCAGGCAGTGGAAAAATACGGCGTCATAAAGGGCGGAGCGCTGGCTCTGTGGAGGATTTTGAGGTGTAATCCTTTTTCAAAAGGGGGATATGATCCGGTCCCGTGAGGGGGACCTTTCGGCAGGAGGAATTGAGATTGAATTCTATTTTTTTGACGCAATATGACGGTGCGATCTTAGGGCCGATCGCCAGGGTGCTGGGTGTGATCATGAACGCCATTTTCTGGCTTCTGGACAAGATCGGGATCCCCAACATCGGTCTGGCGATCATCCTCTTCACGATCGTCATCTATCTGCTTCTGATGCCGCTGACCGTCAAGCAGCAGAAGTTTTCCAAGCTGAACGCGAGGATGAGTCCGGAGCTCCAGGCCGTCCAGAAGAGGTACGAAGGAAAAAAAGACAACGAATCCATGATGGCGATGCAGCAGGAGACGAAGGCAATTTATGACAAATACGGCGTCTCTCCCAGCGGCAGCTGTATACAGCTTTTGATCCAGATGCCGATCCTGTTCGCTCTGTACCGCGTGTTCATGAACGTTCCCGCATATGTCTCTCAGGTAAAGGACGCTTTTTTCCCTCTCGTGGAAAAGCTGGTGAACACGCCCGGGAGCGCGGAGTATCTGAACAACGCCGAGAATTTCAGGAACGCGGTCATGTATTCCCGCCAGTTCACCAATGAAGCGTTTGTTGCGGGAAATACGGGTTACATACAGAATACCTACATCGATGTGCTCTACAAGGCGTCTTCGGCGGAGTGGGACAAGCTGGCGGCGACGTTCCCTTCTCTCGCGGACGATATCGCGCAGACCGTGGAAAGGATGAACAGGTATAATAACTTCCTCGGCCTGAACATGGGGAATTCTCCTTCCTTCATGATCAGTCAGGCCCTTGAAACGGGCGCGTGGCTGATGGTGATCGGCGCCGTTTCGATCCCGATCCTGTCCGCTCTGACGCAGTGGCTCAACGTCAAGCTGATGCCGCAGCCGGAGAACGCCAACGGCAAGGAAAATCAGGGCTCCATGGCGCAGTCCATGAAGATGATGAACACCATGATGCCGCTGATGTCGGCTTTCTTCTGCTTCTCTCTGCCCGCCGGCATGGGCCTTTACTGGGTAGCCGGTTCCGTGGTCAGGAGCGTGCAGCAGGTCGTGATCAACAAGCACATCGATAAGATGGATATCGACGCGCAGATCAAGAAGAATATCGAGAAACGGGACGCGAAGCTGCGCAAAAAGGGCATCGATCCCGCCAAGCTGAACAGTTATGCGACCATGAAGACCAAGAATGTGACGCCGATCCCTTCCAAGATGCCTCAGAAGCCCAAGGCTGAGATGACGCAGGAGGAGAAGGAAGAAAAGATCCGCAAGTCCACGGAATATTACAACAAGAACGCGGCCAAGCCGGGAAGCCTTGCCGCGAAGGCGAACATGGTCAGGGATTATAATGAGAGAAACACGAGAAAATAGGGAGGAAAAATGATGGATTTCCAAAAATTCAGCGCAAAAACAGTCAGTGATGCGGTGACCAGCGCATGTCAGCATTTCGTTGTCACCAGCGATAAGCTCGAATATGAAGTTCTGGAAGAGGGAACCAGCGGTTTCCTCGGGATCGGCGCCAAGCCCGCAGTGATCCAGGCGCGCGTGAAGCTGACGGTGGAGGATATCGCAAAGAACTTCCTGAGCGAAGTTTTTGAAGCGATGAAGATGGCGGTTTCCGTGGAGGTTTCCTATGACGAGGAGCAGAAGAGCCTCGACGTGGACCTGAAAGGGGAGGAGATGGGCATCCTCATCGGAAAGAGGGGACAGACCCTGGATTCCCTGCAGTATCTGGTCTCTCTGGTGGTCAACAAGGATTCCCAGGAATATATCCGGGTGAAGGTGGATACCGAGAACTACCGGAAGCGCAGGAAGGAAACGCTGGAGAATCTGGCGAAGAACATCGCGTACAAGGTGAAGAGGACGAAGAGGCCCGTGTCGCTGGAGCCCATGAATCCTTATGAGAGAAGGATCATCCATTCCGCGCTTCAGAATGACAGATATGTGACGACGCACAGCGAAGGGGAAGAGCCCTTCCGCCATGTGGTCGTGACGCTGAAGCGGTAATACAGATCGTACATGAAATGAGGGACGGCCCTTCGGTTTTCTTTTCGGAAACTGAAGGGCCGTATTCGGCATATTTCGGAGGTTTTCTGATGTGGGATGATACGATCGCGGCCATCGCCACGGGACTTTCGGACGCGGGGATCGGGATCGTCCGGCTGAGCGGGAAGAAAGCCATAGATGTGGCGGACCGGGTTTTCAGGACGCCGGATGGAAACAGGCGGCTGAAAGAATATAAGAGCCATACGATCCACTACGGCTATGTGGTGGACGGAGAAGATATCATCGATGAGGTGATGGTCTCCCTGATGAAAAGACCGAAAAGCTATACGAAAGAGGATACGGTGGAGATCAGCTGCCACGGCGGCGTTTTTCTGCTGAAAAAGGTGCTGGAGATGGTGCTGAAGAACGGCGCGAGGCTGGCGGAGCCGGGAGAATTCACCAAACGGGCTTTTCTGAACGGCAGGATCGATCTGACGGAGGCGGAGGCCGTCATGGATCTGATCCGATCGCAGAATGAGTTCGCCAGGAAGACCTCTCTGCAGCAGCTGAAGGGGTCCGTTTCCGATGAAGTAAAGGATCTGCGCGCGCAGATCCTGTATGAGACCGCGTTCATCGAATCCGCCCTGGATGATCCGGAGCATATCAGTCTGGAAGGCTATCCGGAAAGGCTGTCGGGCGTTCTGGAACAGCTGATGCAGCGGCTCCAAAAGCTCCTGGAGTCGGCGGACGACGGCAGGATGCGGAAGGAGGGCATTCAGACGGTGATCGTCGGCAAGCCGAACGCGGGAAAATCCTCTCTGCTGAACCTCCTGGCAGGAGAGGAGCGGGCCATTGTCACGGCGGTGGCGGGCACCACCAGGGACGCCCTGCAGGAATCCGTCCGCCTGAAGGATATCAGCCTGCATCTGGTCGATACGGCCGGGATCCGCAGCACCGAGGATATGATCGAAAGGATCGGCGTGGACAGGGCGAAAAAATACGCGAAGGATGCGGACCTGATCGTCTATGTGGTGGATTCCTCCGTTCCGCTGGACGAAAACGACCGCCAGATCGCGGATGTGATCCGGGAAAAGAACACGATCGTCCTGCTGAACAAAACGGATCTGCCCCCGGCGGTGACGGAAGGATCGTTCAGGACGTTTTTCCGGCAGAGCAGTCTTAGGGGAGAGGAGGAGTTTCTGCGAAGATCCGCTGCTCCCGAAGAGACGGAGGGCCCGGCGCTGCGCGTGATAAAGACCTCCACCAAAGAGAGGAAGGGCATGGAGGAATTCGCGCGCGCCGTGGAGGAGATGTTCTTCAGCGGGACGATCCGGTCGGAGAACGAAGTGATCATCACCAGCCTGCGGCATAAGAAGGAGCTGGAGGAGGCGTATGAGAGCCTTCAGCTCGCCATGGAGAGCGTGAACGCCGGAATGCCGGAGGATTTCTATTCCATCGATCTCATGAACGCCTATGCCGCGCTGGGCCGGGTAACGGGAGAGGAAGCCGGGGAAGACCTGATCGAAGAGATCTTTTCCAAATTCTGCATGGGAAAATGAAAAAAACATTTATAATAAACGATAAAACATTATAAAATATTTATTTTTTGAAAGACTCCTGAAGGAGTCCTTCGTACTGCGAGAGGCTTTATCAATGGATCAGATCAGGGAAAAAGTGGATGTCTGTGTGATCGGGGCCGGACATGCCGGCTGCGAGGCCGCGCTGGCGTGCGCGCGGATGGGACTGGAAACGGTCATCTTTACGGTGAGCGTGGACAGCATCGCGCTGATGCCCTGCAATCCGAATATCGGCGGTTCGTCCAAGGGACATCTGGTGCGTGAGGTGGACGCCCTGGGCGGCGAAATGGGAAAGAACATCGATAAAACCTTTATCCAGTCCAAGATGCTGAACCTTTCCAAAGGGCCCGCCGTTCATTCCCTCCGCGCTCAGGCGGACAAGGCGGAATACAGCAGGAGCATGCGGAAGGTGCTGGAGAGTCAGGAGCATCTGATCATCAAGCAGGCCGAGGTCTGCGAACTGCTGACCGAAGAAGAGCCGGATGGCGGGAAGAAAAGGATATCAGGCGTGAAGACGTTCACCGGCGCCGTTTATGAGGCGAGGGCGGTCATCCTGTGTACCGGCACGTATTTGCGCGCCAGATGTCTCTGCGGCGAGGCCATCACCTATACCGGACCGAACGGACTGCAGGCGGCCAACCACCTGACGGATTCGCTGAAGGCGCTGGGCATCGGTCTTAGGCGCTTCAAGACCGGTACGCCTGCCAGAATGGACAAAAGGAGCATCGATTTTTCCAAGATGGAAGAACAGTTCGGAGACGAAAGGGTCGTCCCCTTTTCCTTTTCCACGGATCCGGAATCGGTTCAGATCGAGCAGGACTCCTGCTGGCTGACCTATACCAATGAGAGGACGCACGAGATCATCCGGGCCAATCTGGACCGCTCCCCGATCTATGCGGGCATCATCGAGGGCACCGGCCCCCGGTACTGCCCTTCCATCGAGGATAAGGTGGTGAAGTTCGCGGATAAGGAGCGGCACCAGGTGTTCATTGAACCGGAGGGGAGGCATACCGGCGAGATGTATGTGGGAGGAATGTCCTCTTCCCTGCCGGAGGATGTACAGCTCGCCATGTACCGAACAGTCCCGGGTCTGGAGAACTGCCGGATCGTGCGGAACGCCTACGCCATCGAGTATGACTGCATCGATGCGAGACAGCTTTTCCCGACGCTGGAGTTTAAGGAGATCGAAGGGCTCTATTCTGCCGGTCAGTCCAACGGGAGCAGCGGATATGAAGAAGCGGCGGCGCAGGGGATCCTGGCAGGTATCAACGCTTCTCTCAAATGTCTTGGAAGGGAGCAGATCGTCATCGACCGTTCGGAAGGGTATCTGGGCGTCCTGGTGGACGATCTGGTGACGAAGGACAATACGGAGCCCTACCGGATGATGACGTCCCGGGCGGAATACCGGCTTCTTCTGCGCCAGGACAATGCGGACATCCGCCTTCGACGGAAGGGATATGAGGCGGGGCTGATCACACAGGAGCAGATGGACCATCTGAACCGAAAGATCGAGATGATCCAAAGTGAGGTACAGCGGCTTCGCAGCACCTCGGTCGGCGCGTCCGCTTCCACGCAGGCTTTTTTGGAGCGGATGGGCAGCGTCCCTCTGAAGACGGCCGCGACTCTGGCGGAGCTGATGTGCAGGCCGGAGCTTTCATACGAAACGCTGGCCCCGATCGACCCGGAAAGAAAACCTCTTCCGGCCGAGGTGTTGGAACAGGTGGAGATCGAGATCAAATATCAGGGATATATCGAAAGACAGCAGAGACAGGTCGTTCAGTATCGGAAAATGGAAAAGAAAATGATCCCGCAGGACATCGACTATGACGATGTGTCCAGCCTACGTCTGGAGGCCAGACAGAAGCTGAAGCTCTTCCGTCCGATCTCCGTAGGACAGGCGTCGCGGATATCCGGCGTCACACCGGCGGACGTGGCGGTCCTGCTGGTCTATCTGGAGCACAGAGAAAGATGATATACGATCACACACAGTTTGAAAAAGATCTTTCTTTTTTCAATATCGAGCTGAAGGAGGATCAGAAGGAACAGTTTAACAGATTCTATGAACTCCTGACGGAATGGAACTCCTTTATGAATCTGACCGCCATTACGGAATGGGACGATGTTCTCAAAAAGCACTTTCTTGACAGCCTCTCTGCCGTTCGCGTGCTGGATGAGATCCGCTTCCGGAAGTGGAATGTGATCGATGTGGGGACGGGGGCCGGATTTCCCGGGATCCCACTGAAGATTGTTTTTCCGGACCTTCGCCTCACGCTTCTGGATTCCCTGCAAAAGCGCCTGGACTTTCTGGATGAGGTGGTGCGTCAGCTGGGGCTGAAGGACGTGGAACTGGTGCACGGCAGGGCGGAGGATCTCGCGCGTTCCCCGCAGATGAGGGAGCATTACGACCTGTGTGTTTCCCGCGCGGTCGCCAATCTTTCCACGCTGTCCGAGCTGTGTATCCCCTTTGTCAAGAAGGGCGGTGTCTTTCTTTCCTATAAGTCGGAAAAGAGTGTTCAGGAGGCGGAGGCTGCGAAAAGCGCGGTTTTTCTGCTCGGTGGAAGGCTGGAGAAACAGGATACGTTTCAGTTGCCGGACAGCGATATGACGCGCACGCTTTTCGTGATACGCAAGGTGCAGGAGACGTCTAAAAAATATCCGAGAAAAGCTGGTGTTCCGGGAAAACAGCCGCTGTAGATGTTTCACGTGAAACAAAACCGGAAAATCAATATAATGGATTTCACACGATTTATGAAACCCAAGATGTTGTTTTGGACCCCGTGAAACATTTTTTGCAGAGAAATCGGTTTCCCGTGAAACATTTTTTATAGAAAATCATGATAGTATTTTAAAGAAAAAGGTGCTATAATATCGCCATCATCAAATGGGGAATGATGAGTGATCTCAGCCGTTATCGGTAGAATGTGAGGTAAAATGAGCAAAGTAATTGCCGTTGCAAACCAGAAGGGGGGCGTGGGCAAAACCACGACCGCAATCAATCTTTCATCGTGCCTCGCGGCGAAAGGAAAAAAGGTTCTGGTGATCGATATGGATCCGCAGGGGAATACGAGCAGCGGGTTTGGAGTGAACAAGAACGAACTGGAAAATACGATATATGAACTGATCCTGGGAGAATGTACGATAGAGGAATGCCTCATCAGGGATGTTGTCGATAATGTGAGCCTGATACCGGCAAATGTGAATCTCGCCGCGGCGGAGATCGAACTGATCGACGTCGATCGGAAGGAATATATTCTGAAAAATGAAGTGGACTGGATAAAGGACCGGTTCGATTATATCGTGATCGACTGTCCGCCTTCCCTGAGCATGCTGACCGTGAATGCCATGACGACCGCAGACAGCGTGCTGGTGCCGATCCAGTGCGAATACTATGCGCTGGAAGGGCTGAGCCAGCTGATCCACACGGTCAATCTCGTGCGGGAGAGGCTGAATCCCACGCTGGATATCGAAGGAATCCTGTTCACGATGTACGATTCCAGGACAAATCTGTCCAGCCAGGTCGTGGAGAATGTAAAGAGTCACCTGGATCAGCGGATCTATAAGACGATGATCCCCAGAAATATCAGGCTGGCGGAGGCCCCGAGCTACGGGATCCCGATCAATCTGTACGATCCGAGATCCGCCGGAGCGGAAAGCTATATGGCGCTGGCGGAAGAAGTGATAAACGGAGGAAACTGAAAAGAGAGGATTTGTGAGGTATGGCGGAGAAGAGCAGATCAAAAAGGGGATTGGGAAAGGGACTGGACGCGCTGATCCCGTCCGGAACGAAGCTGCCGGAGGCCCCCGCGGCGGGAACGGGTGAGAAAAGGCCGGAAGAAGGGTCCACGATGGTCAAGATCGTCAAGGTGGAACCCAACCGGAATCAGCCGAGAAAAAATTTCGATGAGGATTCTCTGCAGGAGCTGGCGGATTCCATCAAACAGTTCGGACTGCTCCAGCCGATCCTCGTACAGGACAGAAAGACCCATTATGAGATCATAGCCGGTGAGCGCCGCTGGAGAGCCGCGAAAATGGCCGGTCTGAAGGAGGTCCCCGTCATCATCCGGGATCTGTCCGACCGGGAGATCGTGGAGATCTCTCTGATCGAGAACATTCAGCGGGAGAACCTGAATCCCATCGAGGAAGCGCAGGCATATAAGCGCCTTTTGACGGAATTTCACCTGAAACAGGATGAGGTAGCAGAACGGGTGTCCAAGAGCAGGACGGCGGTGACCAATTCCATGCGCCTTCTGAAGCTGTGCGACAATGTCCAGAAAATGGTCATCGAGGAGATGATCAGCACGGGACACGCCAGGGCGCTGATCAGCATCGAGGATCCGGAAGAGCAGTATGTGATCGCACAGCGGATATTCGACGAAAAGCTGAGCGTGAGGGATGTGGAGAAGCTGGTGAAGAACCTCCACAAGCCGCCCAGGACGAAAAAGACGCCCAACAGATCCCTGGAGGCGATCTATCAGGAAATCTCCGATCAGCTGAAGGCCTCGCTGGGGACAAAGGTGTCGATCAGCGCAAAGGAGAACGGATCCGGCCGGATCGAGATCGAATTCTACGGTCACGATGACCTTGACAGGCTGGTCGAGCAGATCTCCGGGAAAGGCTGAGCCGGAAAACGAATCATGCGAAGGAGAAAGGATATCGGATATGAGTGAGGGAAGTTTCCTGACGGAGCTGATCGGGAACGACGGCTTTTATGTCGGACTGATCCTGATCGTGGTGCTGGCGGCGCTGGCCGCTCTCATCGTGCTTTCCGTGATCCAGCTCGTGAAATATCGGAAGCTGAAGGAAAAATACGATCTGTTCATGAGCGGAAAGAATGCGAAGAGCCTGGAAAAGGATATTATAAAACTCTTTGAGGATAATAAGACCATCGAAGAAGAGCAGGAAAAGGCCCGGAAGGACATCCGGGATCTGAACAAGAGGCTGGCGTACTGTTACCAGAAGATCGGGCTGGTGAAATATGACGCCTTCAATCAGATGGGCGGGAAGATGAGCTTTTGCCTCTGCCTGCTCAACGACAAGAACAACGGATTTATTCTGAACAGCGTGCACAGCACCGACGGCTGCTATTCCTACACCAAAGAAGTCAGCAGGGGGGAATGCGAGCTGGAGCTGGGCGACGAAGAAAAGAAAGCGCTGGATATGGCCGTCGGTTATTAAAGGGCCGCGATAAACAGGAGGAATATGGGTTATGATCGATCTTAAATTTTTGAGAGAGAATCCGAAAGCGGTAAAAGAAAACATCCGGAAGAAATTTCAGGACGAAAAGCTGCCGCTGGTGGACGAGGTGATCGAACTGGACGTACAGAACCGTCAGGCACAGAAGGAGGCGGATGAGCTCCGCGCGTCCAGAAATAAGATCTCCAAAGAGATCGGCGCGCTGATGGCGCAGGGCAGAAAAGAAGAAGCGACGGCGAAAAAGGCCGAGGTCGCGGCGGGCGCGAAGCGGCTCGCTGAGCTGGAAAAGCTGGAGGAGGAGCTGCAGGAGAAGATCCTGAAGATCATGATGACGATCCCCAACATCATCGATCCTTCCGTCCCCATCGGCCGGAACGACACCGAGAATGTGGAGGTGCAGCGGTACGGGGAGCCCGCAGTCCCTCCGTTTGAGATTCCTTATCACACGCAGATCATGGAGAGCTTTGACGGCATCGATCTGGACAGCGCCAGAAAGGTGGCGGGCAACGGCTTTTATTATCTGATGGGGGATATCGCCAGACTGCATTCCGCCGTTATCGCCTATGCCAGGGATTTCATGATAGACCGCGGGTTTACCTACTGCGTGCCGCCGTTCATGATCCGGAGCAACGTGGTCACGGGCGTCATGAGCTTTGCGGAGATGGACGCCATGATGTACAAGATCGAGGGAGAGGATCTCTACCTGATCGGCACGTCGGAGCATTCCATGATCGGGAAGTTCATCGACACCGTCATTCCGGAGGACCAGCTTCCCAAGACGCTGACCAGCTATTCTCCCTGCTTCAGAAAAGAAAAGGGAGCGCACGGTCTGGAGGAGAGAGGCGTTTACCGCATCCATCAGTTTGAAAAGCAGGAGATGATCGTCGTCTGTAAGCCGGAGGATTCCAAATACTGGTTCGATCAGCTCTGGCAGAACACGGTGGATCTGTTCCGTTCCATGGACATTCCCGTGCGCACGCTGGAGTGCTGTTCCGGGGATCTGGCCGATCTGAAGGTGAAGTCTGTGGACGTGGAGGCCTGGTCGCCCCGCCAAAAGAAATATTTCGAGGTCGGCAGCTGCTCCAACTTAGGAGACGCGCAGGCCAGAAGGCTGAAGATCAGGGTCAGCGGAGAAAAGGGCAAATATTTCGCGCATACCCTGAACAATACGGTGGTCGCGCCCCCCAGGATGCTGATCGCGTTCCTGGAAAACAATCTGCAGGCGGACGGTTCCGTGAGGATCCCGGAGGTGCTGCAGCCGTATATGGGCGGCATGAAAGAGATCCGGAAAAAGAAATAAGTGAAATACGAAAATATTATGTAAACCAAAAACGGTTTCGGATCGGAGTAACGTCCGGAAAGGGATGTCCCGCTGATCCGGTCCGGGAACAGCGGATATGTTCGGAAAAGGGAGGTGGGATTCTTGCATAAATTTTTGCGGGCTGTCGGGTTCAGCGAATATACCGATAAAAAGAAGATCAGACAGCTTATCCGGGATACGGTGCTGGGCGCGACGGAAAGGGCCTATATCACGAAGGACGATCAGAGCATGCTCGCGGAATTTGACAGGGATTTCGCCGGGGGCGTGGGGGTCGCGGTCTGCGGGGAGTTTGACGAGGAGGATAATTTTTCCTACGATTATTATTATCCCTATCTGCGGACCCGGACGGTGAGCACGGCGGAGGATGTTTCCGTCGAGAGGCATGCGTTCCGGGAATCCTACGCGGGGATCTGTGAGGACCCGAAGGTGGGCGTGTCCCTGATCTTTTATCTGCAGAACATGATCCCCTATCTGAAATATCAGAACGCGGACCGTCTGCCCGTGAGCGGGACGACCGTGAACCTTTCCGCGCTCTCCTGTCAGGGAACGATCATGATGCCGATCCAGAAGAGCGAATGGCAGAAGAAAAAGCTCCAGAAGGATTCCGTGGTGCGCAACCGGCTGATCCAGGCGGCGCGGTGCGGGGATGAGGACGCTATCGAGAGCCTGACGCTGGACGACATGGACACCTATACCGCGATCTCCAGAAGGATCCAGAAGACGGACGTGTTCAGCCTCGTGGATACGTATTTCATGCCCTACGGCGTGGAATGCGATCAGTATTCCGTGCTGGGAGAGATCCTGGACTGCAGGGAGGAAAAAAATGCCCTGACCGGCGAGCGGCTTTTCATTCTGTCCCTGCGCTGCAACGATCTGGAGCTTCAGGTGTGCATCAACGCCATGGATCTGGTGGGAGAGCCCATGGCCGGACGCCGTTTCCGGGGCTCCATCTGGCTGCAGGGCTTCATCAATTATCCGGGCTGAGGCTCAGCACCCGGCCCCCGAAGGGGCCGAGATGTTGTAGTGGTCGGCGTGAGGATCGAGGAAGGTGAGATCGTCGAGAGCGTTCATGATCTGGGAACGCATCCAGCGGACGCCGAGGCCGGAGGATGCGGCCTGGCTGGAGAGCCGGTCGGCCACCTTGTCGTCGATGGTGACCGTGTAATTTCCGACGGACTGCAGCTCGTTCAGGACGAAGCCGGTGAGGATCTCTTTGTAGTCGGCGGCGGAAAGCGGCCGGAGAGGCACGATGCGGTTGATGCGTCCTGCGATCTCGCGCCGCATGCCCGCGCCGATCAGATCGCTGTAGCTGATGTCCGTATTGGTATAATCGCATTCCATCCTGGGGGCGGCGCCAAATCCGATGCCGCCCCCGCAGCTTTTGCCCTGCAGAAGATTTTCGAAGGCTCCCAGGAGCACGACGGAAACGTGCGAGCAGTCCACGGAGAAGGCCGGTTTCCGGTCCTCCTCTCCGAACTCGATCACATCTCCGTCCATCATCTTCAGGAGATTGTTCTGAATGAGATGGTTGAAGTTGGTCCCGCTGGAGCCAACTGCGGATTCGCAGCACACCTTGTCCGCCTCGTCCAGGACGACGATCAGCCCCTGTGCCTTTACGGAGGACGCGGGAACGCCGTCAAAGATGTCGCGCAGATGGAGGCTGCCCTTCCAGCCGTCCGCACTCAGCCGGGAGGCGTCCATGATCCGGACGAGTCCCGGATACTCCCGGGACAGACAGCGCCAGATCTCCGACTTTCCGCAGCCGGAGGGGCCGCAGAAGACGGCGGAAGAACGAAATCCCCGAAGGTGGTTGAAGAGGATCATCGCGGCGGCTCTTTTCGCCTCGTCCTGTCCGTGAACTCTCTCGCACAGGGAATCGAAGATCGTCTGGGGATCGAGGTCCTCCAGCAGGGAGGCGCGGTCAGAGCCGTCTGCGTCGGATGAGGAGTCGTCGAAAGGAGTCTCCGGCGCCCTGCGCCAGCTGACATCCGCTTTTGGCAGATAATCGGAGGATGCGGAGAGACCGGCGAGATAGTCGGCGATATGATCGATGGCCTCATCGCTGATCTCGGTCATCTCCAGGGCGTCGAGGAGGATCTCTCCGGCGGAATGCTGGGCTTCATGCTTCCAGATCGCGTCAAGCTCCTGATAGTCTTTATAGACCCTGGAGAACTCTTCATCCGATACCGAATTGTATTCCCCGGCCCTGACGCGCGTGGAGAATCCGCGCAGCGGGTTTTCCACCGTTTGCTTGCTCCATCTGTTGTGGACCAGGCGGAGATATCTTTTCCAAAAATCGTACGCGGTTTCTTTTCTCATGGCAAACCCTCCTGTTCTTTTGAATCTGCTCTGAAACGGTCTGTTCGTCTGACAGATCTTACTTTACCGCACCCGAATTTGCCTGATCGTAAAAATTACGATTGATATAAAAAGATTTGATGGTATAATGAGTATAAAGTCATGATGCAGCGCCGACAGGCGCATAAAATCCGCCGGAGGCACCGTGTCCGGCAGGACATGATATCATGAAAAAAGAAGGGGAATCGGCCGTCGGCGGCCCCTTCAGAAAAAACGGGAGGAGAGCCGATCGTGGAAGAGGAAAAAAGATCCGGACTGCGTTTCCGGGATAATAAGGTCAAAGAAGCGCTGGAGGAGATCAGGCTGTGCGCGGGAGGCTTCGAACAGAGGATCCTGCCCTTTCTGCTGGATGAAAAGGGGGCATATTCCGAGGAAAAAACGTGCCGTCTGATCGACGGGATTATGGAAGGGATCGGGGAGGTTTCGGAATGGATCCCGGATTTCGAGCCGGAGATCTGCCAGCAGTACCGGTGTCTGCTGTACTGCGCGGTCCGGGCGATGACGACGCCGTATACGTTTTATCAGGAGAGCGGCGCCTTTGACACTTTTTTGCCGGAGGAGGCGACCTTTGCGGAGCTTCTGGAGCAGCTTAAGTCGGATGAGGAGGAAATGGACATCACCACGGGGATCGGCCTTGTGACGAGAAAGATCGGATATATTTTGTCTCGGACGATGTCAGAGATCTATCATTCTCTGACGGATAAGGAGATCCCGGAGGAGCCCTCGCTTTTCTGGAGGATGATCCAGACAGAGGAACAGAAAGTACTGGAAAAAGAATTCTATGACAGTCTCATGGAGGATGTTGAGGAGCAGGATAGGCTGTTGGACGAGGAGTTCTATATGGAGGAATGTGAGTATTATCTGCAGGAGCAGGAGAACATAAAACGGCGGCAGGAGGAGCAGAAGAAGCGGCTGCGGGAAAGCTTCGCTTCCGCCGGGGAGTACTGTGAACGGTATGAGTCGATCTTCCGGTATCCGGAAAAAAATTATCAGCCGCTTCGGCATAACCGCCATATGGAGATGCTTCTCGGCATTTTCCTGCAGAAACAGGGCTTCAGCATCGGAAATGAGGAGGACGACTGCTTTACGGCGCTCGTCTATCTGAAAAAAGCGCTTCGGATCATGCGGCGGCAGAAGGCGGAGGAATAGGAGATGGGCAGGATCCGGGATGAGTTTTACAGGAATATACAGACGGATTACAGGCTGTTTGAGTCGGATTCCGTCATCTTTCAGTTTTTCCGGGAAGAGCATGAGCGCATGTACCGGCAGTTTCTGGAGAAAAAAAGGAACGGCCCTGCGCAGGGAAGCTATCTGCTGCGGCTGCGGGAACAGACGGAGCTGCTCCGGGAGGGGAAGGAAGCGCCGGAAACCTTTGTCCGCCAGCTTTTTTTGATCCTGAACGGGCGGCGGGCTCTCTATCAGGACAGTCTGGGGACGGGGAGCGCTCCGGGCGATTTCCTGAAACCGCTGGCCGCGGTCTGTCTGGGCGTGGAGGAGGCGCAGCTTTCGGGACGGATGCAGCGCTGTATCGGGGAGCTGGCGAAGGCCTGGGAGAAGGAAGAAGACTGGGAAAGAGCGCGCGGAGGGATCCGGGAAAGGCTGGAACGGAGCCCCTTTGCCGCGCCGCACTGCGGGGAGCTTCTGGAGATCGCGGAAACCGTCATGGAGCGCGCGACGCATATGGAGATCCGGGAATTTTTCTACGACGCCGGATATCCTTTGACGTCGGAAGGGAAAAGGACTCGGGCCAGGCGGATGGACAAGACGCTCTGTCTTCTGGAGGCCTACTGCGAAAGGAAGGGATATGCGCTTTTTGACGACCGGAGAAAGCTCCGGGATGCGGACTGCGGAACGTTTTTCAACGGGCTCAACAGGGGAACCGCGCGAAGGGACATTTTTTTCCCGCTGAAGGTCGACGCCCGCACCGGCTGCGGCCTCTATATCATCGGAAGGGATCTGTATCAGAGAAACTATCGGCCGCTTTATCCGGAGAGAGAGGCGCGCGGACGGGGGATGGAGAGAGGAAGAAAGAAGGCGCGGCCCGAGCGGATCTGCTGTTACGGCGTCCTGCGCATGTCCACGGATGTGGAGGCCGGTACCGTGGGATACGTGCTGGACGACGGCGACGCGTTCGGATCGCTGGAGCTCGCGCAGAACGCATACCGGGAGGCCTGCGATGAGGCGTGGGAGGAGATCTGTGAGAATTTTCGGAGGCGGATGCCGCCGGACTGCCCGCAGGTCTTCCGGGAGCATTTTCGGTCCGGTTACGGCGCGGATCCGGAGGAGATCGCCGAGATCAGACAGGAGACGGAACGCGAATTCCGCAGGAAAGAGGCGGAGGACCGATCGGTTCAGCAGGATCCGAAGAAAAAGCTCTTGCACGGGCTGGTTGGGCGAAAGTAGTTCATCGCTCCGGGACGGCGGGAATGCGGCGGGCCAGAGAAAGCGCCAGCGCCAGCTTGATCAGGTCCGGGAGGATGAATGGGAATACGCACCAGCCCAGGGCCGTCATGATGCCGATGGAGCCGGAGGTGCGGGCATAGAGGAGCATGAACCACGCCGTTCCGAAGGCGTAGCACACCAGAAGGCCGATGATCAGAGACACGGCCTCCACCCACAGTTTTTTTCCGAAAAGCCCGGTCGCGAGCCAGTAGGCCAGGCAGATGAAGAGAAAGCCGACCATGTATCCGCCGGTGGTGCCCAGGATGGCGCCGATACCGCCTTTGAAGCCCGCGAATACGGGGATGCCGATGGCGCCCAGCAGCAGATAGACGATGACGGCGGCGGCGCCGCGCCGTCCGCCCAGCACGGATATCACGCAGAAAATGGCGAAGGTCTGCAGCGTGAAGGGGATCTGCGTGGGGATGCTGATCCAGGAGCAGATGGCGATCAGCACCGAGGCCAGAGCGATATAGACGAGGTCAGCGGCGGCAAAGGTTTTTGGGGTCGGACATGTTTTGGATGTTTGGTACATGGGATTTTTCCTTTCAGTTGAATAGATCGGTGAGGGCGGTCCGATGTTTTTGCAAAAGAGCGGTCGGAAATCGGAAGGGGCCGTTCCCAAACGGCGTCGGCATGTTCAGGGGCCGCCGGGACCGAAGGAAAATCGGTCGGGAACTGCCAGTCGGAAAGCGGTCAGGGATTCCCGGCGGGTCAGTCGGGAAGAACGCTGACTTCCCCGGAGGACAGCGCTTCCTGCGTCCCGTCGTCATACTGCACGATGAGTCGGCATTGGTCATCGATACCCAGCGCCGCGGCGGGACGGGGAACGTGGGCCTGCAGGACGAGGATCCTCCGTCCGGGCAGGAAATTCAGCGACCGGTATTCCGGCACGAAGCCGCGGTTCGGAAAGTCCGCATAGATCCGGGAAAAATGCCGCAGAAAGGCCGCCGCCATGCGGCATCGCATATTGCGCTGCCTGTTTGGAAACACCGCGCCCGCAATGTCGGACAGCGGAGGGGGAAATCCTTCCGCGGGGGGCGTTATGTTGATCCCGACCCCCAGGATGACGGATTCCACGGCGCCGGATTCCATATCCACGCTGGCTTCGGAGAGGATGCCGCAGATCTTTTTTCCATATAAAAAGATATCGTTGACCCATTTGATCCCGGGGCAGACGCCGGACAGCTCCTCTACCGCGCGGCACACCGCCACAGCGGCGGCGGCAGTGATGAGAACGGCGTCCCCGATGGGGAGCTGCGGGCGCAGAAGGACGCTCATATACAGCCCAGTCCCTTCCGGCGAATGGAAGCTGCGGCCCTTTCGGCCCCGTCCCGCGGACTGATGTCCGGCGATCACTGTATGCCATTCCGGCAGCTTTGCCGCCTTTTCCTTCAAAACGGAATTGGTGGAGGTGCAGTCCCGCAGGAGCTCGATGGAAAACCGGTCTGGCAGATCCCCCAGCTCGCGCCGGATGCCCTCCGCCGTGAGCGCGTCGTTGGAGGGGGAGAGCCGGTAGCCCCGGTTCGTCACGGCCTCGATCTCACAGCCTTCGTCCTCCAGCATGCGGATATATTTCCAGACGGACGCACGGGTAACGCCCAGCCGCGCCGCCAGTTCGCTGCCGGAGACGAAGGTATCCGTATGTTCCAGTATGTTCAGAAGGGTTTCTTTTTTGTCCATGTCGGGTCACTCCGGTTTTTACGATAGCATGGAATGGGCGGATTGTCAACCGAAATTATAAAAATAGATTTACAATCAGGAGCAGGACGTAAGGGTTTGGGAAGCTGTGCGAAGACAGGTCCGGATTTGTGGGAGGCGGCAGAGCATCGTTCGGGTTTTACGGCATTGGGAGTTGACAAGCGGGGAAAATGCGGGATAATGTTTTTAACAGATAGAAAGTACCGGCATTTCCGGGTATCGTGTGCATGACCGGGTTGCGGGAATGGGCTGTTTGGGATGTTTTTATAAAAGGAAAGGAGTCCGAGAGCTTATGAAGATCTATGTGAATGCCAACGCGGGCCGCGACGGCAATGGGACGAAGGAAACCCCGTTCCGCCGGATCCGGGAGGCGGCGAAGGCCGCGCAGGCCGGGGACGAGGTGCTGGTGGCGCCGGGCGTCTACCGGGAATATGTGGATCCGGTGAACGGCGGGACCGAGGACGCGCGCATCGTGTACCGGAGCGTGGAACCGCTGGGGGCGGTGATCACGGGCGCGGAGGTGCTGACCGGCTGGGAGCCCTATGAGGGGACGGTCTGGACGGCCAGCGTGGACAATTCGATCTTCGGGAATTACAATCCGTATACGACGTATGTGTATGGGGACTGGTATTTCGCCGGACGCTCAAAGCATACCGGGGCTGTCTATCTGAACGGCAAGATGCTCTATGAGGCGGGAAGCCTGGAAGAATGCCTAGCGGGAGAGATCTGGGAATGCTCCTGGGAGCCGGAGGCGTCCCGGCTGAAATGGTATGCCAGGCAGCAGGACGGCAGGACCGTGTTCTTTGCCAATTTCCAGGGAGCGGATCCCAACCGGGAAAACGTGGAGATCAACGTGCGCCGGGAGTGCTTCATGCCCTCCAAAACCGGCGTCGGGTATCTGACGGTCAGCGGCTTTACGGTCACAAAGGCGGCCACCACGTGGGCGCCGCCTGCGGCCTATCAGGACTGCATGATCGGTCCGCACTGGTCAAAGGGCTGGATCATCGAGGACTGCGAGATCTCCAACAGCAAGTGCGCCGGGATCGGGCTGGGCAAATATCTGGATCCGGACAACGAGCATTATTTTACCTATAAGCATGTCAAAAGCCCAACGCAGATGGAGCGGGACGCGGTGTGCCGCGGCCAGTATCACGGCTGGCTGAAGGAAAAGGTGGGAAGTCATATCATCCGCCGCAATAACATCCATCACTGTGAGCAGGGCGGCATCATCGGCCGAATGGGCGGCGTGTTCTCGGTGATCGAGGATAATCATATCCATCACATCAACAACATGATGGAGCTGGGCGGCGCGGAGATCGCGGGCATTAAGATGCACGCGGCCATCGACGTCGTCATGCGCCGGAATCACATCCACCACTGCACCATGGGCATCTGGACGGACTGGGAGGCCCAGGGGACCCGCATCACACAGAATCTGCTGCACGACAACCAGCGGCCCGCTTTCGCAAAACAGCTGAAGGGCGGCATGATGAGCCAGGACATTTTCGTGGAGGTGGGGCATGGGCCTACGCTGATCGACCACAATCTCCTGCTGTCGGACGTGTCGCTGCGCATGGCGACACAGGGCGTGGCCATGGTGCACAATCTGATCTGCGGCGCGTTCACCTGTGTGGGCGGCGGGACCGGTCTCCGGTATACGCCTTATCACATTCCGCACCGAACGGAGGTCATGGGGTTCATGACGATCCTGCACGGGGACGACCGTTTTTACAACAACATTTTCGTGCAGAGATGGCCGAAGGACGCGACGGAGGTCAAGAGCGACAGTCGGGACGAGGTCTATACGGAGAACCGGGAGGTCGGCACCCATGTGATGAACGATTATATCACCTACGACGAGTGGATCTCCCATTTCGACATGGAAAACGAGACGCCGGACATGGCGGGGCTGGAGCCCTGGCACGAGCATTCCCTCCCGGTCTGGGCGGACGGAAATGTCTATCTGGCCGGTGCGCAGGGCTGGAATAAAGAGAAACACTGCCTGATCGATGCCGAAAGCCCGGTGAAGATCGAGCTGGAGGAAGCGGACGGGCATTATGTCCTGAAAACCGATCTCTACGACCGGATACGGGATTTTGAAGCCGAACTCATTTCTTCGGATACGCTGGGGAAGGCCTTCGAGCCGGAAGAGCGGTACGAGAATCCGGACGGGACGGACATCGTTTTCGATACCGACTATCTGGGAAATCACCGCGGCGCGAGGGTGCTGCCGGGACCGTTCGCGGAAGCGGTGAGCGAGCAGAGCGTGTTTTGAGCGGTTCCGACAGCAATCGATTTTAAATGATAAGTTAGTGCTGTTTCATTTTAATGGAAATACTAACGTGAAGAACTTTAATACCGGCATAATAAAAGCAGGGCGCTTCATCATGAAATGAGGCCCTGCTTTTATCGTGATCCGTCCGGATTAAAGTCTTACGGCATCTCCCGTATATGGATGTGATCTTTCAAATTCAGTAGCTTCCCGACTGATCTCTTCCGGTTTTTTGGGGTCAAAAAATTCCCGCTGCCACTTTGTATAATCAAAACGTTCTCTTATGATAACGGAAATAAATTGTTCTGCTTCAACAACTCCCATGTGATCTGTCAGACATTTCATTCCTTTGTTCATGATCTCGATCGTGCTCGCGGTCATTTCAGTCCTCCTCTATCTCTACTATAAACTCAATGGGGGTAACCATTTTGATCTCTTTTGATCGATATTTCAGCAGCCGCTTGTCCGTAGATACGAAATAATCGCATCCAGCATAAATTGCCGATGCCACATGGCAGGCATCCTTAAATTTGATGCCTGTTTTCATGATTTCCGCGGCTTTTTCTTCGACAACGGTTTTTCTTTCGTCTCCGACATATCCAAATGCGTTTTTGTCGATAAAGTCTAAAATCGCATCCTTTCGCATAGGAAACGGGTTATTTCCACATTCGTATCTCAAAATATAAGAAGAGATCAACTCCAATTTTTTCGATCTGATCATATCCTGGATATATAGTTTTGCCTGCGCTTCCATAGCTATTTTCATCTGTGTCTGATCATCGTATGGTCTATTATAGCAGCACATATCCAGATAGATTCTCAACATATCGTATCCCCCATTATTGCTAGGAATATTCTTATTATATGTCATAGCCGCAGAGATGTCAAATCACACCCGCTCGATCCACGGGATATCATCGATGCCGCAGGGCGTAAAACCGTCCATGCCGTCCGTGCCGACGGTCACGGAATCCGCCGTTTGGCTCAGCGCCTCATAGGCGGCCCTGTATGTCTCATCGCCCTCCACCCAGGCCATTTCCTGACATTTTTCCAGGACCAGCGCATATTCCCTGTCCCCCTGCCGGTACAGGCCCAGCACCGAGGCGAAGGGTTCGAGCCCGTAGGTCGAGTCCTCTTCGTGCAGGAGGAAGCGCAGGTAGAACAGATCGCCGCCCGGACCGGCTTCATAGTTCGTTTTCTCGGAGACAATCAGGGTATTGGATGTGGGCGCGTTGGTCGGCCCGATGTCTGAGGTCAGCACATATTTTCCGTCCCAGCTTTCCGGAAAGGTGAGAGTGAGACCGGTGAAAAAGGTCACGGTATTTTCTGTTTTGACAGCTCTTGCCCAGAAATCCTCCAGGGAGAGCGTTCCTGCCGGGAGGCCGGTCCCGTTTGCCGTGCCGTACAGCGGATGGATCCGGATGATATCTGGGCCGGAAGAGTCGGTTCCGCCCGCCGCATCGGTTTGTGAGCTGCCCTCCGGATCCCGGTACAGCGCCAGCGCCTGATTCAGCGTGTCGGCCCCTTCCTGGAACCGCGCCTGAGGATCCTCCGTCCATTCTGAGGCGGCCATTTCCTCCAGCGGGATCAGGGTGGTCACGCCGTCCACGGTATAGGGATAATACAGCAGGCATGTGCCCGCATAGTCGAACAGCAGGGTCACGGGCTGTCCCATCTGTATGTTTTCATCGGACTGAGCCCATTCCTTCATTTCCGCGATCCAGCCGTCGATGATCTCCTCCGCATAGGCGATCTCATCCGGATCGGTGAGCGCGTCGGCAACGGAGCGCATGCCCCGGATCATGGGATCGTCCTCCGGTTCCCGGATGGAGATCCAGTCCGCGTGAAAAATACAGTCCGCCCGGGCCCCGACGAGATCCGGCGATTCCAAGTCTGGGTTTTCCAGCCGGTAACGGGGCGCTTCGGCCTCCTGGAAAACGGCGAGGATCCGGTCGATGATGGCCTGCCGATGTTCTCCGAAGGAAGCGACGGCGATATCCGACGGGGCGAATTCGCCCAGACAGATCTGTTCAAGGTTCACGTTTTCGCCCAGGCCGGTACGGATGTCCACCGTATACCAGTCCAGCGTGGCGGTGTTTTCCTCTGTCATGTCGTAGAGATGGATCGCGGCCATGCCGTCTTCGGAGATGCTGTCGATCTCGATATGCCCCGGAACATAGCCGTCATGCAGGTACGCATAACACTCCGAAGCCATTTGAATGAGCTGCTCTGACGTATAGCCAGGGAGAGAGGTCTGCGCGCCCGCGCCGCCGACGGAGTCGGTCTCGTCGGCGGAAGTGCCGGTTCCGTCGGAGTTTTCGGATCCCGAAGCGTCCGTTTCAGAAGGAGAAGAACCGTCTGCGCCGTTCATATCTGAGCCGCCCGCCGTGTCCGCGGAGCCCTCTGTTGCCGTGCTTCCGGCGTCCGTTTTCGCGACGCAGCCCACGGCCGCGCCCAGTCCGACGGCCAGAATGGCGGCGCATATCAGCACCGGAATGCCGTTCTTCTTTTTTATCCTCTTCAGAATATGCACGAATCTCTTTTTCATCGTTTCTTTTCCACCGTAAAACTGCGTGGACAGAACGCTTCCCTTCCCTTTGTTTTCCCGCAGAGAGGACAACAGCGTTTCCGTATAGGCCCTGCGGGAGGCCAGGTCTGCGCCATCGATGACGCCCTCGTCGCAGGAAAGCTCCATGTCCAGAGCGGCCTGCTTCTGCATGAGCCAGATCAGCGGATTGAACCAGTGTACGGCGTTGACCGCGACGAAGAGCAGCTTGAAATAAATATCGCCGCGCCGGAAATGGATCAGCTCGTGGCGCAGGATGAAGGCCAGATCCTTTTCTCCGAAATCCGCGTCCGGCAGCACCAGAACGGGACGCAGGAAGCCGATGATCATGGGGCTGGCAGCAGGCGCATAGACCGCCACGGGAATCTGACGCCGGATGTGCAGCTCATCCCGCAGGCCCTGCATCAGCCAGGAAACGCATTCCTTCGACGCGGGGACGCTGTCCCTTTCGACCAGCCGCCGATAATGCAGGTAACTGACCATATGGAAGGAAAAATAGACGAGAGCGCCCAGCGCCCAGAGAGCCGCGGCGGCGTCCAGGGGAGAGGGAAGCCGTTTCGGCATCTGCGCCGCGGCGGGCTGCGTCAGAGGGACGGGGATCTCCACCACGAAGCGCCGAGCCTGCCGGAGGGGCAGGACGGTCCCGTTTTCCACGCCGACGGAAACGGCATTTGGCACGCTGTCCGCGCCTCGGTCCGGTCGATAGATCCCGCTGATGGGGATCAGCAGCCGGACGGCCAGGAGGATCCAGATCCAGTATTTCCATTTGGCGGCGTATTTTTTTTCCAGAAGCGGAGAAAGCAGCGTCAGGAGCAGGATCAGAGCCCCTGTGGAAAGGGAAACGCTCAAACAGGTCAAAAACAGATCTCTCATCATTGCTCCTTCTCCAATCTGTTCAGGAAGTCCCGAAGCTCCTCCACATCGGCGTCCTTCAGCATCTGATTGTTATACAGGGTCGCCACCATGTTATGGAGGGAATTGTTATAGAGCTTTTTCAGAAAACTTCCGCTGACGTCGGCCTTGTAGTCGTTTTCAGAGATGAGGGCTGAGTACAGGTTCGTGCCTGTGGAGCGGTCGCAGTGAACGAAGCCTTTGTCGGCCAGCCTCGACAGCGACGTCATCAGGCTGGGCAGTTTCCAGTTCCGCTTATCTTCCAGCGCTTTCAGGATGAAATTGGAGGTGACGGGCGTCTGGCTGTTCCAGATCGCCTGCATGATCTCCAGCTCGGCCTCGCCGAGTTTTTTGGGGGTGCTGTTCATGACGGTCTCCTTTCCGGGGGTGATGGAGTAAAGCTGTGCCGCGGGCGACGGAATGAATCCGCGCAGCGGACAAAGGGTAAAACCGTGTTTTGGGGCAATATACGCCTGGCAGTTGAGCGGCTGACAGGAATGATAATTATTCGTCTGTTTTGTCTCCTGCAGGCGGCATTATGCGCTTGTATAATATATTATGCAGCCGTATAATATATTTGTCAAGACTTTTTGAAAAGAATCTAAAAAGAAACAAGGAAAAAATTTTCAAGAAAATCCTCAAAAAGTTCCCAAAAGGAATTTTTAGAAATGGAAAAACAGTCTTGAGAAAAAAGTCGAAACCCGGAACGGAAATCATTGCAGAAGTCAAGAGAGGTATGGTAACTCAAACTTCCCACACCATTTGGTGTGATGAGCCTTGAAAAATCAATACTTTAACCGATAAAAATGGCATAAACC